>JBFYZW010000697.1:0-13963 GCA_041309305.1 Deltaproteobacteria bacterium | reverse complement strand
GGCGGCAGGCCGGTCGGCGCGATGCCCAGCCGCTCGGCGACGGCGCGGCGCAGCGGCTCGGTGGGGGCCAGACCGGCCTCGACCGGCAGCGCCACCTCACGGAGGCGGACCAGGCGGATCGTCGGTTCGCTCATCAGGGTGTGCGCGCTCCTCCCCAGGTCAGATCGGGCCCGCCGGGGGATTTGTCAAGGGGAGCTTGACGTGCCGGCTGAGGTGCCCATCGTAGGGTGGGTCAGTTCAGCTTGTCGGGTCCGACTCTGCCCCGGGGGTCTCGATGCCAAAGGTCATCCGTGCCGACGAGATCCGCACCCTGGCCGACTATGAGGCTGTTCGCGCCGAGATGAAGAAGCGGGCGGTTGCGCTGCGCCGGCAGCGGCGGGTCGAGCTCAACGGCCGGCTGGCGGTGGTGTTCGAGAACCGCGACACGGTGTTGTTCCAGATCCACGAGACGATGCGCGCCGAGGGGATCCGCGATCCCCAGGCGCTGCAGGCCGAGTGCGACATCTACGCGACCATGCTGCCGCGCCCGGACGCGCTGTGCGCCGCGGTCACCTTGCACCTCGCGCCGGGCGAGTCGCCCGGGGACGTGCGGCAGCGCCTGCACCAGCTCGAGCAACGGATGGCGCTGCTCGTCGGCGGCGAGGTGGTCTTCGCCGAGCCGCTGACCGGCCTGACGATGGGTGACAACGGCACGGCAAAGAAGTACGTTCGCTTTCGGCTCAACGACGAGCAGCGCGCGCGCCTGCGGGACCAGTCGGCCGAGGTGCGGGTCCGCTTCGATCACCCCGAGCTACGAGCCGAGGGGGTGATCGGCGCCGAGACGCGATGGCTGCTGGCGGAGGACATGGCGTGAGAAATCCGATGATGACCCTGGTGCTGGGCGCGCTGCTCGGTGCGCTGGCCTGCCAGAAGGAGCCGCCCGGCCACGCGTCGACCGCGGCGTCGGCGAGCGAGGCGATGGACAACGCCTTGCCGGAGCTGACCAGCGGGGAGATCCACGGTCGGTTGGAGGTCAGCGCCGCGGTGAAAGACAAGGTCGCCGCCGGAGACGTGATCTTCGTCATGGCGCGCAACGCGGCCACCGGCAGCCTGATCGCCGTCACTCGCGTGGACGCGCCGGAGGCGTTTCCGATCTCGTTCACGCTCACCGGCGACAACATCATGCACACCCGCACCGCGCTGGCCGGCAAGGTCAAGCTCGAGGCGCGGGTCGACAAGGACCGCGACGCGATGAGCAAGAACCCGGGGGACGTGATCGGCGAGCTTGGCGAGCTGGTCCAGGTGCCCGCCCACGACGTCGTGGTGACCCTCGAGCGGGTGCTCTGAGGCGCTCAGCGACCGCTGCGGCGTCGGGTCGCCTCGATCTCCTCGTCGCGGCGCTTGGCCCGCGCCTTGCCGGTCTCCGGCCGACGTAGCGTGCTCAGCCGGCCCTCCTTGTCCTCCCAGAGGTTGAGGACCAGCGCGACGTCCTTGAGCGAGAGCACCGTCTCGAGGTGCGGGAACTCGACCAGGAAGCGATCGCGGTAGAACTCGCGGATGCGATCGCTGACGAAGAAGCGCAGCAGCCGCTCGCGGTTCTCCGCGTCCACCTCGGTGAACATGATGCCCATGCCGGATTCGTGCTCGGCGCTACCGCCCAGCGCATGGACGATCTCGCCGCGCGCGAGGAGCATGTCATGCTCGTCGATGCGCATCTCCATGTTGATCGGGAAGCCGACCGGCAGCAGGTAATTGGAGCGCAGGAAGGTGCCGCCGATCGCCAGATCGCGGGTCGTCGCGTGACCTTCGAAGAGGATCGGCTTGCCTTTGTAGCTCTCGTCCAGCCACATCCGGGTCGGCATCTCGATGAGGATGCGTTCATGCTTGCGTCGTTCTGCGTCGGCCATGGCAACCTCTTAGCCCAGGCAGGGGGCGCAAGTCGAGCCTGGCATTTGACCGGCTAGCCGCGGCTGGGATATCGGATCAGCCGGATGAACCGCACCGAATTCCACAGTGAGCTGAATCGCCTGACCCGCGCCTTCGAGGACGATGCGCCGAGCGTCGGCTGCTTGAACTCCACCGACCTGCGCGCCTGCGCCGCGTGCATGTTCTCCGAGGCGTTGGAGAACTGCTACAAGTGCACCTACTGCCAGGGGTGCAAGAACTGCAGCAATCTGTCGCACTCGACCGGCTGCGGCGCCTGTCACGCGTCGGCGTACCTGACTGCCTGCCAGCACTGCACCGGCAGCGCCTACTTGATCCACTGCGTCTCCTGCTCGGATTGCACCTACTGCGTCGGTTGCGTCGGCCTGGTCAAGAAGGACTTCCACATCCTCAACCAGGCCTATTCGCGCAAGGAGTACTTCGAGATCCTCAAGAAGCTGAAACGCGAGCTCGGCGTTCGCTAGGAGACCCCATGGCCAATCTCGAGGCGTTGCTCAACGACCTGGCCAACCTCGACGCGCAGCACGACCTCGAGGGGCTGCGCCGCGTACGTGAGCAGATCGTGCAAGAGCACCCGGGCTCCGAGGCGGCGGTCGAGGCGTTGTACAAGATCGGGCTCGACCTGCTGTTCCGCGGTCGGCAGCTCGGCGCCGCGGTCGAGAAGTTCGAGGAGGCGGCGAAGCGCAAGCACCCGTTCTGGTCGGCGGCGGCGCGCACCTCGCTCGGGCTGTGTTACTACCACCAGAAGCGCCTGCAGAAGGCGCTCTTCGAGCTGCGACGCGTCGGCTACCCGGAGAAGGCCACCGTGCACTCGGTGACCGCGCTGACCTTCGTCGAGCAGATCTTCGCCAACGAGGGGAAGCCTGACGAGGTCCGCCGCGTGCGCAAGGACCGGATCAGCCAGCTCGAGGCGCTGGTCCAGGAGGCGCGCGAGGGCGGCCAGCCGCAGGAGCGCGGCTTCCACCTCTACTCGCTCGGTCTGGCGTTGCTCGATCACGGCGAAGAGGGGCGGGCGCGGGCGGTGCTCGAGGAGGCCAAGGCGCTCGGCCCACAGGTGCTCGGCGCCGACCTGTACCGTTCGGTGGTCGAAGCGCTGGAGCGGTGAGCCTCTACGTCCACGATCGCCCGGTCGGTCCACCGACCTACGTCGGTCGCGAGCAGCTCGGTCGTTCGCTCGAGGACGGCGTCCGCCGCGGGCGGGCGTTCCTGCTCTGCGGTGGACCGCGCACCGGTCGCAGCTCGACGATCGAGCGGCTGTGCGAGGCCGTCGTGCTGCGCTGGCAGCGACAACCAGAGGCAACCAAGCTCGTGCCGGTGCGGCTCGACCTCGCTCGGTGTGCCGCCGGAGGTCCGGCGGCGCTGGTTCGCGAGCTGTGGGCCGGGGTCAGCGGCGCGGTGCTCGACGCCAAGGTCTTCGGCGCCGGCGCGCCGGTGCGCGCGCCGCAGCCGGAGCTTTCGCGCAGCAAGAACCCGTGGGTTGCCCTCGCCGCGGCGCTCGAGCAGCTCTGGGAGGCGCTGCGTGGCACCAGCGGCTGGTGTCAGTGGCTGCTCGTTCTCGAGCACGGGGACCTCTTGCTCGGCCGTCAGCTCGAGAGCGCGCTCAAGCCGCTGGCCGAGCTGGTCAACACCAAGCGGCCAGGCCAACCGCACGCCGTGGTGATCGACGCTGGCCGCCTCTTCCGCGAGCACCTGCTCGAGCCGCGCACGCCGTGGCGGGTCTTGCGCCTGCTCCTGCTCGGCACTCTGCGCGACGCCGAGGCCGAGGGGTTGATCCGCCTCGGCCTGCCGACGATCGGGGCCGACGAGGTGGCCGAGCTGTGCGCCTGGAGCGGCAAGCACCCCTACATCCTGCAGCGCCTGCTCGCCGAGCGCGAGCTGGCGCCGAAGGCCAGCCTGGTGGAGTGCCGCAAGCGCGCCGCCGCCGATCTCCAGGCCCTCTACAACCAGATCTGGGCGGTGTTCGACCTCGAGCGCGGCGTGACCTACCGGGGCGCCTACGCCGCGCCGGAGCACGCGCTGATGCAGTACCTGATCGACTGTCCGAGCCCGGTGACCGTGGCCCAGGCGGAGCGCGACCTCGGCATCAAGCCGCTGCGCGAGTATGCCGAGCTGCTCGAGTATCTCGGGGTCGCGGAGAAGGTCCTGGCCGGCAACCAGACGGTGCTGCGCGCCACCAGCCAGGACTTCAACCGCTGGTACAGCGCGCGGATCCGGCGTTGAGCGGCCGCGTCGCCGCGGGAGGTCCCGCCGCTTCGTAGCTGTAGAGCGCCGAGGAAGGGCTTCGCCCGCCCGAGGCGCTGGGGGCTCGGGGGGACGCAGAGCGGCGGCTTCGGGCTAGTTGATTGGCACCGCCCGTCGTCGCCGCGGGCGGTCCCCCCGCTTCTCAGAAGAAAGACTGCACGCCGAAGTAACCGATCGGCACGAGCAGCTGGTCGGTGCCGCCGTCCTGCAACGACAGCGCGTAGGCCGGGCGGACGCCGACGTCGAGGGCGACGTGGGCGTTGAGCGGGATCAGGACGCCGATCGGCACGGCCAGCTCGAGCCCCTTGGTCGTCTCGCGCGTGGTGTCGTCGCTGGGCGGGATGTTGAAGCCCATGCCGACGTCGAGGCCGACGTAGGCGGGAACCGGCAGGCCGAGGGGCAAGAAGTAGCGGCCGCCGACGAAGAAGGTCACCAGCCGGTCGGCGGTGCTGTACAGATCGCCGAAGCCGATGCCGAGGCGGGCGCCGGCGAGCAGCTCGACCTGGTCGACGATGAAGTAGCCGAACTGGGGCGAGATGCTCAGGTTGGTGCCGGTCACGCTGTCGCCGCCATCGGGCATCACCGTGTTGATGTTGATCGTCCCGTAGCCGCCCACCTGCATCGTGCCGGCGGTGAGCTGCAGGTCGGTCTGGGCGGCCGCCGGGGCGGCGCCGATGAGCAAGGCGAGAGCGAGGCAGACGAGCGACGTGCGCATGGGATCCTCCAGCTCACCGGCAGCGAAGCGCCGCGGTGGCCGCTCCTCTCTACCAGAAGGGGGATCGCGGGCAAACTGCCCCTTGCATTTGACCGTGGTGCCGGGGCAACAAGGACGGATGGCTGTGTGGTGGTTGCGCCCGCTGTTGATCTCTTGCCTCGTCGGCGTCTTTGCCTGTCCGCGCCCGGGCGTCGTGCCGCCGGCGGCCGGCGGTGTGTCGGCCGGTCAGGCGGTCCAGCTCGGGCCGCGGATCACGCGGGTGACCCCGAGCGGCGCACCGGCGCCGGTCTACGGCGCGATCGAGGAGGCGTTGCCCCTCACCGATTCGTTCGAGGCGGCGATCGCCGCTGAGGTGGTCGAGCTCGCCCGCGCCAACCGGCTGACGCCGCCGCGTTGGGACGAGCGGCTGATGCGCACCGCCCGAGACCTGGCGGCGTTGGTGCCGACCCAGGAGCCGCTCGCCTACCGGGCGATCGAGTTCGTCCTTCACCACCATGGTATCGCCGAGCCGACGCCGCACCTCCTGGTCATCTTCTCCAACCGCGCCGACGCCTCCGAGCTCGCGGCGGCGATGCGCGAGCGGATCACGCGGCTGTTGCTCGGCGGCAACTACCGGCACGCCGGCGTCGGCGTCGTGCCGCGCGACGACGGCCAGCGGGCGGTGATCCTCGCCCTGCAGGAGAGCCACCTCGAGCTGACCCCGGTGGCCAAGGTCTTCGCCGCAGGGAAGTCCGTGACCGTGCGCGGCCGGCTGGCGCCGCCGTACCGCGCGCCGGCGATGGCGGTGACCTGGGAGTCGGGCGAGGTGAGCAGTCACCCGGTGCGCGCCGCGAACGGCGGACGCTTCGAGGTCAGCCTGCGCTGCCCGGAGCAGCCGGCGCGGATGCGCCTGGAGCTGACCGCCGACTCGCCGCAGGGCAACACGGTGCTGGCGAACTTCCCGGTCTACTGCGCCGTCGAGCCGCCGCGCGAGCTGGTGCTCGAGCAGGGGGTCACCATCGGCGCCGGGGACGTCCCGGCCGCCGAGGCGGAGCTGGTGGCGCTGATCAACCAGGCGCGCCGGCGCGCCGGTCTGCCGGCGCTGCAGGTCGACGAGGCGGTCGCCGCGGTGGCGCGCCGCTTCAGCGAGGAGATGGCGCGCACCGGCCAGGTGGCGCACGTCTCGGCCGAGAGCGGCAGCGCCGCCGATCGGCTGCGTCGCGCCGGCGTCGTGCGCGCGTTGGTGCAGGAGAACCTGGCCCGCGCCGCCAGCGTCGCCGAGGCACACGACAGCCTGATGAACAGCCCCGGTCACCGGGCCAACACCCTCTCCCCCGACGTCACCCACGTCGGGGTCGGCGTCGTGCCGGGACGCGATCCGGAGGCCAATGACATCCTGGTCACCGAGCTCTACGTCCGCCTGCCGCCGGCCGCCGACGTCGTCGCGACCGCCCGCGGGATCGGCGATCGGCTACAGCGCGGGCTGAAGCTGCAGTGGGACGCCGAGCTGGCCGAGACCGCGGCGGCGGCGGCGACCGAGCTCGCCCGCGCCCGCCAGGCCAACGCCGCGCGGTTGACCGAGAGCGGCCTGCTCGGCCGGGCCGCGAAGCGCTTCCTGGGCGTGCGCGCGATGGTGGTCGCCGTCGCCGATCCGGCGCAGGTGACCGCGGCCCAGCTCGGCGGCGTCAAGGGGATCACCCACCTCGGCGTCGGGGTCGCGCAGGCGGATCACCCGGAGCTCGGGCCCGGGGCGCTGTACGTCGTCGCCTTGCTCGGCCGGTTGCGCTGAGCCGGTCGGGCGTTCAGCTCTCGGCCGGTCCGAGCACGATCTTGGCGTCGAGCGCGGTCCAGGTCCCGCCGACCGAGACCAGCGGGTTGAGATCCAGCTGGCTGAAGCAGTCGCGCAACTCGAGGGCCAGGTCGCCGACCCGGGCGATGATCTCGGCCAGGCCGCCGGCGTCGAGCGTGCTGCCGCGGAAGCCCTCGAACACCGGCGCGACGTGCAGCTCGGTCAACATCCGCCGCGCCTCGTCGACCGGACAGGGAGCGAGGCGGAAGGTGACGTCGCGGTAGAGCTCGGTGAGGATGCCGCCGGCGCCGACCATCACCGCCGGGCCGAGCTCCGGATCCATCAGCGCGCCGACGATCATCTCGGTGCCCTGGAACTTCAGCTGCTCCTCGACCAGCACCGGCGTGTCGGGGAAGCGGCGGCGCATCTCGTCCACCGCGCCGGCGAGCTCGGCGGCCGGTAGCCGGAGCACGACGCCGCCGGTATCGGTCTTGTGCAGCACCGTCGGCGAGCAGACCTTGACCACGTAGGGGGCGGGGAAGTCGAGCGCCGGCAGCGCGTCACCCGGCATCAGGCGCACGCCCCGCGGCACGGCGATGCCGCAGCGGCGGAGCAGCTCCTTGACCTGGAACTCGTCGGCCTGGCGCCGCTCGCCGAGCGCGTCCAGCCATGCGCGGGTCTCGCTCATTGGCCACCTCCGAGCTGCGCGACCAGCTGTCGGCGTTCCTCCAGCGTGCGCAGCGCGCGGACGGCGCGCTCGGTGCTCGGGAAGCCGATCACTCCACCGTCGTAGAAGCGACGCAGCAGACCGTCGGTGAACGGGCCGTATTGGACGACCAGCACCAGCGGCTTGTCGCTCTCCCAGCGCAAGGTCGCGATCCGACCGACCAGCGCGTCGGTGATCCCGGGCGGCGCGAACAGCGCGATGCACAGGACCATGTCGACGTTCTCGTCATCGAGCACGGCGCGGAGCGCCTCGATGGTCAGATCGTCGTCGGCGACCGCGGTCAGGTCGACCGGGTTGTGGACCGAGGCGTAGGCCGGCGCCATCGCGCTGATGCGCTGCTCGGTCTTCTCGCTCAGCTTGGCCATCTGCAGCGGGACGATCGGGTCTTTGGCCTCGATGTAGTCGGTGGCCATCACGCCGTAGCCGCCGCCCGGTGAGACCACCGCGACCCGGGGGCCCCGGGGCGGCTGGACCATCGACAGGATGCGTGCCGCGTCGCACAGCTGCGCCTCGTCGAAGACGCGCTGGACGCCGAACTGGCGCATCGCGCCGCCGATCACCCGGTCGGAGCCGGCCAGCCGCCCGGTGTGCGAGCTGACCGCGACCGCCCCGAGCGGCGTGCGCCCGGCCTTCAACGCCACCACCGGCTTGTGGCGGGCGATCTCGCGCGCGTGCTCGAGGAACTCGCGGCCGCGGGCCACGGTCTCCATGTAGAACGCCAGGCAGGTGGTGCGCGGGTCGGCGCCGAAGTGTTGCATGAAGTCGATCTCGTCGAGATCGATCTTGTTGCCCAGGCCGACGAAGGCGCGCAGACCGAAGCCGATGTTGCTGGCCACACCGAGCGCCTCGGTGCCGACCGAGCCGCTCTGGGTGATGAACGCGACCCCGCCGCCGGAGGCGAGCGCCCGGTCGCCGTGCTCGACGAAGATGGTGTCGAGCCGCTCTTGCGGGATGAACAGGCCGAGCGTGTTCGGGCCGAGGACGCGGGCAGCGTGGGCCCGGCAGCCGGCGAGCAGCTTCTCCTCGAGCGCCTTGCCGGCCGCGCCGACTTCGCCGAAGCCGCCGGCGACCGGGATGATGAACGGGATGCCGTGCGCGGCGCACTCGGCGGCGGTCTCGACCGCCCGGTCGGCGCCGGTGGCGATCACCGCCAGATCGATCTCGGGCGGCAGATCGGCGACGCGGTTGAACACGCGCTGGCCGAGGATGGTCGTCTCCTTCGGGTGCACCGGGTAGACCGGCCGCTCGGCGCGCAGCAGCATCTCGAAGATGATGCGCCCCACCTTGCCGGGCTTCTGGGTCGCGCCGACCACGGTGACGGCGCGCGGTCGCAACAGCCGGGAGAGATCGACGGGGCCTGCCATGCAACGCTCTCCTGTCCCCCGAAACGCCCGCGAGGGCATCTTCGGCTGCGGATAGCAGGTCTCGGCCGGCCCGACAACCGGTTGAGTCGAGTGGGGAATTGTCGTTAGATGCCCACCGCGGAGGTTGACGATGTCGCGACTCGCCACTTGGGCCATCCCTTGCGCTGCGCTGTTCTCCTCGCTCGCCGGTGTGGCCGTCGCCGAAGGCCCGGCCCGTCCGCCGGCGACGCTCGGCAGCCACCCGTACGACGCCTACGAGCGGCCGGCGGCGTGCGCCTCGTGCCACAGCGCCTTCTTCCAGCAGTGGCGCCTGTCGATGATGAGCCAGGCCTACACGCACCATTGGGACGAGATCGAGTACTTCGAGCTCGCCGTGCCGCACGCCGACCAGGAGCCAAAGGTCGCGGCGGTCAAGGCGGAGTGTAACGGTTGCCACGCGCCGCTCGCCTTCCTCGCCGGCGACACCCCGCCGCCGCCGCCGGCCAAGGGGAGCCGCGCCAACGAGTCGGTCAGCTGCGATCTGTGTCACACGATCAGCGGCCGCGCGCCGGGGGACCCGTTCAACTTCAATTGGGTGCCCGACCCCGGGAGCACCAAATACGGACCGCGCGCCGACGTCGAGTCACCCGAGCACGAGGTCGCCGAGCTGCCGCTGCAGCGCGAGGCGGCGTACTGCGGCACCTGCCACAACGAGAAGAGCCCCTACGGCGTCTGGGTCAAGTCGACGCAGCTCGAGTGGGCCGAGGGGCCGTACAGCAAGATGGGCATCCGCTGCCACGACTGTCACATGCCGAAGACGATGATGCGGCCGGCGACGATGGCGCCGGTCGAGCGCATGTCCCACCAGCACCTTTTCCACGGCGCGCACGTGCCGGCCAAGCTGAACGGCGCCGTCGAGCTGCGTCTGGTCCCCGACCGGCACGAGGTCGCCCCGGGCGAGACGGTGCGCCTGACCCTCTACCTGTTCAATACCAAGGTCGGGCACAAGATCCCCTCCGGCTCGGTCGAGGAGCGCCAGCTCTGGGCGCACGTCGAGGTCCGCGACGCGAAGGGGGCGACGCGCCACCTGCCGGTCGACCGCAAGGGCTTCGCCGGCGAGGAGACGACCATCGCCAGCAACGCGCCGGCGTGGCACGACATCGGCAGGGTGAAGAAGATCGCCGACTTCAAGGGGCTGCCGCGCGACGGCCTGCCCGAGGGTGATCGGGTCTTCCGCATGGCCTACTTCAACCCGCTGGGCGAGATGACGATCATGCAGTGGTACACCGCCAAGCTCGGGGTCGACTACCGGATCGGCCCGCTCGAGACCCGGGTGGAGACCTACAGCTTCAAGGTGCCCGTCGACGCGCCGCTCGGCCCGATGACCGCCAGCGCGACGATCAACTACCGGCTGCTCATCCCGAGCATCGGCGAGTTCCTCGGTGTGCCGGCCGAGGAGACCCGCGACCAGCTGATCAACACCACCTCTGTGACCTTCGACGTCATCGACGACTGAACCCAGGAGTCCACGATGGTTCTCGCCCAGCTCCGCCTCGCCCTCCTGTTCGTCGCCACCGCGGTCGCGGCCCGCACCGCACAGGCGATCCCCGCCTTCGCACGCGCCCACGACTACTCGTGCAACGTCTGCCACGCGCCGATCCCCAAGCTGACCGAGTTCGGCGAGGACTTCGCCGGCAACGCCTTCGCGCCCAGCGACGCGCCGCTGCCGCCGCGCTACTTCAAGGACGTCGGCGACGATCGGCTGGCGCTGCTGCGCCACTTCCCGATCGCCGTGCGCGCCGACTTCTACCTCGACGCTGCGCTGCCCCACGACGACGCCGATCAGGCCGAGGTCGATCTGAAGACGCCGTTCGGCTTGAAGCTGCTCAGCGGCGGGCGGCTGGCCAAGGACCTCGGCTACTACTTCTACTTCTACATGAACGAGCACGGTGAGGTGGCCGGGATCGAGGACGCCTACCTGCACTTCAACGACGTCGGCGGCACGCCGCTCGACGTCATGGTCGGGCAGTTCCAGATCTCCGACCCGATGCTCAAGCGCGAGCTGCGGCTGACCTTCCAGGACTACCTGCTCTACAAGTTCCGCCCCGGCAATTCGGTGATGCGCCTGACCTACGATCGCGGGGTGATGCTCAGCGCCGGTTGGGGCTTCGGCCTCGACGTCGTGGCGATGGTGGTCAACGGCAACGGCATCGGCGAGGGGGACCTGCGCCAGGGGTTGGACAGCGACCGGCACAAGCACGGCGCGCTGCGTCTGTCGCAGTCGCTCGGCCCGGTGCGCGTCGGGGTGTTCGGTCTCTACGGCCGGGAGCAACAGGAGAGCGGCGCGCGGCGGAACAACTACACCGCCGTGGTCGGGCCGGACGCGACGGTCGCCGTCGGGCCGGTCGAGCTCAACCTCCAGTACCTGTGGCGGCGCGACACCAACCCGGTCTTTGCGGCCCGCGATCAGTGGCAGGCGGTCGCCTGCCACGGGCTGCTCGCCGAGGTCGTCTGGCGCGTCCTCGGCGACCCCGGGCAACTCTACGCGGTCTTCCTGTTCAACTACGTCGACAGCGACGAGTTGATCGTCGACAGCGGCGACGTCGATCGTCGTCTGGTCGCCGCCGGGAACCAGGAGGCCTACACCCTGAACCTCAACTACCTGCTGCACACCAACGTGCGCCTGCTGGCCGAGTACACCTTCGGCTGGATGGTCAACGGCCGGGAGTTGAAGGAGCACCGGGCGACGGTCGGGGCGATCGCGGCGTTTTGACCGGCGGCCGTTCGCCGCCGATCAGTTGCGCAGCGCGTGGATCGGCGCGGCGATGCGCCCGCCGAGCTCGATGAAGCGCTTGCACGAGAAGCGGTTGATCGGCATCACGATCGCGTCGCCGAGCAGGCCACCGTAGGAGACCACCTCGCCCGGCCCCTTGCCGGGGATCGGCAACAGACGCGCAGCGGTAGTCTTGTTGTTGACCACACCGATCGCCATCTCGTCGGCGATGATCGCCGCGATCGTCTCGGGCGGTGTGTCGCCGGGGATGGCGACCATGTCGAGGCCGACCGAGCAGATGCTGGTCATCGCCTCGAGCTTCTCGAGCGTCAGCGCGCCGACCCGCGCTGCCTCGACCATCCCCATGTCCTCGCTCACCGGAATGAACGCGCCGGAGAGGCCGCCGACGTAGGAGGACGCCATCGCGCCGCCCTTCTTCACCGCGTCGGTCAAAAGCATCAGCGCCGCGGTCGAGCCGGGGGCGCCGGCGTGCTCCAGGCCCATCGCTTCGAGGATGTTGGCCACCGAGTCCCCCTCGGCGGGGGTCGGCGCCAGCGACAGGTCGACGATGCCGAACTGGACCGGCGGGCCGAGCCGCTTGGCCACCACGCGGCCGATGAGCTCTCCGGCGCGGGTGATCTTGAAGGCCATGCGTTTGATCACCTCGGCGAGCGAGCCGAGGTCGATCCCGGACGGCGGCGGGTTGTCCATCAACCGGCGCAGGGCCGAGTTGACCACCCCCGGGCCGCTGACGCCGACGTTGAGCACCGCCTGCGGTTCACCGACCCCGTGCATCGCGCCGGCGATGAACGGGTTGTCCTCCACCGCGTTGGCGAAGACGACGAAGCGGGCGCAGCCGATCCCGCCGCGGTCGGCGGTGCGCTCGGCGATCGCCTTGACGGTGTGGCCCATCTCGGCCACCGCGTCCATGTTGATCCCGGCGCGGGTCGAGGCGACGTTCACCGAGCCGCACAGCCGCGAGGTGCCGGCGATCGCCTCGGGCAGCGCCTCGATCAGCGCCTGATCACAGGTGGTCGCGCCCTTGTGCACCAGCGCCGAGAAGCCGGCGACGTAGTCGACGCCGATCTCCGCGCCGGCGCCGTCGAGCGCCTGCGCCACCTGCAGCATCGCCTCCGGTCGGGCGCAGCCGGTGACCATCGCCACCGGCGAGACCGACACGCGCTTGTTGACGATCGGCACGCCGAGGTCGGCCTCGACCTCCTGGACGATCGGCACGAGGTTGCGGCCCAGCTCGGTCAGGCGCTGGTAGACCCGGTCGGGCAGCCCGGCGTCGGCGCCGGCGATGTCGAACAGCGACAGCCCGAGCGTCGTGGTGCGGATGTCGAGGTGCTCGACCTCGACCATGCGCAAGGTCTCGACGATCTCGTCGAAGCCGGTGGGTAGGGCGGAGCGAGCCATCAGACGGCGTGCATCGTCGAGAGGATGTCGTCGTGCAGCGCGACGACGTGGATACCCAGCTCGTCGCCGGCCTGCTGCAGCCGCTGGCGCAAGGTGGCGAAGCGCGCCCCCTGGCTGGTCGCGCCGCTGATGTCGACGACGATCACCATCGTGAAGTAGGCGCCGACAATCGTCTGCGAGATGTCCTGGATGTCACCCTCGAACTCGCTGATCACCTGCGTCAGCCGGGCGACGATGCCGCTCTTGTTCCGCCCGGTGGAGGTGATGACGATCCGCTCCGCCTGCTGGCCGCCGAGCGCCCGCGCCGCCTGGGCCAACGCCTGGTCGATCGGCCGGCTGGCGAGCGCCAGCTCGACCTCCTCGGCGATGATCTGCTGCAGCTCCGGCTCGTGCCGGTCGATCCTGCCCTGCACCGCCGCGGCGATCTCGGCCGCCAGCCGCGCCCGGGCCTCCTGGCTCACGTCGTTCATGGCTGCGCTCTTACCACGCGCCGGTGAGCAGGGGGAGCCCCCGGCGGCCGCGAGGCGGCCGGCCCTTGCGAGCCGGCAGCCCTGCATTATAAAGGTGGCCCGGGTCGGGGCGTAGCTCAGCCTGGTAGAGCACTAGCTTTGGGAGCTAGGGGCCCAGGGTTCAAATCCCTGCGCCCCGACCAATTTCGTTGAACTATTTTTCGACGCCCTGCGGCGAAGACCCCAACTGGAACAGAATTGGAACAGCTCCTGAAAATTCCTGGAGCCCCGGCGCCATGCTCTGGCCCATGTGCTCGCGCATGAACGCGATCGCCATTTCGGTCTCGTAGTTGCTCTCGTTGACCTCCTCTCGGTGTCCGAGGAAGGCCGCACGATACGTGACCGGGATGCCGCGCTCGGCTGCAGCGCGGTTCCATGAGCGCCGCATGTCGTGCCAGGTGTAGCCGTACTCCAGCAGGCCTGCCTTCTTGAGCAGCGCCTGCCAGCCGTGCTTGAAGCCGTTGGCCCTGAGGAACCGCTCCTGGCCATTCTGCTTCACCCGCATTGGGAACACGAGATTCAAGGGTCGGAGCTCGTCGGTGTTG
>JBFYZW010000696.1:0-2712 GCA_041309305.1 Deltaproteobacteria bacterium | reverse complement strand
ACGACGCTCTTCCGATCTGCCGACGGCGGCTCGGGCGGCGTGCTGGGGCGCACCTCCCGTTCCCGCCGCGCGGCGTAGGCGCGGGCCGCCTCCTCCGCAGCGCGCCAGAGCCACCGGCCGCTGCTGATGCCGACGACCAGGGCCGTGGTGCAGAGGAGGAAGAAGAGCCAGTTGGCGTGCCCCTGCGTCTGGTAGAACGACGTGGTCGGGAACCAGAGCACCAGCGCGCCGAGGCCGACGAGCAGCACGAGGAGGAACCAGCGCCACCAGGGGCTCGATCGCTCCTCGGGATCGAGTCGGATGTGCTCGAGGTCGAGCTTCGACAGGTCTACCCCGCCGAGGTCGTCGAAGTCGTAGTCCTGCTTCGCCACCGGCACGTTATAGCACCGTTCGAGGGTCCCGCCCACCACCCCTGCGCGCGCCGCGCGTCAGCGCCGCCGCTGCTTGGCGTTGGCGGACCGAGGGGGAAAGGCGAGCACCTGCGCGCCGGTGAGGTTGTCGGCGGCGATCAGGATCTCGGCCGCCGGGCCGTGGGCGTGGACCCGGAAGCCGTACAGGCCGAGCTGCCGCTCGATCGCCTCGCAATCGGTCAGCGCCCGGGTCGAGCGGATGACCAACCCGACGCCGCGCTCCTTCACGGTCGCGCGCACCTCGTGTGGCCGCGGCGGCCGGCGGAAGCCGTTGAAGCGGCGGGCGAGGAGCCGGACGAGCAGGCCGAGGACCTCGAGCCGGTCCGCCGGGCGGAAGCGGCCGGGGGCGGCCTCGCTCGCCAGCGCGTACCAGGCGTCGACGACGACCAGCAGCGTGGCCATCAGCTCGCCCATCTCCGAGGGCAAGCCGAAGCTCTTGGGCTCCGAGTCGGTCACTGCCGATCAGCGTAGCCGATGTGCGCGGCCGGTGCCACCGATTTGGCGCCGCGCCGGGAGGTCAGCGGTGCAGCTCCTGCTTGCGGATGTTCTCGATCACCTCGGAGTAGGAGGTGGCCTCGACCAGGGTCGCCAGCTGCGCGGTGTAGCGGGCCACCGAGTCGGCGCGGTTCTGCTCGCGGGCGTGCGCCAGGGCGCGGAAGACGGCGACGAAGGCCTTCTCGCTGTTGACGAAGAATTCGACCGCCTTGATCACCACCGCCATCGTCGAGCCGGAGACCGACGGTGAGGTGTGCGTGAAGGTGAACTCCCGGTTGTCGGAGTTCAACAGGTGCAAGGCGACCCTCGCGGTCATGTCGGAGCGGGCCGCCGCCTTGGCGGTGGCGACCTCGGCCTTGATCGAGAAGTCGGCGAAGCGCAGCGACTTGAGCGACTGGAATTCGTGCGAGTAGCGCTCGACCATGCCGTGGAAGAAGGCGTCGACCATGCCGACGCCGCGTCCTTCGATCACCTGCGGCGCTCCGGTGCGCGCGTCGTGGACCTCGCAGCGGACCCGCACCTGCCGGCTCTCGAGCTCCTCCTCGACCTGGTAGCGGTCGACCTTGAGCTTGAGGCCGGTGTCGTCGAGGACCTCCTTGACCAGCGCCTGGATCGTTTCTGGATCGGTCATCGCGGCTCCTCCCGCGGGCAGCTTGGCCGGCCGGCCGCGCCAGGTCAACGGGGCGCGGATTCGCCCGTCCTTGACCGTGCGAAGCCGGCGAGGGTATGGTGCGGCGCTCTCGCGGCCCGAGTGGGCCGGTGGGTTCTCGTTCGTTCACGGAGGCTCGACATGGTCGCCAAGCGTTTGTTCTCGTTCGCGTTGCTGGCCCTCGCCGTCGGGTGCAAGGGCGTGCCGGAGTCGGAGATCGCCGCGCGGGTCAACGGCGAGCCGATTCTGAAGAAGGACTTTGAGGAGCAGGTGGAGCGCAACATGGCGCGCTACCGCGGCCAGAACCACCAGCTGCCGCCGAGCATCGAGGTGCGGATCCGCGAGAGCGTGTTGCGCCGGATGATCGACGACATGATGATCGCCCAGAAGGCCAAGGGGCTCGGGGTGGCGGTGACGCCCGAGGAGCTCGACGCCAAGTTCCAGGAGTACAAGGGACGCTTCCGCACCGACCAGGCGTTCCAGGACTACCTGAACCGGTCGAAGAACACCGAGCTGAACATGCGCCAGGACCTCGAGCGCAACCTGCTGCGCGACCGGGTGGTCGAGAACATGAGCGGCAACGTCGACGTCACCGACGACGAGGTGAGCAAGTACTACACCGAGAACCTGCAGCGCTTCCTCGATCGGGAGCAGATCCGCGCCAGCCGCATCGTCGTCCGCGTCGCGCCGGACGCCAAGGACCCGGACAAGAAGGCGGCCAGGGCCAAGGCGGCCGACCTGCGCAAGAAGGCGCTGGCCAAGGGCGCCGACTTCGCCGAGCTGGCCAAGGCCAACTCGAACGGGCCGGAGGCGAGCCGTGGCGGTGACCTCGGCTGGTTCGCGCGCGGGCGGATGCCGCCCGAGTTCGACAACGTCGCCTTCAACCTGCAGGCCGAGCAGATCTCCGACGTGGTCGAGACCAAGACCGGCTACGAGGTGGTCAAGGTGTGGGAGAAGAAGGCCGAGCGCCAGCGCCCGCTCGACGAGGTGAAGGAGAACATCAAGAACTCGCTGCTGGCGCGCAAGCGCAACGAGAAGCGGCGCGAGATCCTGCGCGACCTGAAGGCCAACGCGAAGATCGAGCAGCTGGTCACCTTCGAGCAGCCGGCCGGCGGGACGCCGCCGGCGGTCGCCGCGCCGGGCGGCGCGCCGGGGATG
>JBFYZW010000695.1:0-8417 GCA_041309305.1 Deltaproteobacteria bacterium | reverse complement strand
TCGACGCTGCGCGTCGGCCCGGGGCCGCAGGGTTGCGCCGGCCCGTGTGACTTCGACGTCGTCACCCAACTTCAGCCGCTGCACGAGGCGCTCGCCGCGGCGCGCCCCGGCGGCGCGGTGTGGCTCTACGGCGGCAGCGGCGGCCCGCTGACGCTCTGGGCCGACCGCGAGGTGGTAATCGACCGACCGCTGTCGTTGAGCCTGGCGCCCGGCTTTTCGGTTGGCGACGTGATCATCGCCGACCGCGCCAGAAACCTCAACCACGGTCTGCTCATCCTCTCGCACGGCGACGGCGTCTCACTCACCGGCATCGCCTTCTTGCTCGACGACGCCGGCGACTACGCGGTGTGGGTCGATCCCGGGTACTTCGAGCAGCCGACCTCGCCGGCGGCAGCCCTCGACACGATCATCGACCGGTGCGTCTTCGAGGAGCCGTCGCCGGACGCGCCGCACGACGGCGCGGTGTTGCTCGGCCACGGCACGCGGGTGAGCAACAGCCTGGCGGTCGGTCCGTTCGAGAGCTTCGCCGAGAGCATCGGGATCGTCGGACCGACGCTGGTCAACAACACCTTCTACTCGCGCTACCAGGCCTCGACCTGCGAGGGGATCACGCTCGGCAGCACGCAGGACGCGACGATCGTCAACAACCTCATCGACCTGAGCGGCTGCACCAACGCGACCCGCACCGCGCTCTACGGCGCCGGCCCGGGCGCGTTGACCGCGAACAACCTGTTCTGGGGCCACACGCAGCTGTCGAACGCCGGCTACCCGGTGGACGGCACCAACCTGACGGCGCAGGCCCCCGGCTTCACCGCGGTCTTCGACGACCTTTCTCTCGGCCCGACCAGCCCGGCGCGCGACGCCGGCCTGAACGCGCAGGCGGTTGGCGCCCTCGATCTGGCCGGCGCCCCGCGCATCGCCAACGGCACCGTCGACCTCGGCGCCTTCGAAGGGCCGTAATCCACATGGGCCGCGATTGACCAGGCGCCGTCGCGATGTGTTAGGTTGCGCCCACGCGAACTTTTGCCCCGGGAGGCCTCATGCATCGCTCGCTGGCATTCGTCTTCGGTGTGGCGCTGAGCATCGCCGCCGGTTGCGGCGGCAAGACCGCCGGAGGCGGCTGCGATGGCAACAATGACTGCAAGGCTGGCCAGGTCTGCGTCGAGGGGGCCTGCATCACCGTTTGCGGCGCCGACACCGACTGCGCCGACACCGAGATCTGCGTCGACCGCACCTGCCGGGCGGGCACACGGCCGCAGCCGACCATCACCGCGGTGGACGGCGATGGCACCCTGGAGTGCGCGCAAACGCCGGGCCAGCACTGCCTGCACGCCGGCCTGTTGGTGCAGGGGACCAACCTGGCCGGCGCGGCCTTCACGCTGATCCGCACCAACCCCACCGGCTCGCCGACGACCTTGACCGTCCGCGACGGCGGCAGCGACACCGCCGCGGCGGTGGATCTCCCCGACGTCCCGCCCGGCGACTACGTCTTGACCGCGGCCAACAACTCCGGCTCGGTCGATCAGGCGCTGCAGCTGTTGCAGGGTGAGCCGGGCGAGAACTTCACCCCGACCGGCGACCAGCTGATCGACAGCATCAACGGCGCCAGCAACCAGATCGCGGTCGCCCGCCTGCCGGTCGGCGCCACCGCCGGCACCGTGGCCGCCGGCGCGCACCTGCACGCCGCCGCCGACATCTCCGCCGGCGTGCTCGACGTCGCACGCCTCCCCGCCCATCCGCACCCGACCCTGCAGCCGCTGCTCCACTACGCGGTGCTCGAGGAGCGCGCTGCCCTCAACACCTCACCGGTCGAGGCCGCCGATCTGACCGCGCCGGACGCGACCTCCTGGGACAACGTGCGCAACTTGGACCAGGAGGTCGTCGACACCGGCGACATCGTCGCCGTCGACGCCGGCTTTCGGGGCCACTTCACCATCCAGCCCGGCACCTACATCGTCCATGTCCGCTGCCCGGCCTTCCTCGCCGACCGCCACAAGTGCAGACTCTACAACACCGACGCCGCGACCACCGCGCTCGTCGGGACGCTCGAGTTCAGCAACAACGGCGGCAACTACGCCTACAGCCAGTCGGAGATCGCGGGCCTGCTGACCCTGACCGCCGCGACCCGGTTCCGGGTCGAGCACTACACCCAGGTCGGCAACGCCGACGCCTGGGGCCTCGAGAACACGATGGCCGACGGCGAGGTCAACACCTACGCCCGGCTGGAGCTGCTGAAGATCCGCTGAGAAGGCCATCCAAACCGAAGTTCGCGAACAGCGAACAACCGGTTCACGGTATTGCCTCGGTGAAGACGTCAATCGTTGACTGGGAATGATGCTCGCTCGTCCAGACGCAGGTCGTCACCTTCCAACGTGAGGCACCAGGATGAAAGCCGCTTCTTTGGCCGGGTGTCTGTGCTTCGCCTTCGGCAGTTGTGCCGTCGATCCGACGCTCCCACCGCGGGCGCAGGTCGCGTGCACGAAGAACGCCGACTGCCCGTCGGACCGACCGGTCTGCCGCACCCCGCCGGGCCAGTGCGTCGCCAAGGGGGGCGACGTCAGCCCGCCGGCAATCGTTGAAGGCTCGGTGACCCTCGATCCGCCGCCGCCCTGGCGCGGCGGCCTCGCCGTAACCGTGGGCTTCACCACCACCAAGGACATGGCCACCGATCCGATCGTGCGCCTCGGCACCCCCGAAGTGGCCAACTTCACCCGCGCCAGCGTTGATGGACGCACCTACGGTTACTCCTACGACGTGGTCGACACGTTGACCGAGGGGGCCTGGCCGCTCTTGGTCTCGTTGGCCGACACCGACGGGCTCGCGGTCGAGGCGATCAACCTCGGCACGGTGGTCCTCGACTTCACCGGACCCGAGGTCGCCGCAGGCTCGGCCGTCATCTCGTTCTTGCCGCCGGGCGACTGCCCGCTGGTGCCCAGTGAGCTGTCGGCCGTGGGAAGAGATGGAAGCCTGTACGTCGGATTTGCCGCCAGCGAGGTGCTCGAGACCCCGCCGGTCGTGCGACTGGTCAGCGCTGAAACGTCGCTGCCCCTGAGCGAGCTGGGAGGAGCCGGCGTCTTCTGGGAGTACCAACTCGACTGTGACGCCGCGGACGTCTGTCCCAGCGGCGAGTACACGCTCTTGGCCCACCTCCGCGATCCCGCCGGCAATGAGAACGCGCCCGCCCCCGGACAGCAGATCGGCGGCGCGCCGATTCGCCTCGTCGACGAGACCCCGACGCTGATCGTCGACCAGGGGGAGATCTCCTTCCTCCGCGCGCCGTGGGGGTTGGCGACCCCGGCGTCTTTCACGACCACTGCCTTCTCGCCCGTGAGCTACTTCGAGCTCGCGCCCGCCGAGCCGCTGACAGATACGGCGCTCCTGCCAGCGTCGGCCTTCGCGCTCAGCGACGGCTCTCCGCTCGTCGCGCTCCGCGTGCTCGATCAGGACGGGGGCCTCCTCGCCACGCTTCGCCCGACCAGCAGCGGCGCGCTGCCACGGACGCCGTTGCCGCGCACCACGACGCCGCGGCTATCCCTCGTCGCCCTCGATGGCGCCTGCCAACAGACCGACGCCATCGGGGTCCATCGGAGCTACTGGGTCGGGAACACCAACACGCTCGCGGCGGACAACCCGGGAGAGCTGACTGCGGCCTTGCGCGCCCCGGTGAGTCCGCGCGCCGTGCCCCTCGATCGTGTTTACGCCTGGGAGGTCTTCAACCCAGCCGCGCTCGCCGCGCCCGACGGCGTCGCCGAGGCCGCGCGCACCGCGCGGCTCTGGCCGGTGCACCCCTTCTCGGCCACGAACCCTGGCCCTCGGGCACGGGGCGGCATGGTCTTCGATTCCCTTCGCGATCGGGTCGTCCTCTTCGGCGGCGAGAACACCTTCAACATCGACTGCGGCGAGAACGCGATCAACACCTGTCGCTACACCTGGGAGTGGGACGGTGAGCGCTGGCACAACCGCACCCCGGCGGCAGGCGGGCCCGCGCCGCGGTCGGGGCACGCAATGGTCTACGATCCAGCTCGGGGGCGCACGCTGATGTGGGGCGGCAACGAATGGAACGACTGCCTCGAGGGCGCGGGCCGCACCTGCGCCTGGTTGTGGAGCTGGGACGGCGACGTGTGGACGGTGCTCGATCGCGACATGCCGGCGGGGGCGCGCTCTGCCTCGCTGGCCGCCTTCGACACCCTCCGCGGGCGGTTGGTCATCCACGCGGGCGGGATGGCGCCGATGTGCGGCCAAACCTACGAGTGGGACGGGAGCGCGTGGTACGAGATGCTGCCGAGCCCGGTCTTCCCAGATCCGTGCCCGACAACGCCGAGCGGCGGCGCCCCGGTGGCGTTCGACCCGCTGCGCGGCCGCGTTGTTACCTTTGGCGGCCTGGGCTTCTTCGGCATGAGCTACCTCGACGCCACCTGGGAGTGGGACGGCGTCGAGTGGCACAACGTCACGCCGGCGGTCGGCAACGCCCCGGCGCGCGCCGGCCACGTGATGTACTTTGACGAGGCGCGCGGCGAGCTGGTCGTGGCGGGAGGGCGCGACAGCGCCGGCCGTCGCTCCGACCTCTGGTCGTGGAACGGCGAGCGGTGGGCCGAGGTGGTGATCACCGGCGCGGCGCCAGCCCCTCGCACCGGTGCCAGCGCCGCATACGACGGTCACCGCCAGCGCCTGATCTTGTTCGGCGGCTTGACCCAGGACGCACCCCTCGCCTTCCGCGCCGACACCTGGGTGCTCGCGGACGATCGTTGGCACGACGCGAGCACCACCGCCACCTTCCCGGTGATGCGCAACAAGGCGGCGCTCGCCTACGATCCGATCCGCGACATGCTGGTGCTCCACGGTGGCGAGTACTCCTATCGCACCTTCGACTGCGCCGAGCCCTCGGGCGAGCTGTGCGCCTACACCTGGACCTGGACCCACCCGGGGTGGCAGAGCTTCTCTCCCTCGGCCGGCCAGCCGGTCGGGCGCGCGTCGCCGGCGATGGCCTTCAGCCCCGCCGCCGGCGGCGTCATCCTCTTCGGCGGTTGGCGCAACGGCGGTGACTGCGGCGAAGGCGCCGGGCAGTTCTGCAGCGGCACCTGGCTATGGGAGGGCGCAAGCTGGCGGAACGTCACGCCGGCGGCGTCACCCTATGGGCGCGCCGAGCACGCGTTGGCTCTCGACTCCGTCCGGGATCGCGTCGTGCTGTTCGGCGGCGCCACCTACCCCGATTGCGGAGAGGGAACCGGCGGAATGTGCAACCGGACCTGGGAATGGAACGGCAGCGCGTGGCAGGACGTCACCCCGACGACATCGTCGCCGACGCCGCGCGCGCGAGGCATGATGGCCTTCGATGCCGCTCGCGGTGAGGTGGTGCTGTTTGGCGGTGAGGCCGGCGATTGCGGCGAGGACGGCGGCACGTACTGCGGGCACACCTGGACGTGGAACGGTACGCGTTGGCTCGACGCGACGCCGGTCGAGGGCCGCTGGCAGCTGGTCGAATCCCAGTGGCAGCTGACCAGCACCCCGGCCCGTAACCCGCTGCCACGATCTGGCGGCGTAATGCAGTACGATGCCCGACGCCAGCGCATCGTCTTGGCGGGCGGGTACAACGGAGCCGGCCAGGGCTGCTCGGCGCTAGACGAACCGCAATGCAACACGCTGTGGGAGTGGGACGGCACCAGCTGGCGCAACCTCAGCGACAGCGTTGTCGCCCCACCGACGATGAGCAGCGACATGAGCGTCGCGTGGGACGCCGGGCTCGGGCGGATCGTGATGGCGGGCTACACCTGCACGGACGGCTGCAACGGCCTGGCGGGCGCCAACGGCGGTGCGGTCCGCAGCTACGACGCCGACCTCGCGCGCCGGCCTGCGTTCACCTTCTGGGCCCGCTTCGGTGGCCACGGGCTCCCCGCCGCCGAGATCGAGGGGGTTCGCCTGCGCGCCTGGGCCGGCGCCCGCCACGGCGGGGGGGATGGAGCCGGCGCGATGCTCGACGTGTGGCAGACCGGCGGCGCGGACGCCGGCCACTACGCCACGGTCGCCGTGCACACGACCGGGCTCGACGGCGACGGGAGTAGCCTGTCGGCCGATGACACGACACTGCTCGCCTGGGACTCGGCCGCCGACCAACCCGGCCGGAACTTCGTGCTGCCGGGAGAAGAGGCGGTGGTCGTGCGCGTCGCGCCGTCCGGCGGTGCCACGTTGACGGCCGACGACAGCGCCGGCGAGCCGATGGTCGGACTCGACTACCTCGAGGTGTGGCTGCGCTACTGAGAGAGGTCCGCGGATGAAGACCTATTCGCTGCCCGCCCTGGTGGTCACCGCGCTGGTCGCCTTCGGCCTTGGCGCGGGCCTGGGCTTCGGCGCCGGGATCGGCGTGAGCGGCGCCGGCGCCGCCCTCCTCGATGGTCTGGTCGAGTCGGAGGCGCCCGCCGACGTCGATCACCCGGTGGCGCTGGAGCGCCGCGGCTTCGCGCTCTCCTACCCGGGCAACTGGACGATCGACACCGCCGACGAGGACTACGATCCGGATGAGGCGTTCAGCATCGACTCGCCCGGCTCGGCCTTCGCGTCGCTGCGCTTCTACGGGTTGGAGATGGATCCCGAGGACCACGTCACCGCGCAGCAGGGCGCCTTCGCCAGGCTGATGCCGGAGGCGAAGGTCGAGCGCTTCACCCGGCTCGGCGAGCTCGACGGCCGCGGGATGATCCTGCGCGGCCGGATGCTCACCATCCCGGCGACGGTGAAGATCTTCGCCCACGCCCGCCCCGACGCGACGTTGCTGGTCGTCATGCAAACCCCGGACGACGACGCGCCGATGACCGAACCCGGGTTCGCCCTCATCGCACGCACGCTGAAGCTCACTGCCCCTCCCACACCAGCACAAGACGAGGAGCTCACCCGATGACGCACGCACGACAACACTCGTTCTCCGACCCGGGCCTCACGTTGACACGCCCGGCAATCGTCGCACTGCTCCTCCTTGCGCCGACCAGCTCCCGCGCGCAGCCGGCGGCCTTCGACTGGCGCAACGTCGGCGGCCAGGACTTCACCACGCCGGCGCTCAACCAGGGCAACTGCGGCTCCTGCTGGCAGGTGGCGCCGATCTCGGCGATGGAGGCGCAGCTCGAGATCGAGACCGGCGACCCGAGCCTCACCCCGCGCCTCTCGGCGCAGCACCCGATGGCCTGCGTCGCCGATGACGGGTGCGACGGGGGCAGCCCCGAGACGACTCTCTCCTTCCTGCGCGACACCGGCACGGTGAGTGCGAGCTGCTTCCCCTACACCGCAGTGGACGACCAACCCTGCCCGACCGCAGCCTGCCCGAGCGGCAGCGAACCGTTCGCGCTCACGCGCATCAAGTCCTTCCGGCGGCTCATCGCGCCGACCACCGCGACGATCAAGCAGGAGATCGTCGACCACGGCCCGGTGTTGACCATCATGGAGATCTACGACGACTTTTACACCTTCTCGAGCGGCATCTACACCCACGTCACCGGAAACTACCGCGGGGGCAAGACGATGATCCTGGCCGGCTGGGGGAACGAGGCTGGCGTCGACTACTGGATCATCCAAAACAGCTGGGGTGCGACCTGGCACGACCACGGCTTCTTCCGCGCCCGCATCGGCACCGCCGGCCTCGGAGGTTGGGTCTGGGTCATCGACGGCATCGCCGGCTGCAACTGCCCCGACGAGGACGCGGACGGCTACGTCGGCGAGACCTGCGCCGACCCCGACTGCACCGGGACGCGCGACTGCGCCGAGCTGGACTCGGCGATCCACCCGGGCGCGACCGACGGCTGCGACGGTGTCAACGACGACTGCGACAGCGAGACCGACGAGGACTTCGTCGCCGCCGCGACCAGCTGCGGCGTCGGCGCCTGCGCCGCCGTGGGGCAGACCACCTGCGTCGCGGGCGCGGTCGGCGACAGCTGCACCCCCGGCAGCCAGACCGGCGACGACACCGACTGTGACGGCATCGACGACGACTGCGACGGCGACGAAGACGAGCACTACGCTCCGACCGCCACCACCTGCGGCCTCGGCGTCTGCGCCGCCGCCGGGCAGCTCCTGTGCGAGGGCGGCGCGCCGGTCGACACCTGCGTGCCGCTCCCGGGCGGGGGCAACGACGACGACTGCGACGGCGTCGACGAGGACTGCGACGGCGACGAGGACGAGCACTACGTCCCGACCGCCACCACCTGCGGTGCGGGAGAGTGCGCCGGCGCCGGAGAGCTCGCCTGCGTTGGCGGCGCGCTGGTCGACAGCTGCGCGCCGCCCGCCGACGGCTCGGCCTGCACCGGCGGCGCCTGCCTGGCGGGGGTCTGCGTGCCCGCAGCCCCGATCGACAGGGACCCCCCGCCGGCGAAGCCGAAGAAGGATGGAGGCTGTGCCGCGGCGCCCGGGGCGGGCGCGGCCGGCGTGGTGCTCGCGTT
>JBFYZW010000694.1:0-7689 GCA_041309305.1 Deltaproteobacteria bacterium | reverse complement strand
AGCTGCCTGGCGTCGGCACCACGATCAACGCCGAGCAGACGTTCGGCACCGTCGAGTCGGTCAAGGCGGTCTCCGACCTGTTCGCGCCGATCGCCGGCGAGGTCGTCGAGGTGAACAGCGAGCTCACCAGCCAACCGGAGCTGGTCAACCGCGATCCGTACGGCGCGGCGTGGATGGTCAAAATCCGCCCGCAAGCGGCCGACGCGCTCGCCGGCCTTCTGGACGCTACCGCCTACAGCAAGCTGGTCGAGAGCGCCGGCTGAGGTGTCGATGTCTCGCTACCAGCCGCACACCGACGCCGATCGGCGCGCGATGCTCGCGCGCTGCGGCGTCGAGAGCTTCGCTGAGCTCGTCGCCGCGGTGCCGCCGGCGCTGCGTCAGGGACCGCTGACCGGGCCGTCGGCGGTGGCCGAGCCGGATCTGCTGCGTCGCTACCGGAGCCTGGCTCGCCTCGGCGAAGTGAAGGCCTCGTTCGTCGGCGCCGGGCTGTACGACCACTACGTGCCGGTGGCGGTCGACATGCTGCTGCAACGCGGCGAGCTGTTCACCGCCTACACGCCGTATCAACCCGAGGCGTCGCAGGGGACGCTGCAGGCGATCTTCGAGTTCCAGACTGTGGTCGCCGAGCTGTTCGGGCTCGAGGTCGCTAACGCCTCGATGTACGACTTCGCCTCCGCCGCCGCCGAGGCGGTGTTGATGACGTTGCGCCTGGAGCCCAAGCGATCGCGGGTCCTGCTCAGCGGCGCGCTGCACCCCGACGCCGGCGAGGTGATCTGCACCTACCTGAAGGGCGGCGCCGCGACGCTCGAGTCCATCCCGCTCGCCGGCGGGCGGACCGATCTCGCCGCGCTCGAGCGGCAGCTCGGCGCCGACGTCGCCGGCGTCGTGGTCCAGAGCCCCAACTGTCTCGGGCTGGTCGAGCCGCTGGCCGAGATCGGCGCCCGCGTCCACGCCGCCGGTGCGCGCTTGGTCGTCTCGGTCAACGAGCCGACCTCCCTGGGGCTCCTCGCCCCCCCCGGCGTCTGCGGCGCCGACATCGCGGTCGGTGAAGGCACCGGCCTCGGCGTCCCGCCGAGCTTCGGCGGGCCGGGTCTCGGGTTGTTCGCCACCCGGGAGGCGAACGTGCGCCAGATGCCCGGGCGGCTGGTCGGCGAGGCGCGCGACGCCGACGGCCGGCTCGGCTATGTGCTGACCTTGTCGACGCGCGAGCAGCACATCCGTCGTGACAAGGCGACCTCGAACATCTGCACCAACCATGGGTTGTGCGCCCTGGCCTTCACCATCCACGCCGCGCTGCTCGGCCCGAAGGGGCTCGAGGAGCTCGCGACCCAGTGCGCGCAGCGGGCCCGCTACCTCGCCGCGCAGCTCGAGCGGCGGGGGGTCAAGCGGCGCTTCGCCGGGCCCTACTACAACGAGCTGGTCGTCGAGATCGGCGAGCCGGCGCGGGCGATCGAGGCCGGCCTGGCCCGGGGGCTGGCGGTCGGCTTCGATCTCGGCCGCTGGCGCAAGGAGTGGGCCGGCGGCCTGTTGGTCGCCGTGACCGAGCAGCACAGCCAGGCGTGCCTCGACGAGCTGGTCGAGGTCCTCGCGGAGGTGCGGCGATGACGTTGTGGCGATCCGCTGCCGATCGGATCGGCGAGCCGCCGATCTTCGCCAAGGGCGCACCCGGCCGCCGCGGCGCGGCGATCCCGGCGCTCGACCTTCAAGCTCCGGCGCTGGACCTGCCGGCGGCGCTGTTGCGCGCCTCGCCGCCGCTGCTCCCCGAGGTCAGCGAGCCAGAGGTCGTGCGCCACTACACGCGGCTGTCGCAGCTCAACGCCAGCATCGACACCCACTTCTACCCGCTCGGCTCGTGCACGATGAAGTACAACCCGCGGGTCGGCGAGAAGGTCGCTCGCCTGCCCGGCTTCGCCGGCGCCCACCCGCTGGCGCCGGCGGCGCTGCACCGGGGCGTGCTGCAGGTGATGGCCGAGCTGGGTGAGTGGCTCCGGCGCCTCACCGGGCTCGACGCGGTGACGCTGCAGCCGGCCGCCGGGGCGCACGGCGAGCTGTGCGGCATGATGATGATCCGCGCCGCGCTCGCCGACCGGGGGGATCCGCGGCGCAAGGTCCTGGTCCCAGACTCGGCGCACGGGACCAACCCCGCGACCAGCGCGCTCAATGGCTTCCAGGTCGTGCCGTTGCGCACCGGCCCCGAGGGCTACCTGCCGCTCGCCGCCATCGAGGCGGCGCTCGATCGCGACGTCGCCGCGATCATGATGACCAACCCGAACACGCTCGGCGTCTTCGAGCGGGATATCCGCGCCATCGCCGACAAGGTGCACGCCGCTGGTGGCTTCGTCTACCTGGATGGCGCCAACCTCAACGCGCTGGTCGGCATCGCCAACGTCGCGGCGATGGGCGTCGATGTCGTGCACATCAATTTGCACAAGACCTTCTCGACGCCGCACGGCGGCGGTGGGCCCGGGGCCGGGCCGGTGGCCTGCGTCAGCGCGCTCGAGCCGTTTTTGCCTCGGCCGGTGCTGGTCGGCGCGGGCAACGAGGTGCGGCTCGACTTCGACCGGCCGAAGAGTATCGGCAAGCTGCGCAGCTTCTACGGCAACTTCGGCATGCTGCTGCGCGCCCACTCCTACCTCGCCGAGCTCGGCGTCGAGGGTGCGAGCCGCATCGGCCCGGACGCGGTGCTGGCGGCCAACTACCTGCGCGCGTCGCTGCGCGACACGTTCGAGCTGGCGTTCGCTGCGCCGTCGATGCACGAGGTGGTCTTCACCGACAAGCGCCAGAAGGAGCGCGGGGTGAGCACGCTCGACATCGCCAAGCGCCTGATCGACTACGGCTTCCACCCGCCGACCGTCTATTTCCCGCTCA
Source organism: Deltaproteobacteria bacterium (assembly GCA_041309305.1). Taxonomy (GTDB): domain Bacteria; phylum Myxococcota; class XYA12-FULL-58-9; order XYA12-FULL-58-9; family XYA12-FULL-58-9; genus JBFYZW01. Next base: position 4,821 of record JBFYZW010000694.1, on the reverse strand, counting down.
TCGCGCCCGGCGCGCTGATGATCGAGCCGACCGAGAGCGAGCCACGCGAGATGCTCGACGCCTTCGTTGCGGCGATGCAGGCGATCGACGCCGAGACGCGGGACAACCCTGAGCTGGTCAAAGGCGCGCCGCAACGCGCGCCGGCCAAACGCTTCGACGAGGCCGGCGCGGCGCGCAAGCCGGTGCTGCGCTACCGGCGCTGAGCGCGCTCAACGGGGGTGCGCGATTCGCGCACGCCCCGTTGGCGGTTCTCCCCCGGGCGAAGCCGCCGATGGCGATCGGGAAGCGTGACCGAGCGTGTAGCTCTGCGCCAACCGCGGTCTACCGGCGGGCGGCCTTGGTGATCGCGTCGAGCAAGCCGCTGCGCTCGAACGGCTTGAGCAGCAGGCTGACGTCGTTGTCCTGCTCGACGTGGTGCAGGCGAGGGTCGTCGAGCCGGCCGCTCATCAGGATCACCGGCAGGCTCGGGGCGAGGGCGCGCAGCTGCCGGAGCGTCGCGACGCCGTCGAGCCCGGGCATGGCCAGATCCACCAGCGCGACGCCGACCGAGGCCGGCGCGCGCTGGACCAATTCGATCGCCGCCGCACCCGAGGGGGAGGTCTCGACGGTGAAGCCGGCGGCGACCAGGAGGCGCTTGATGCTTCGCCGCACCGCCTCGTCGTCGTCGATAACCAGGATCACGCCGTCCGCGACCGCGGCGGTCGAGGTGGGCTGGGCCGGGGTGCGCGCCGCGTCGCCACCCACGGCGGGCAGGTAGACGGTGAAGGTTGCGCCGGCGCCTGGGGCAGTCTCGAGGTGGATCAGACCGTTGTGGCCGCGGACGATGCTGTCGACCACCGCGAGGCCGAGCCCGGTGCTGCCCTCGTGGGTGGTGAAGAACGGCTCGAAGGCCTGGTCACGGGTCTGGCGATCCATGCCGATGCCACCGTCCTTGACCCGCACCACGACGTGGTCGCCCGGCTCGACGCCCAGCTTGGAATCCTCGTCGCCGGCGCGGACGGTGACCCGCTCGGCGGTGATGGTCAGCGCGCCGCCGTCGGGCATCGCGTCGCGGGCGTTCAGCCCCAGGTTGAGCAACACCTGGTGCAACTGCGCCGAGTCGCCGATCGTGGTCAAGCGCTCGCCGCGCTGGGTGGTCAAGCGGATGGTCGGCGGCAGCATGCGCTCGAACAGGCGGACGAAGGCTTCGATGATGCCGCCGACGTCGACCGGCTTCGGGTCGTAGGGCCCGCGGCGGGCGAAGGCGAGGAGGTTGCGGGTCAGCTGGGCACCGCGCCGGGCCTCGAACAACGAGTCGTCCAGGCACTCGAGCAGCGAGGCGTTGTCGCCGGCGGTGACGCGCAGGTGCTCGAGGTTGTTGATCACCACGGTGAGCAGGTTGTTGAACTCGTGGGCCAGGTTACCGGCCAGGCGGCCGAGCGCCTCGAGCCGTTGCGCCTCTTGGACCTGGATCTCGAGCGGGTCCTGGATGACGAACTTGAGCAGCGCCGTGCCGCCGATCTCGATCCGATCGCCGTTGGCCAGGCGGTGGCGGGTGACCGGTTCTCCGTTCAGGCGGGTGCCGTTGCGGCTGCCCAGGTCGTTGAGGATGAAGTGTTGGTCGTCGTCCAGCTCGATCGACGCGTGTTGGCGCGACACGCCGACGTCGTCGATGAACATCGCGGCTTCGGGGCTGCGGCCGACGATCGTGTTGCCACGGATTGGGATCATCCGGCCAGACTGGGGGCCGCGCAGCACGACCACGAAGCCGCGCGGCCGGGCGGTGGCGACCGCGAGCTGGCCAGGACGCGGCGCCGGCAACGGCGCGGTGTCGATGTTCTCGAAGAGGCTCGGGGCGGTCTTGTCGCTCACCAGGGCGCCTCCGTGCTCCACGAGAATCGCTCCGGGGCGCCGGAGTGTCAACCACCCGGTGTCGACAAGAGCCGGCGCTTTGCCTATGGTAGCGGTCATGAGCGAGAGCAAACGCGACGAGAAGCAGGCCAAACGCGAGGCGCGACAGCTGTGGGACGAGGGCCGCGCGGCGCAGGTCGCCGGGGACCATCGGCACGCCCGCGCGACGTTCCGCCGCTTGGCCGACGCGGCGCCCGACAGCGAGCTCGGGGAGAAGGCGCGCCTCGAGCTCGAGGCGATGCGACCGGACCGCAAGGTCCTGCTCGCCGGCGCCGGCGCGACGCTCCTCTACCTCCTCGGCTGGATCGTGGCCCTCTGGTGAGCCACCCGCGCCGGAGCTCGTGGCGGAAGGGGCGAGAATTGTGGCGAATTCCGCCCAGCCGGCCGCGCCTGTTCGGGTGTATGATGAAGGTGACAAGGCCGCGCGATCGAGGAGCCAGCGCATGAAGATCGACGAGCTGAACTTCGACAAGGTCAGTCGCCAGCGTCGCATCGACCTGATCCGCGAGATCCAGGAGTACCAGGCGAAGCTCGACGACAAGGCCCAGGACAGCCAGAAGCTCGGCGCGATGTCGTCGAACGAGCTCTTGGCCGAGCTCGAGCGACTCGCCGATCGGGCCGAGGCGGCCGTGAAACCGGCCGCCGACGAGCAGGCGCGCGCGGCGCGGGGCGAGGGCGTCGCGGCGATCGGCGCCGCCGCCGAACGGCGCTCCGAGTCGACCACCGCGGTCGACGGGACCAGCCGCACGGCCGAGGCGGTCGACGCGGCGCACAAGCAACAGGACCGGGGCGAGTCGTGGGAGAAGTTCGCCAAGGAGCAGGATGGGACGCAGCTGCCGCCCAGCGTCGAGGAGACGGCCCGCGAGCGGCAGCGGCAAGAGGCCGAGCAAGAGGAGCGCGAACGACTGACCGCTCGCGATCTGCAGAACGAGCTGATGGTCCAGAGCCGGCGCATCCGTAGCTGATCGGGCTATCGCCGGACTTGATCGACCTGCAATCATCACCGTGACCGTGTAGACTGGCTGGACCATGGAACGATGGCTACCCCCCACAGTCCTGTCGCTCATGGGCCTCGCCGCGTGCAGCGGCGGCGAGGCGTCGTTGACCCTGACCGTCGAGCCGACCAGCCTCGTGGCTGATGGGATGGGCCTGAGCGAGCTGACCGCGCGGGTGATCTTCCGCGGCGAGGCGATCCCGGACGGCAAGGACGTGCTGTTTCGCAGCACACAGCCGGGGCTGTTCGCCAGCCGCGAGACGGTGGCGCCCGAGGTCGACGGCGGGCGCCGGCCGGGGGTGACGGAGCTCGAGGTCGAGAGCCAGGCCGGCCGCGCGCGCGCTTTCTTCCAGGCGCCGATCGTCGCCGGTCCAGTGACCATCGAGGCGAGCTTCACCACCGTGAACAAGGACGTCTTGACCGACAGCTTCGCGCTCGAGGTCGGCCCGCCACCGCTGGTCTCGGCCGGCGAGGGTTCGCTCGGCAACCTGGTGCCGCACTTCGACTTCTGGTGCGATCAGGGCAACGTCGGTGGCCTGGTCGAGAACCGGCCGGAGATCCGCGTCAACTGTCACCTGACCCTGAAGGACGCGAGCGGCCGCGATCTGCCGCACGTGCCGGTGCGCTTCTTCGCCGAGGCTGGCACCATCCGCGACGAACCGGCCACCGCTGAGTCGCCGCGCCGCATCACCTACGTCATCGCGCCGACGCCGGCGCAGCTGCCGCGCGACGTGACGCCCTGGCCGCCGGAGCTGGGCAACAACCTCGTCGTCACCAGCCAAGATCCGCGCTTCGTCGAGCACAACCCGACCGACGGGCTGGTGACGCTTCTGGCGGTGGTGCGCGGCCAGGAGGCGTTCGACGACCTGGACGGGGACGGCGTGCTCGACGACAACGAGGCGGTGGTCGAGGAGGGCGAGCCGTTCCTCGACGTCGACGACGACGGCGCCTTCACGCCGAGCGTCGACCCGGAGCCGTGCTGCGACAGCAACGGGAACGGCATCGTCGATGGCTTCAACGGCGCGTGGGACCAGGAGGTCTGGCTCGGGCGGATGACCCACATCCTGTGGACCGGCGCGGCGCAGACCGCCGCGCCCTACGGGTACGTCGTGCCCAACCCGACCGAGATCGCCGCGCAAGGGAACCAGGCCTTCACGCTCTTCGTCGGCGATCGCAACTTCAACCCGGTGGCCACCGTCGACCCGGAGGACTCGCTCGAGCTCGACAAGTCGGACAGCAAGATCGGCCTCGCACCGGAGACCTTGCTCAACGGCCAGGTGCTCAGCCCGACCACCGGGATGTTCTTGAACGATCGCTTCCCGGTCTTCCGCTTCGGGCTCGGGGATCGGGCGACCAACCCGGTCTTCCTCAACCTGGCGATCCAGAACGGGCTGCTCGTCGGCCGGGAGTGGGCCTTCACGCTCTCGGACACGCGCACCCTCTCGGCGATGTGTAACGGGACGACCGACGCGTGGAGCGTGACCGCGACGATCGCCTACACCATCGCGTTGGACCACTCCGGCGGGCGGTTCGACCGGCGCGAGGCGCAGCTGGGGGCCAGCGGCACGCTCGGTGAGCTGACCTCCGGGCAACCGCCCTGTCCGTGAGGCGTGCGGACGTCCCGGCGCCGGCCCTTGATGGTCCGGTGCGCTTCGCGTAAGACAACGAGACTACGAGAGGTCGCGCATGCCCCTGTTCGAGGTGTTCATCCCCACCGCGGATCCGGACGGTTTCAACATCACGGCGCGGATCCGCGCTGACAGCTGGATCCAGGCCCTTCGCGCCGGCTTGTCCCGGCTCGGCGACACCACCGATGTGCGCAACGTGATGTGTGACATCACCGAGAGCGGCATCGACGTGACCGAGCCGAACAGCGGCCGGGTCTTCCGCATCCGCGAGCTGCCCGACGTCGCCGCGCCGCCAGCCGCGCCGCCGCC
>JBFYZW010000693.1:0-2733 GCA_041309305.1 Deltaproteobacteria bacterium | reverse complement strand
CGCCGGGCCAGGTGCCACAGGTCGCCGGCGTCGTTGACCAGCCGCAGCGCCAGCTGCCGGCGTCGCTCGCGCGGGCCGCTGAGGACGCGCATCACCAGCTCGACGTCGGCGAGCTGCTGTGGGCCGACCCCGGGCGGCAGGGGCAGGCGAGCGGGCGGTGGGACCTCGGCGGCGAGCAGCTTCAAGCGAGCGGGCATTGGCGTGCCTCCGTTGGCAACGGGGCTTTCAACAATCGCGCCAGCGCTCGGGCACGGGATTTCGTGCCCTTCGGCGGCCGGCGGCGTTGCGGTGTCGCAGAATGGGACAGCGCGCGCGCCGCGATCGGCAGGGCCTTCGCAAACGGCGCGCCATCGGATAGGAAGCGGGGAGCGAGGAGGTTCTCATGCGCAGTGTGATGCTCGTCGGGTTGGTGCTCTTGGCGTCCTGGCCGGCGCGGGCGGCCGAGCACGGCTCGTGGGAGGAGTACATCAAGGCCAACCGCTACAAGTGCCCCGGCCCGTTCGACACCTTGAAGAAGCCGGTGACGGTGATGCTGGGCGGCAAGGCCTATCTGCACACCGGCTACCGCCTCGAGGTTCAGGCGCCCGACGCCGATCAGACGGTCAAGCTCGGCGTCGTCAGCGCGATCAAGGACGTCACCCAGGCGACGCGGGCGAACCTGGCCGACGCGCTCGCCTGGTTCAAGGAGCAGGGGGTCGAGTGGTTGATCGCCAACGGCGACCTGGCGCTCGAGGAGTTCGACCTCGAGGCGGTGCTCGACCTGCTCGGCGACTCCGGTCTGCCGGTGCTGGTGGTCCTCGGCAACAGCGAGAGCAAGGGCAGCTTCGCCCGCGCCTACAGCGAGCGGCTGAAGAAGCACCCGAACCTGATCAACGGCGTGCTCATCCGGCAGATCGTCGCCGACGACATCGAGCTGTGGACCATGCCCGGCTACTTCGACCGCAAGTTCGCCCACGCCACCGCGGTGTGCAACTACCAGGAGGAGGAGGTTCGGGCGACGCTCGCGGCGCTGAAGCCCTCGGGCAAGGCGCCGGTGGCGCTGGTCTCGCACGGCCCGCCGGCCGGCAAGGGGAAGAACGCCCTCGACGTGATCCCCACCGGCGAGAACGTCGGCGACCGGCTGCTCAACGAGATCTTGACCAAGGCGAACATCAAGCTCGGGCTGTTCGGCCACATCCTCGAGGCCGGCGGGCGCGCGGTGGGCAAGGACTTCAGCACGCCGGTCAAGCCGAGCAGCGACAGCGCCTACCTCTACCTCAACGCCGGCTCGCTCTCCGGCGACCCGTGGGGCATGCTCGACGGCTCGACCTCCTACGGCATAGCGATGGTCGTGACCGTCAGCGGCGAGCGAGCCCAGTACCAGGTGAAGAAGTTCCCCAACCGGGTGAGCGACGAGGGGGAGTGAGCCGAACGCCGGCCGCGGCGCGACGGGCTCAAAGGCCGGCCGAGCGGACCAGCCGCTCGACGGTGGTCGAGAACTCCGGGCTCGGGAAGAGGAAGGTGACGCCGAAGCCCTCCGGCGTGCGGTGGGCGACCAGGGCCTGGCAACCGAGCACGCCGGCCTCGGCCGCCGCGTCGTCGCCGAGCGCCGGTAGGTAGAGCAAGATCTGGGCGCCGAGCTCGGGGGGCTGGGTCGTGCCGATGAGGGCGCCGCCGTCGCTCAGGTCGCGCAGCTCGGCCTGGAACTCGCGGTCGCCGTAGCGCCAGACCACCGGGCCGGTCAACGCGGTGCGGACACTCCGGCGCCGATCGTCGTACCAGGCGCCGTCGGCGAGCAGGCCGTCGATGAGCAGGTGCAGGCGCTGGCGCTGCGCCTCGCTGACCTCGACGAAGGCGAAGGCCACGCCGTCGCGTTCGTGGCGAACCGCGCGGGCGAAGAGGCTGACGCTGTGGAAACGATCGCGCAGCTCGAGCTTGAGCACCGTGCCCTCCGGCCAGCGCTGCTTGACGAGCAGGAACACGCCGCCGAGGCTGATGTTGCGCGTCACGCACGGCTCACCGGCGGCGCCGGCGACGGTCACCTTCAAGGCCGCGCTGACCCGCTCGTCGACCCGGTTGCGGCTGTGCATCGCGCGCTCCTCCTGTCGTTCAAAGAACCACAGCGCCCGCGCCGAGGCAACGGCGGGTGCGGTTCCTGGGCATCGGGGTGGCCCTCTCTTCCGGGAAGGAACCACGCGCGGTCACCTGCGTCCGCGGTGCCCCGACCTTGCGGATCCGCGCCCGGCAACGGCGTGGCCGCCGGGCGCCGGCCGCGGTAGAAGGCGGGGATGCGCACCCTCGCCCTGCTCCTCCTCGCCGGCTGTGCCTACCCGCTCGCGCCGCTGCCGCCGGCAGCGCGCCCGCTGCCGTGGCTCGAGCGCGTCGACTGGCCGGCGGCGGGCCAGGAGCTGGCCGAGGTGCTCGCCGGCTACCTGCGCGTCGACACCAGCAACCCGCCGGGCAACGAGACCGCCGGCGCGCGTTACCTCGCCGACCTGCTGGCCCGCGAGGGGATCGCCGCCGAGATCTACGCGCCGAACCCAGAGCGCGGCTCGTTGATCGCCCGGCTATCCGGCAGCGGCAAGCACCGGCCGCTGTGTCTGCTCTCGCACCTCGACGTCGTGCCGGCCGATCCGGCCGAGTGGCCCGCCGACAAAGGGCCGTTCTCCGGCGCGCTCGACGCCGACGGCTACCTCTGGGGCCGCGGCGCCCTCGACATGAAGGGCATGGGCGCGCTGGAGTTGATGAGCTTGA
>JBFYZW010000692.1:0-3707 GCA_041309305.1 Deltaproteobacteria bacterium | reverse complement strand
GCCCCGGCCGGCGCGCACCCGCGCGCGCGCGGTGGCCAGCGCGCGGACGAAGCGCCGCGGCCCGAGCGCCTGGTAGTAGATACCGACGTCGTCGCCCGGCGCGACCAGGACGTAGGCGCGCACCGGGTTGCGCCGGCGGTGGAAGTCCCAGACGGCGATCTTGTTCGCGCCGGTCGAGTGGCCGACGAGGTAGAAGGTGCGATAGCCACGCGCACGCAGCGCGGCGAGGGCGCCGTCGATGTCGAAGAGACAATCGCGGATGCGCTCGTGCGCGTAGCCGAGGAGCACCCGCTCGCTGCGGCCTCGCCGCCGGCGCTTGAGCCGCTTCTCGGTCTCGGCGCCGCGGTTGTTCAGGGCGCAGAAGGCGATGCCACGCCGGCCGAGCGCCTCGGCGAGCGCGTTGCTGCGCCTGACCGAGTAGAAGGCCGAGGCGCCGCCGTTGCCGTGCAGCCAGATCGCCGCCGCGCCGCGCGCCCGCCGCGGCGCGAAGAGCAGGGCCGGCAGGCTGAGGCCGTCACGGGTCTCGACGCTGATCAACTCGGCGCGCACCGGGCGGACCATAGCAGAGGCAAGCCTCGAATTCCGCTTGTTTGCGCGGCGCAGATCCGCGACTCTCGCACCGATGTCGCCCGCCGCCGCCTCGCTCGGCCACCGCCTGCGCCGCTTCTTCGCCCTTGGCCGGGCCCAGCCGCGCCTCGGCGACCGCGCCGAGATCGATCGCCTCTTCCGCCGCACGCGCCTGAAGATGGTCGTCGCGCTGACCTTGGGCTACGCCTTCTTCTACACCTGCCGGCTGGGCCTGAGCGTGGTCAAGAAGCCCCTGATCGACGAGGGGGTGTTCACCGTCGAGCAGCTGGGCTGGATCGGCGCCGCGTTCCTGTGGGGCTACGGCGCCGGCAAGCTGGTCAACGGCTTCATCGCCGATCGGGTGAACGTCCGCGCCTTCGTCGTCACCGGCCTCGCCGTCTCGGCGCTGCTCAACCTGTTGATGGGCAGCAACTCGTTGGTCGCGGTCGCCTTCGCGCTCTGGCTGGTCAACGGCTGGGCGCAGGGGGTCGGCGCGCCGGCGAGCGTCGTCGGCATCACCCAGTGGTTCTCGGGCCGCCAGCGCGGCACGATGTACGGCATCTGGTCGACCTCGCACTCGATCGGCGAGGGGATGACCTACCTCGGCACCGCGGCGCTGGTCGCCTGGACCGCCTGGCGCTTCGCCTTCTGGGGCCCGGGGCTGCTCTGTCTGGCGGTGGCCTTGGGGCTGTTTCTGACCCTGCGCGACCGGCCGGAGACGCTCGGCCTGCCGCCGGTCGAGGAGTGGGACGCGACCACGAACGGCCGCCTGCCCCCTCAACCGATGGGGGCGGAGACCTCGATCGGCGGCGAGCAGCTGCAGCTGCTCAAGATGCCCGCCTTCTGGGTGATCGGCTGCGCCACCGCGACCACCTACGTCACCCGCTACGCGGTGAACAACTGGGGCATCCTCTACCTGCAGGAGGAGCACGGCTACTCGCTGATGGAGGCCGGGGGGCTCATCGGCTTGAACACCATCGCCGGGGTCGGCGGCTCGGTCGCCTACGGCTGGATCTCCGACCACTTCTTCGCCGCTCGCCGGCCGCCGTTGACCTTGATCTTCGGCCTGGTCGAGATCGCCGCGCTGCTCTTGATCTTCTTCGGCCCCGACGACGCCTGGATCCTCGGCGCCGGCTTCGTCGTCTACGGCTTCACCCTGAGCGGCCTCATCGCGGTGCTCGGCGGTCTGTTCGCGGTCGACATCGCGCCGAAGCGGGCGGCCGGCGCGGCGATGGGGGCGGTGGGCGCGTTCAGCTACCTCGGCGCCGGGATCCAGGAGACGCTCAGCGGCCTGCTCATCGGCCAGGGCACGACGATGGTCGACGGCGTGCGCCACTACGATTTCTCCGCCGCGGTCTGGCTGTGGATCGGCGCCTCGGTCTTGTCGATGCTGCTCGCCGCGACGCTGTGGCGGGTCCGCGCCCGCCCCTGATCTTTTGCGACCACCCCGGCTCCTGCGCTATGGCTCGGCGGGTGGGTTCGGCCGGCGTCAGGCGCGCCGAAACAGGGTGAGACGATGAACACGACGCTGCTCCTCCTCCAGGTGACACTCGCCGGCGCGCCGCTGCCGAAGCTGGCGGTCGCGCAGCTGCAGGGCGGCGACGGCACGACCCCGGGCATGGTCAAGATCGTCGGCGAGGCGATGGCCTCGGAGCTGCGTCGACGGAAGAGCTTCCAGGTTCTGACCCACGACGAGCTGCAGACGCTGCTCTCGCACGAGCAACTCGAGCAGCTGCTCGGCTGCGGCGACGCCACCTGCTACGCCCGGATCGGCAACGCCGCCGGAGCGCAGGCGCTCGCCTTCGGCAGCCTCGGCCGGGTCGGGCAGAGCTGGATCGTCACGCTGAAGATCATCGAGGTCGCCCGGGCCCGCGTCGTCGCGGTGGCCGATCGACGGATCAAGGACGGCACGGTCGACGACCTGCTCGACCAGCTGCCGGGGATGGCCGGCGAGCTGGTCGAGGGGGCGGTGGCGCAGATGAAGGCGACCGAGCCGGCGAGCGCCGTGGTCACCACCGCGCCGCTGGTCGCCGAGCGCCAGGCGCTGCCGCAGGCCGGGGCCGACCGGCCCTACGCCGGGCCGCTCACCCCAGCGCAGCTGACCTTCCTGACCGACGGCAAGGGGCACCTGGTGGCGGTGAACCCGGCCGGCCGCTACGACGGACCGATCTTCGCCGGCGACGCCGGCGGGCTCTACGAGCAGCGCCTGGCCAGCGGCGGCAGCAACGGCGCCAAGTGGAGCGCCGGCTTCTGGGACCCGCGCGTCCAGGACGGCTGGCGCCGCTCGCTCGACTGCAGCGCGGAGGGGTGCAAGCTGCAGTGTGGCGATCAGGCGATCTCCCTGACCCCGGTCGACGCGCGGACGGGCAAGGCGCTGGCCCGAGAGGCCAAGCTCCTCGCTCCGCGCTGGCTGCGCGCCGCGATTCACCTGGCCCGCGACGACACCGGTGTCTACTACCTGATCGACCAGGCCCGCGAGCCGCGCAACAACACCGACTACCGCCTGTTCGTCGGCGGCAAGGGGAGCCTCGAGCACCAGCCGCTGCGCGACGCGATCATCGACCGTCAGAGCGAGATCTTCATCAGCGACCGCGGTCGGTTGATCATCCGTCGCGGTCCGGAGCAGGCCACCGCCGCCTGGGCGGTCGGCAGCGGCGAGCAGCCGCTGACGCTGATGGACCTGTGGCAGCAGGCGCCGATGATCTACACCACGCTCGGGGTCTACAGCGGCCAGCGGCTCGGCACCGCCTGCGATCCCTACCTCGGCCGCTGACACGGTGAGCTCGCTCGCGCTGTTCGTCGTCGCCCCGCCAGGGCTCGAGCCCTGCGTCGCCGACGAGCTGGCTGCCCTCGGCCTCGGCGGCGGCCGGATCGTCCCCGGCGGCGTCGAGGTGGACGGCGCACCGGAGGCGGTGGTGCGCGCCAACCTCGAGCTGCGCGTCGCGTCGCGGGTGCTCGTCCGACTGGCGCGCTTCCCAGTCACCAAGCTGTCCGAGCTCGAGCGCCGCGCCGCCGACGCGGTCGACTGGCCGGCCTGGCTGCCCTCTGCCGCCGCGCCGGTCCAGGCCACCTGCCGCGGCTCGAGGATCTACCACAGCGGCGCGGCCGCCGAGCGGGTCCGCCGGGCCCTCGACCGTCGC
>JBFYZW010000691.1:0-4296 GCA_041309305.1 Deltaproteobacteria bacterium | reverse complement strand
GCCGGGCAGGGCTCGCCGGCAGCGCAGCTCGGTCGACACAACGCCTGGGCGTCGACGCCGACGCACACGCCGTCGGCCGGGCAGTCGTAGTCGCACAGCGCCGCGCACAGGCGCACCGCCTCCGCGCCGTCGGCCGCGGCGCACAGCCCGTCGCCGCAGTCGACGCTCTCGAGACACGGCGCACCGAGCGGCACCGTGAACGCCCGCGGGCGCGCGGCGCCACAGTCGGGGTCGAGGCCGTCGGTCGCCCGGTCGCAGTCGTCGTCGAGGCCATTGGCGCACAGCTCGGCCTGCGCGACGCAGGTCGTCCCGGCGGCCAGCGCCGCGAGCGCCGCGCCGACGTCGAGGCGCCCGTGGCCGTAGGCATCGTTGCGCCCCTCGGCGTCGTAGCCCTGCTCACCGACCGGGCGCGCGGTCTCGGTCAGCAGCCAGGCGATCTCGAGCCGGGTCAGCTCTGGCCGGGCGGCGACGAGCAACGCCGCGGCGCCGCCGACCAGCGGCGCCGCCGCGCTGGTGCCGTAGAAGCTGGCGGTGACCGCGGCGTCATCGACGATACCCGGAGCGAGCAGCGCGTCGCGCTGGGGGCTGTTGCCCGCCTCGCCGACCAGATCGGCGGTGACCAGCTTGGCGCGCGGCAGGCGCGCGCCGTCGCGCCACTGGTCGGCGAGCCCGCCGGGCGCCATCAGGCTCAAGAACGGCCCGGTGTTCGAGTAGCTGGCGCGCAGGTCGCGCTCGTCGGTCGCGCCGACGCTGAGCGTCTCGACCATCGCCTGCGGCGCGTAGGCGTCGATCGCCCGCCCGCGGTTGCCGGCCGAGAAGACGACCACCGCGCCCCGGCCACCCCGGCCGGCGCTGGCGGCGAAGCCGAGCGCGTCGTGCACCGCCGGCGAGACGTAGGCATAGGGATCGAACGACCAGCTGGCGATGAGCACGTCGGCGCGCTCCGCCGCCCACGCGATCGCGGCGACCAGATCTCCATCGCGGGCCGTGCTGTCCTCGGCGAGCACGCGCACCGCCAAGAGCGAGCAGCGCGGACAAACGCCGACCACACCCTGTCCGTTGCGCGCGGCGAGCGCCAGCGCCGCCACCGCGGTGCCGTGCGCCGCGAGCGTATCGCCGCCCAGCGGCGCGGGGTCGTCGTCCCCGTCGACGAAATCCCACCCCGGCACCCGGGCCGCCGCCGGCAGGTCGGGGTGATCGCTGGGGATCCCGCCGTCGAGGACCGCGACGACCACCGCGGGATCACCGTCGCCATACGCCCACGCCGCGGCGGCGCCGATGTCGGCGCCGGCGCGCAGCTCGGGCCACAGGTCGGTCCGCGCGCCGTCGTTGGCCAGGTGCCACTGCAAGGGCTCGAACGGCTCGAGCTGGTCGAGCACGATGCGGCGGCGGCCCTCGGGCCAGACACGCTCGAGGCCCCGCCGGCGCAGGGCCGGCGCCGCGACGCCGGTGACCCGATAGTAGGGTCCGGCCAGGTGCTCGGCGTCGGCCGGCAGCGCCGGCCGCGCGGTCGGATCGACGCGCACCACGACGCTCACCGCGGGCCCCACGCTGCCGAGGAGCACGAGCCACCAGCCGAGCATCCGGGGAGCCTGACCGATCTGGCGTGCGAACGCCAGCGCTGCGTCGCCGTCGCTGTCGGCGCCCGGCCGTGTTCTCGGGCAGCGGCGACGTTGATGGTATGCTCGCGACGATGGCGCCGATCGTCGGCATCGATCTGGGCACGACCAACAGCTGCGTCGCCGTGTTCGAGCACGGCAAGCCGCTGGTCGTGCCGATCCACGACAACCACCTGACCATGCCGTCGATCGTCAGCTTCAGCCAGGGGCAGACGCTGGTCGGCGAGGCGGCCAAGCGCCAATTCATCAACGACGTGCCCAACACCGTCTTCGCGGCCAAGCGCTTGATGGGTCGCAACTACGCCGATCCACAGACCCAGCAGGCCATCGCACAGCTGACCTTCCCCTGCGTCGGCGGCCCGAACGGCGAGGTCTGGGTCGTCGCCGGCGAGCGCAAGCGCGCCATCCAGGAGATCAGCGCGCTGGTGCTCGCCGAGATCAAGGAGGCCTGCCGCCGCCACCTGAACGCGGACATCAGCCGGGCGGTCATCGCCGTGCCCGCCTACTTCAACGATCGTCAGCGCCACGCCACCCGTCAGGCGGCCAAGATCGCCGGCCTCGAGGTGGTCCGGGTGCTCAACGAGCCGACCGCCGCCGCGCTGGCCTTTGGGCTGCACCAGGGCGGCGAGAGGCGGGTCGCGGTCTACGACCTCGGCGGCGGCACCTTCGACGTCTCGATCCTCAAGGTCGGCGGCGGCGCGATCGAGGTGCTGGCCACCGCCGGCGACGCCTTCCTCGGCGGCCGTGACTTCGACCAGCGGGTCTTCGCCTGGCTCGCCGAGCAGGTCCTCTCCAGCACCGGCATCGACGCGAGCGGCGCGGTGCAGACCACCCACCGGCTGTGGGAGGCGGCCGAGGCGGCCAAGATCAGGCTGACCGACGAGCCCGCGGCCGAGATCGCGTTGCCCTTCTTGGGCCTGAACGACGCCGGGGCGCCGCTGCACCACCGCTGCAGCCTCGACCGGCCCACCTACGAGCGGTTGGTCGCCGACCTGGTCGAGCGCACCGTCGAGCTGTTCACCGAGACCGTCTCCCTCGCCGGCCTGGCGCCGACCGAGCTGGACGAGGTGCTGCTGGTCGGCGGGATGACCCGGACCCCGCTGGTTCGCCGCCGCGTGGTCGAGCTGACCCGCTGCGAACCGGCCGCCGGCGTCCACCCCGACCTGGTGGTCGCGGTCGGCGCCGCGGTGCAGGGGGCGATGCTCGCCGACGCGACGGTCCCGGCGGTGCTGCTCGACGTGACCCCGCACAACCTCGGCGTGCTCACCGTCGCCGGCCTGGCCGAGACGATGATCGAGAAGAACACCCGCGTGCCGGCCAGCGCCGAGAAGCGCTTCACCACCGTGCGCGACGATCAGGAGCAGGTGCGCATCGTCGTCTACCAGGGCGACAGCCGGCAGATCGACAAGAACCAGGTGCTCGGCGAGTTCCACCTCGAGGGGCTGCGCCGCGCGCCGCGCGGCCAGGTCCAGATCGACGTCAGCTTCACCATCTCGCCCGAGGGGATCGTCAGCGTCACCGCCACCGACGTCGAGACCGGCAAGGCGCACGCGCTCCGCATCACCGGCGCGGTCGGCCTCTCCGACCAGGTGGTCGAGCGGCTGTCGCTCGAGCTCCGCCGTTGAGCCGCAGCGCGCGCTCGATTGGCCGGGGTCCGCTCACTCGCCCTTCTGACCGACGAACTGGTCCTCCTTGTCGCGGAAGAGGACGTTGAAGGTGGTGAGCGAGCCGTAGATGCGCGAGATGTACTGTTGCAGCTCCACCTTGTCGGCGTCGCTCAGCGTGGCGTGGCCGTTGAGCCTCTGCTCCAGCACGCGCAGCCGGTCGCGCACCATGACGATCTTGTGGAAGAAGCTGTCGAGCGGCACCTCCTTCGCCTGCGCGCTCGGGTCGCCGGGCTTGAGCACCAGCGTGCCGCCGGCCCAGCGCTTGCCGATCGCCGTCTCGCCGAGCACACCCTCCTGGCGCAGGATGTCGGTCAACAACGCGCGCAACGCCTCGGTATCCATCGGCTCATCCTCCTGACCCAGATCGATCGTGGCGCCGTAGGCACGCGGCCGCTCGACGATCACCTCGTCGGCGTCGCGCAACGAGCGACCGCGCGGTCGAGCGGCGCGCGGCGGCGTCCAGGTGGCGTGGGTACCCCGCTCGACGTACTTGGCGCAGCGGCGCAGCGTCTGCGAGATGCTGCCCAGCTCGCTGCGCAACAGACACCGGCCGCGCGCGCCGGCCTCGTCCGCGCCGTCGGCGGCGAAGGCGATGCAGGCGCCGCAGGTCCCGGCGGTGGCTTCGGGGACGCTCACGGGCGACGATGATCTCCGCTCTCGCCCGGCGGCGCAAGCCCGCCGGCATCGAGCTGGACGAGCAGCGCCCGGGCCGCGGCGTGCTCCGGCGCGCGGTCGAGCACGCGCTGCAGCGCGGCGCGCGCCGTGGCCGGCAGGCCGCGGGCGACGTACAGGCGCGCCTGCTCGAGGTTGGCCAGCAGGTGAGTCGGATCGAGGCGCAGCGCCTCGGCCAGCGCGTGGCCGGCGAGCTCGTCGGCGGGCTCGCCCACCTCGGCGCCGCCGGCGCGCAGCGCCTGGGCCAGCGCGACGTGATAGGCCGGCTCCTCCGGACACAGCGCGATCGCCTCGCGCGCGCGCTGACGCGCCTCGCGGGGCGCGCGCGGCATCAGGGC
>JBFYZW010000690.1:0-6464 GCA_041309305.1 Deltaproteobacteria bacterium | reverse complement strand
GCCGGCCGTCGAGGCCCCGGTGCTCGAGCCGGCCGCCGCGCCAGCGGTCGCGACGGCGCCCGTGGTCGAGCCCGTCGCCCCGCCGCCGATCGTGCCGGCCGCGGACCTCGATCTGAGTCTCTTCGCCGAGCCGATCGCCACCGCCGAGCCCTCGTCGCTGGCGCCGGCTCCTCCGCCGGTCGCGCCGCCGGCCGAGGTGGCCGGCGCCGATCCGTGGGTCGGCGCCGACAGCGGGGGACCTCCGATCGTCGCTGCGGGGGGCGGGGGCGGACTGGCGCTGGTCGTGACCCCCGCACCGCCGCCGCCTCTCGACCTGCCGCAGACCGAGGTGGCCGAAGGGGAGGCGAAGCTCAAGGAGCTGCTCGAGCTCGACGACTTCAGCGGTGCGCTCGAGGTCGCCGAGCGGTTGCTCGCCGCCGAGCCAGCCCACGAGCTGGCGCTGGTCGCGCGGCGGCGCTGCCGTGAGGCGCTGCAGCGCATGTACGAGTCGAAGATCGGCGCGCTCGGTGCCGTGCCGCGGGTGCTGATCCCGCCGGAGCAGGTGATCTGGCTCGACCTCGACCATCGCTCCGGCTTCATCCTCGCCCAGGTCGACGGTCGCCTGAGCTTCGAGGAGCTGATCGAGCTGACCGGGATGGAGCGCCTCGAGGCGTTGCGCATCCTCGCCAGCCTGGTGCGCAACAAGGTGATCGGTGCTTGAGCCGGGAGGTCTCATGGTGCATCCGGCCCCTCATCACTTCCGCTACTCGCCGCGCATCGACCAGGCGCTCTCCTTCGCCGCCGAGAAGCACGCCGCCCAGCGGCGCAAGGGGACGGCGGTGCCGTACATCGTCCACCCGGTGCACGTGGCCTGGCTGCTGCAGAGCTACGGGCTCGACGAGGACACCGTTGTCGCCGGGATCCTGCACGATGTGCTCGAGGACACGGCCACCAGCCGCGCCGAGCTGGTGGCGATCTTCGGCGAGGCGGTCGCCGAGACGGTCTGGCAGTGCAGCGAGCCGGACAAGAGCCTGCCGTGGGAGGAGCGCAAGCAGGGCGCGGTCGCACGGATGCACGCGATGACCCCGGCGGCGCGGGCGGTCAGCTGCGCCGACAAGGCGCATAACCTGCACACCATCGCCGACTCTCTGGACCAGGGCGACCAGAGCGTGTGGCAGCGGTTCAAGCGCGGCCCGGCGGCCCAGCTCGACTATCACCGGCAGGCGCTCGCCGCGCTCGCCGACGGTTGGACCCACCCGCTGCTCGACGAGCTGCGCGCGGCGCTGGCGCGGCTGGAGGGGCGGGTCCCCGACTCAGCCGGGTAGCTCCTGCGGCCCGAGCTCTCCGGTGTGCCGACGGGCGATCTCCGCGAGCCGTGGGTCGTCGCTGCTGAGCAGCGCCCCGGTCGCGGTGTCGGCACGGGCGAACAGCTCCATCCCAGGCGTCTCGGCGATGATGCGGATCAGCTGCACCTCCGCCTCGCGGCACCAGGGCTGCTGCTCGCCGACCGGTAGCTCCCGGGGCATCAGCATCTGGGACAGGAAGCTGATCGTGAACAGCTTCTTCATGTAGATGCGTAGCCGTTGCGTCTCCTCGTCGTTCAAGCCGATCAGGCGGTGCGGGACGACCCGCTCGGCCGCGGAGAAGCCCTTCGGCTGGACCGGCGGCAGCGGCTCGGCCTGGATCAGATCGGTCGTGCCGACGCGGGTGAAGTTGTCGATGATCACCTCGCCGTTCTTGGTCAGCCCCTCGAGCCGCGCCGCCAGGTTCACGACTCGGCCGCAGACCGTGTAGTCCATGCGCCGGCGCGAGCCGATGTTGCCGACGATCGCCCGGCCGGTGGCCACCGCGAAGCCGAACTCGCGCGGCTCGACCGGTAGCTCCTCACGCGCGGCGAGGCGGAGGTGGAGGAACCGGTTGAGCACCCGCGAGGCTGCCTTCATGTAGGCGAGGGCGAGGATGGCGCGCCGCTTGTGCCCGTCCTCGGGCTCGTCGTCGAAGCGCTCGAACACCGCCATGATGCCGTCGCCCATCGTCTTGTCGACCCGCCCGCGCCAGTGAGCGACACACTCGATGAACAGATGGAAGTAGGTGTTGACGATGTGCACCACCTGGTCGGCGTTGCGGCGGTTCGACATCGCTGTGTAGCCGCGCATGTCGCCGAATAGCACCGCGAGGTCGCGCTCCCGTCCCCCCGGTCGGGCGAGCGATTCGTCGGCCACCAGCCGCTCGATGATCATCTTGTCGACGTAGTGGAAGAAGAGCTCGGTGCGGTGCAGCATGCGGTTGAAGGCCGCGCCGAGCTCGCCGATCTCGTCTCGCCGCTCCTCGGGGACGCGCTGCGAGAAGTCGCCCTTGGCGATCTCGGACAGGGTCAGGCGCATCAGCTTCAATGGCCGTACCTCGCGTTGAACGAAGAGCAGGGCGAAGATGCACATCACCGCGGCGATGCCGCCGCCGAAGCCGATCGCCAGGCTGGTGGCGCGGCGCAGGGCGCGCTCGAGCGGCGCGCGCGAGACGGTGAGCACGACGTAGCCGAGCACGTCCGGGCCATAGCGGACCGTCGACCAGAAGACGTAGTCCTGGGTCTGCGGATCGCGCACCGGCGGGAAGACCTGCTGCGAGCCGACGTAGGCGGGGATCTCGCTGCCCAGCTCCTCCTTGGCCAGCGCGGCGATCACCTTGCGTCGCGTGTCGGTGAGGCGCGCGTTGACGACGTCGGGGTTCTTGGCCACGGCCAGCAGGTTGAACTGCAGCCGGGCGCGGGCCCGCTCCGGGTCGGAGGGGTAGGTGAGCAAGAGCGGCGCGTTGGTGCTGGCAAAGCTCTCCACCGTCGCGGCGGCGTTCTTCTTCACCTCGTCCTCGATCTGCTTGCGCAGCACCGCGAGCAGCGCGAAGACGACGCCGAGCGCGGTCAGCACCGTGGTGACGAGGAGGAAGGCTGGGTACTTGCGGGAGATCTGCACCGGTGCCGATCATCTTAACAGAAGTCGGGGGCAGGGCGACCCCCCGGATGGCAGGCGAGCCTTGAAAACCCGCTTGCCATCCTCGATACTCCCGGCAGGATCCAACACCTACGCGGGAGTCGACGATGAGGCATTGGCTCTGGGCGGGACTCGTCGCCGCGGCGCCGGCTGCGGCTGGCGCGACGACCATCATTGCGCTGCCGGAGGCGGAGCTGGTGCGCGCCGCCGACACGATCGTCCTCGGCACGGTGATCGATACGACGACGGTGATCGACGCCGGGGGGCGGGTCGCGACCCGCGCCCGGCTGCAGGTCTATCGCCACCTGCGCGGCGCCGGCGCCGGCGCCGGCGAGGTGCTGACGGTCGAGGTGCCCGGGGGCACGCTGAAGAACGGCCTGGTCGCCCACACGCCGGGGTCGCCGGCGCTCGCCGGGGGAGACTTCGTCTTCGGCTTCTTCGAGACCACCGGCGAGGTCAAGCGCCCGTTGGGCCTCTCCTATGGCCTGTTGCGCGTCCGCCGGGCGGCCGACGGCAGCTGGCGGGTGTTTCGCGAGACCGACGGCTTGACCATGCTCTCGCCCCAAGGCGGTGCGGCGGCGGAGGAGGCGGTCGCGCTGCGTGACGTCCCGCTCGCGACGCTGGTCGCCCGGATCGCGGCCCGCCTGACGGAGCTCGGCCTGCCGCCGGGCGGCGCGGTGGCGCCATGAGGGCGTGGACCGCGGCGGCGGCGCTCACCCTCACGGCGGCGAGCGCCGCGGCGCAGATCGACAACTCGGCGCTCGAGTGCGGCTCCGGGCCCACCTTCTACCCGCGCGGCGATCACTGGCCGAACGAGCCCGACGCGAACAAGGATCCGACGCCGATCACCTACCGGCAGCAGCGGGACGGGCCCAGCTCGCCGGCGATCGCCGGGGACAGCGACCTGACCGCCGTGCACGACGCGATGGCGACCTGGATGAACCACCAGTGCGCGACCGGCTGGCCGAACATCCTCGTGCTCGACGCCAACCTCGACTTCACCGGCGGCGAGCCCCACTACGCCACGCGCGACCGCGGCGACACCTGGGTCTGCCCGCAGGGCGGCGTCTGCGGCGACGACTGCGACTCGGACACCTGCAATCTCCAGGCGGCGCAGAACATCATCTACTTCGTGCCCAGCGCCTGGTCGACGATCGCCGACCGCTACACGGTGGCGTTGACCACCAACCTGTTCATCCCCGACACCGGCTTCGTCGTCACCGCCGACATGGAGTTCAACGACGAGCACTTCGACTGGCGCGCGGGGACGGCCGGTTGCACCGCCGGGGCGGCGACCTGCTTCGACATCCGGAGCGTCGCGCTGCACGAGTTCGGCCACTTCCTCGGCCTCAACCACGTGATGTGCGCCGACGCGGTGATGTTCCCCGAGGGCTCGGGCACCTCGGTCCGCCACACGCTGAGCGTCCACGAGACGACGGCGCTGTGCACCATCTACCCGCCACGCAGCGCCGCGGCGACCAACCGCGACACGATGGAGCAGTGCGACAGCGACAGCCAATGCCCGGCGGGTCGGCTCTGCATCAAGCCGGCCGGGCACTCCGCCTCGTCGCCGTGGGGCTGGTGCGCCGTCTCGCCGTGCACCAGCGACGCCGGCTGCGGCACCGGCTTCAAGTGCGTCACCGCCGACAACGGCCGGCGCTTCTGCAAGCCCGGGCCGAACGGCACCGGCGGGGCGGTGACCACCGGCACCGTGGACCCGGGTACCGGCACGGCGCTCGATCTCTGCTCGCCGTGCACCGCCGGGGCGCAGTGCTCCAGCGGCGTCTGCGTCGCCGAGGGCGGGCCGACCGGCGTCTGCACCCAGCTCTGCGTCGGCGGCTCGCTGCCGGGCGGCGAGGGCGGGACCGGCGCGAGCTGCCCGAGCGGTATGGAGTGTATCCCGACCGACCAGAGCTGGAGCGTCTGCTGGCCGAACGCCGGCTCGAGCTGTGGCGCCGTCGACTACCGTGGCGTGCTCAACGAGGTCTGCTTCCGCGACAACAACCCGTCGACCGAGGACGACGACTGGTTCAAACCCTGCGGACCCGAGCTGCTCTGCTTCGGCTTCAAGCCGCGCTGCGAGGGCAAGGAGGGCCGCTGCGTCAAGTACTGCAACGCCACCGGCAGCCGCTGCCCGGACGGCAACATGAGCTGCTGCTTCGGCGTCGACGACAACGGCAGCTGCCTCGGCTCGGCCGCCGGGACGCACGGCGGCTGCTTCGACATCCGCCGGGTCGGCGAGACCTGCGTCGGCGGCGAGCAGTCGATCTGCGAGGCGGGCGCGGGCTGCTTCTACTTCGTCGACGCGTCGGTGCCGCTGTCGCGCTGCTACCCGCTGTGCACGACGAGCGGCACCTGCGAGGGTAGTGACGTCTGCGTCGGCTTCCAGGATCAGTGCCAGAACCAGTTCGCGCTCTGTTGCGACGGCGACGCCTGGAACGACGAGGAGGGCTGCGTGCCGTCGGACGAGATCGCCTACTACGACGTCGGCGTGATGTGCCGGCGCAACGAGGAGTGCGACTCGAACCTGTGCCTGTCGTTCGAGGGCGAGTCGGCGTGTAGTCGCTGGTGCAACCCGGTGACCGGCGTCGGCTGTCCGGGCGACATCGACGTCAACGCCGACGGCGTCGCCGACGGCGGCTTCCGTTGCCTGCTCATCTCCGGCGAGGGGCGTTGCTGGCCGCGCAACGGGCCGGTCGAGCCTCCGGGCGGCGGCGCGGTGCCGCCCCCCGATGGGTGCTGCTCGGCGATGAGCGCCCGCCCGGGCGACTGGCTGCTCTCGGTGCTGCTCTTTGCGCCGGTCCTGGTCGGCCGCTGGCGTCGCCGACGTTGAGCACCCGGTTCGCCAGCGCGAGGCGACGGCAGGACGGCGGGGCGGGGCGATGACCTGGTGGCGGCGGGTCTTCTTCGCCGCCGGTCAGCTCGGCCTGATGGCGCTGGCGCGCTTCTTCTTCTCCTGGCACCTGCAGCTCGCCGACAGCCGGTCTCCGACCGGCGAGGTGCTGCTCAACGCCGCGCTGGTTGGCGCGGCCTTTCTCGCTGGCCGGATCTTCGACGGGGTCACCGATCCGATCGCCGGCTTGTTCTCCGACTGGTGGGTCCGTTCCGGCCGGCAGCGGCGCACGTTGCTGCTCTACGCGCTGGTCGTACCGGCCATCGGCGTCGGCCTGATCTTCTCCCCCACCCACGCCTTGTCCGAGGCCGCGCGCTGGGCGCTGGTCGGCGGGGGGATGGTTGTCTTCTTCGTCGGCTACACGCTGTATTGCATTCCGTTCTGGAGCCTGACCGACGACTACGCCGGCGAGGACGAGGCGGAGCGGCGGATCCTGTCGACGGCCCTCGGGGCGGGCCTGATCCTCGCCACCGCGGTGGTCGGGGTCGGGACGCCGGCGCTGATCCAGGCGCTCGGCTACCAGCAGGCGGCGGTCTGGTTCGCGTTGCCGTGCGTCGGCCTGATGGCGTTGCCCTACCTGGCGCAGCCGCGCGGCGGCCCGCGCGCCC
>JBFYZW010000689.1:0-3760 GCA_041309305.1 Deltaproteobacteria bacterium | reverse complement strand
CGCCGCTCGCCGATCCCCCGCCGACGACCGACGCCGCGGCCGCGGCGCTGCGCGCGCAGGCGCTCAGCCAGCCGCTGCTGGCCGGGAACCTGGTCGCCGAGGACGGACGCGCCGCCGCGGTCCTGGTCGAGCTCGACCGGACCGGCGTCACCATCGAGGCGAAGCGTGAGCTGGTCGCCGAGCTCGGGCGGCTGATCGCCGGCGCCGCCCCGCTCGACGGGATGCTCACCGGCCTGCCGGTGCTCAACGTCGCCTTCCACCAGTACAGCCGCCGCGACCTGCTGCTCCTCGCCCCGCTCTCCTTCTTGGCCGTCGGCCTGGCGGTCTTCCTGATGCTCCGCCGCCTGTGGGCCGTCGCCGGCGCGCTCGCGGTGGTGTTGCTCGCCATCCTGCTGGTCTTCGCCCTCGCCGCCGCCGCCGGGGTCAAGATCAACATCCTGCTCGTCACGCTGCCCACCTTCCTGCTCGTCGCCTGCGTCGGCGCGCTCACCCACCTGCTGCACGCCTACCTCGACGACCGGCGCGCCGGCGCCGGCCATCACGACGCCGTGCGCGGCGCGCTGGCGCGGGTCGCCAGGCCCTGCGTCATCGCCGCCGGCACCACCGCCGCCGGCGCCTTGTCGCTGGTCGCCAGCGACCTCGGGCCGCTCGGCGAGTTCGCCTGGCTCGCCGCGACCGGCGTGCTGGTGGCCCTCGCCGCGACGCTGCTGGTGCTCCCGGCCTTGCTCGCCAGCCTGCCCGCCCCCTCGCTGCCGCCGGTGCGCACCCCTGGCCGCACCCTGGTCCGCGCCCTCGCCTGGCTCGGCCGCCCGTCACGCACCCGCGCGGTGGCGACGCTCGGCGCCGCGCTCGTCGGCTTCGGTCTGCTCGGTCTGGGCATCGGCCGCTTGCAGGTCGGCACCAACTCGTTGACCTACTTCCGGCCCGACGACCCGGTGCGCGCGGCGACCGCCTTCGTCGATGAGCGGCTCGGTGGCGCAGGCCGGGTCGAGCTGCTCGCCAGCGCCCCGGCCGGTGGGCTCAAGCGCCCGCGGGTGCTCGCCCGCCTCGAGGCGCTGCAGCAGTGGCTCACCGCGCACCCGGCGGTGGTCGGCTCGTTCTCGATCGTCGATCTGGTCAAGCTCGCCGAGTCGGCGGCGCAAGCGGCACCCGACGGCACCCCCGGCCCCCAGGTCCTGCCCACCGGTCGCGCCGACCTCTTGCTCACCTACGCGCTGCTCAGCGAGACCGAGCTGTTCGCCCAGCTGGTCCGGGACGAGCTCTCGTTGGCGCGCGTCCAGGCGCGGGTCAAGCTGATGCAGAGCGAGGCGCTGGCACGCGAGGTGCCGGCGCTGGAGGAGAAGCTGGCGCGCGAGTACGCCGACGCGGAGCTGTCGGTGCGGGTCACTGGCATCGTCAAGCTGATGCACACGATGGAGCAGGCGATCCTCACCTCGCAGGTGAACGGCTTCTCGCTCGCCTTCGTGACCATCGCGCTGCTCCTGCTCGTGCTGCTCCGCTCGGTCAAGAACACCCTGCTGGTGATGATCCCCAACCTGCTGCCCGCCGTGATGGCGCTCGGCTTCATGGGCTGGGTCGGCATCCGCCTGACGCCCGGGACGGTGATGATCGCCTCGCTGGCGCTCGGGCTGGTCGACGACGACACGGTCCACTTCGCGGTCCGGCTCAAGGAGAAGCTCGCCGCGCCCGCGCCGCTCGCCGAGGCGCTGCCGGCCACAGTCGTCGAGGTCGGCCGGCCGCTTCTGGGCATGAGCCTGACCCTGGCGCTCGGCTTCGCGGTGCTGCTCGCCGGAAGCTTCCTGCCCAACGTCCACTTCGCGCTGGTGACGCTGGTGGTCATCGCGCTGGCGACGGTCGGCAACCTGGTGCTCTTGCCGGCGTTGATGACCCTGACGCTGCGCCGCCGCTGACAGCCTGGCCATCCGCCCGCGCCTACGGTATTGACGCCCCTGAGTGGAGGCCACCATGACCCGTCAGATCCGCGCGCCGCGCGGCCCGCAACGCACCTGCCGCGGTTGGATCCAGGAAGCCGCGATGCGGATGATCATGAACAACCTCGACCCCGAGGTCGCCGAGCGGCCGGAGGAGCTGGTCGTCTACGGCGGCATCGGCAAGGCGGCGCGCTCGTGGGAGGCCTTCGACCGCATCGTCGCGACGTTGAAGGTCCTCGCCGACGACGAGACGCTGCTGGTGCAGAGCGGCAAGCCGGTCGGGGTGGTCCAGACCCACCCGAACGCGCCGCGCGTGCTGCTCGCCAACTCGAACCTGGTCGGCCGCTGGGCGACCTGGGAGCACTTCCGCGAGCTGGACAAGAAGGGCCTGATCATGTTCGGGCAGATGACCGCCGGCTCGTGGATCTACATCGGCACGCAGGGGATCCTGCAGGGGACCCACGAGACCTTCGTCGCCGCCGGCCGCGTCCACTTCGGCGCCCCGGACCTCGCCGGCCGGACGATCCTCACCGGGGGCCTCGGCGGCATGGGCGGCGCACAGCCTTTGGCCGCGACGATGGCCGGCGCGGCCATCCTCTGCGTCGAGGTCGATCCGCAGCGCATCGCCCGACGGCTCGAGACCCGCTACCTCGACGAGCAGGCCCCCGACCTCGAGACGGCGCTCCGGCGCCTCGAGGAGGCCAAGCGCGCCCGGCGGCCGCTGTCGATCGCGGTCTGCGCCAACGCCGCCGACGTCTTCCCCGAGCTCGAGCGGCGCGGCGTCCACTTCGATCTGGTCACCGACCAGACCTCGGCCCACGATCCGCTCAACGGCTACATCCCGCAGGGGCTCACCGTCGCGCAGGCGGCCGAGCTGCGGCGCAGCGATCCGGACGACTACATCCGGCGCGCCCGCGCCAGCATGGTCGCCCACTGCGGCGCGATGGTGGCGATGAAGAAGAAGGGCCTGCACGTCTTCGACTACGGCAACAACCTGCGCGCCGAGGCACAGACCGGCGGGCTGCGCGACGCGTTCTGCTTCCCCGGCTTCGTCCCGGCCTACATCCGGCCGCTCTTCTGCGAGGGCCAGGGGCCGTTCCGCTGGGTGGCGCTCTCCGGCGACCCCGAGGACATCTACCGCACCGACCGCTGCGTGCGGGAGACCATCGACCGGCCGGAGCTGCACCGCTGGCTGGCGCTCGCCGGCGAGCGGGTGGCCTTCCAGGGCCTGCCGGCGCGTATCTGCTGGCTCGGCTACGGTGAGCGCAAGAAGGTCGGCCTGGCCTTCAACGCGCTGGTCCGCTCCGGAGAGGTCAAGGCGCCGATCGTCATCGGCCGCGACCACCTCGACTGCGGCTCGGTCGCCAGCCCCAACCGCGAGACCGAGGCGATGAAGGACGGGTCGGACGCGATCGCCGACTGGCCGATCCTCAACGCGCTGGCCAACGCGGTCAACGGCGCTTCGTGGGTCTCCTTCCACCACGGCGGCGGCGTCGGCATGGGCTACGCGCTGCACGCCGGCATGGTGATCGTCTGCGACGGCAGCCCGGAGGCCGACGCGCGGCTCGCCCGCGTGCTCGACTCCGACCCCGGCCTCGGGGTGATGCGCCACCACGACGCCGGTTACGAGGAGGCGACCGCGGTGGCCAAGACCCGCGGGGTGAAGATCCCCGGCCTGACCTACGGATGAGCGACCGCCCCACCCTCCACCTCGGCATCAGCGCGCTGGTCCAGCCGCACGCGCAGGAGCGCTCGCGCGCGCCGCTCGAGGTGACCCCCGACGCCGCCCTGCTGGTCGCGGGGGGCCGCATCGTCGCCGCCGGCCCGCT
>JBFYZW010000688.1:0-9417 GCA_041309305.1 Deltaproteobacteria bacterium | reverse complement strand
CGCGGGGCAGCTTTCGCCTTCCGCTTCGGCGCGCGTTCGTGCGCCCGCGGGGCGCCGAGCAACGCGCCGCCGAGGCCGGTGCCGACCGCGTGGCCGATCAGCTGCATCATGCGGCCGACGTGCAAGAGGTGCAGGTAGAAGGCCGTCATGTCGCTGGCGGAGGCGACGTGATCGAGGCAGTCGAGGATGAAGCTCTGCAGCTCGGGGAAGCCGTCGGTGTGCACCGCCAGGCGGTCGGCCAGGCGCTGGCGCGGCGCGCCGGTGAACGGCTCGCCGCCGCGCAGCAGCGGGTCGGCGATGACCACCAGCGATCGGACCTTGAGCGCGATGCGCAGCACCCGATGCGGCGGGACTCCGGCGCGCATCAGCATCCCGGCCGCGTCCATCGCGCCGTCGACCACCTCGGTCTTCAGGCGCGCGCGCTTGCCAGGGGCGTACCAGCCGCCCGCGAGGTAATGGCTCATCGGTCGGGACGTTAACGCCAACCCCTCGCCCAGGGCAAGGCCCAGATGGCGGCCGGCCCGGCGCCAGCGTCGGCGATCCGCGGCTTGACTGGCCTGACGCCATGCGTCACAAGCGCGGGATGGTCGATCTGCCCACCCGCTGGATCCTCGCCGCCGGTCGAGCGGTGCTCCCGCACCCCGAGCTCACAGAGCCCACCGAGGCGCTCGTCGACCGCGTCCGCCGTCGCTTGCCCCGTCGGCTCTATGTGCCGTTGGTCATCGTCCTCGGCCTGGTCTGGTTGCTCGCCGCGGTGGCGCGCCGAGGCCGTCCGACGCGGGCGGCGGCCTTCGCCGCCTGGGTCGACGCGCTGGCTCGCTCCCGCGTAGCGTTGTTGCGCAACCTCGGGGTGTGGATCAAGGCGACCGGCTGCCTGGTGATGCTCGGTGAGCCGCGCCGGCGCGAGGTGCTCTATCGGCGCGCCGGCTTCCCGATGCCGTCGCAGGTCGCGGTGCCGGCGGCCGAGCCGGCGCCGGCCCCGCCCGAGGTCACCGCCGCCGACGTGATCGTCGTCGGCAGCGGGCCGGCCGGCGCCACCGTGGCGCGCGCGTTGGCCAAGGCCGGCCGCGACGTGCTCATCCTCGAGGAGGGGGCGCCGGCGGCGAGGGCCTACGGCACCGACAGCATCGCCGAGGCGCTCGGCGAGCGCTTCCGCGGCATGGCGATGTTCACCAGCACCGGGCCGGAGCGCATCCCGGTCCTGCAGGGGCGTTGCGTCGGCGGCAGCTCGACGGTCAACTCGGCGATCGCCTGGCGCGCGCCGGAGGCGGTCTTCGCCGGTTGGCACGCCGATCCCCACCTCGCCGCGGAGCTGCCGCTCGAGCGCATCACCCGCGCCTACGACGCCATCGAGGCGGCGATCGGCATCGAGCGCACGCCGGAGAAGGCCTGGGGGGAGAGCAACGCGCTGATGGCCCGGGGCGCCGCGGCGCTGGGCGTGCGCGGCGTGCCGACCGATCGCTACACCTGCGACTGCGTCGGGCTCGGCCGCTGCCTCGAGGGCTGCCCGCTCGGCCGCAAGCTGTCGATGAACGTCACCTTCATCCCCGAGGCGCTCGCCGCCGGTGCGCATCTGCTCAGCGACTGCCTGGTCGAGCGGGTTGAGTTCGCCGGCGAGCGCGCGGTCGGCGTGGTGGCCCGCCGGGGCGGTCGGAAGGTCCGCTTTGTCGCCCACGACGCGGTGGTGCTGGCCGCCAGCGCCATCCAGACGCCGATCCTCCTCGGCGCCTCGGGCGTGCGCCACCGGCAGCTCGGGCGGCGGTTCCAGGCCCACCCGGGCGGCTCCCTGGTCGGGATCTTCGACCAGCCGGTGCGGCGGGTCCTCGGCGCGACCCAGGGCTTCGACGTGCCCCACTGGGTCAACGATGGCTTCAAGGTCGAGGTGCTCACCCTGCCGGATGAGCTGCTCATCTCGCGCATGGTCGGCGTCGGCGCCGACCTGGTCGAGAGCAGCGAGCTGGTGCCCAACGCCGCGGTCTGGGCCGTGCCGATCCGGGCGCGGGCGCACGGCCGGGTCGGCGGCGGGCTCGCCTGGCCTCGGGTCGACTTCCACCTCACGCCGGCCGACCAGGTGACGCTCGGCAAGGGGCTCTTGGCCATGGCGCAGCTGTTCTTCGCCGCCGGGGCGCGCGAGGTGTGGCCAAACATCGCCGGCCTGCCGGCGCGCTGGCGCAGCGTCGACGAGGCGCGCGTCCTCGCCGACGGCGTCTCGCCGACCAGCCTGAACATGACGATGAGCCACCTGTTCGGCACCGCCTGGATGGGCGGCGACGCGCAGGCCCACGTGTGCAGCGGCCGAGGCAAGGTCTGGGGGACGACGAACCTGTTCGTCGCCGACTCGTCGCTCTTCCCCACCAACCTCGGGGTCAACCCGCAGCACACGGTGATGGCCGTGGCCCAGCACGTCGCCTGGCGGCTGCTCGGCGACTGAGGGTTCGTCGCCCGCCGCGCTGTGGTAGGGTGGACCGGTGCGGGGCAAACGGGGACAGGCACGGGAGCGCAGCGACGCGCTGGCGCAGGTGCGGGCCAGGTTCGTCCCCGCGTCGCTCCGACTCGTCCTCGCCGCGGTGCTCGACCGCGACACCCTGGTCGAGCTGCTCGGTCGCTTCGGGCCGGCCGAGCCGGCGGCGCTCGCCGCCTGGGCGCGAGACGAGCTGGCCGGCCGGCTGGTGGCGCTGGCCTTCGACCGTGACGAGGTCGGCCACGCGGTGACCGAGGCGCTCGATCAAGCGACGCGCGGCGAGCGGTCGCTGATCCAGTCGATCGGTGAGGCGGAGATGAAGGAGCGCTTCGCCGAGCTGCCGGCGCTGCGCTGGCGTCGGCACGGGGCGCGGCTCATCTGGGCGCTGGCGCGCGACGCGCGGACGGAGGTGGCCGGCGCGGCACGGCAGGCGATCCGCGCCTGGGCCGAGCAGGCCGAGCGCCTCGAACGGGCGCGCGCCGCGGTGCAGAACAAGGGGGCCGCCGCCGAGCTGGCCGAGTTCGAGGCGGTCTACCGCGACGCCGCCGAGCGCGTGCTGCACCTCGAGGAGGAGTTCTCGGCGGTCGAGCGCGAGCGGGCGCGGCTTCTGGCCGAGATCGGCCAGCGCGAGGCGCAGCTGCGTGAGGAGGCGCGTGAACGCCGGGCGCTGGGCGAGCAGCTCGCGGCGCTCAAGGGGTTGCATCGGCCGGAGGTCGCGCCCCCGGCCACGGCGCGGCCCGGGACCGGCCAGCTCGCCCGCCTGGAGAAGCGGCTGGCGAGCACCGAGCGCGAGCTGGAGGCGCTGCGCGACAAGGCCGCGGCGGCGACCGAGCTCGAAAGGGAGATCGCGCGGCTGCGCCAGACCATCGCCCATCTGCGGGAGGAGCGGGCGCGCGAACGTAGCCGGCCGCCGGCGCCGACGCCGGCCCGGGCCGAGGCGACACTGCCGGGCGCGCCGCTGGTCGAGCCGCCGCCGTCGCGCAAGCGCAAGGGGCCGGTCGCCGATCCACGGGTGGGCGTCTTCGTCGACGTCGCCAACCTCGCCGGCGCGGCGCGGCTGCTCTGCGACGCGGCGGTCGACTACCGGCGCCTGTTGCACCTGGCGCAGGGCGGGCGGCGCCTCGCCGACGCGCGCGCCTTCGCGATCGACAAGGGGACGGCCGGCTATGAGGCCTTCGCCACCGCGCTGCGCGACGCCGGCTACCGTGTCTTCACCAAGCGGCCGCAGGTGTTCGACGACGGCACGGTGAAGGCCGACTGGGACGTGGGGATGACCGTCGAGATCCTCGGCGCCGCTGACAAGCTCGACGTCGTCGCGCTCTGCTCCGGCGACGGCGACTTCGTGCCGGTGGTCAACGCGCTGAAGGCGCGCGGCGTGCGCGTCGAGGTCTTCGCTTTCGCCGAGCGCGCCGCGGTCGAGCTGAAGCGCTGCGCCGACCTGTTCGCGCCCCTCGACGACGCGGTGCTCGAGCGGCGTTGAGCGGCGGCGGTCTTGCGGCCGAAGGGCGGCTGGCGTAAGCCAGCGCAAACACAGCACAGGGGGCAAAGTGAGATGACCGACGCGGCGCCGAGGGGCGGCACGAAGCTGTTGCGCACCGAAGACTACTGGGCCATCTGGCTGGGGTTGCTGATCATCGGCCTGGCGTTGGCCTTCTTCTCGGCCGGGTCGACGCTCAAGCCCTGGGCGGTGGCGCCGGGCAGCTGGGCGAGCCTCGGTGAGCTCGGCGACGACTTCGCCGCGCACTGGAGCGGCTACCTCGCCGTCGGCGTCGGCTTCGCCGCGGTCTTCGCGCTGAGCATGCGCCTGATGGGCCGGCCGGTCGGCGTCTTCTTGCGCGGCTACGGGGTCTTGTTCCTCGGCTCGCTGGCGATCTTCTACCTCGCCGGCTGGGAGGTGATGGAGCGCTGGGATCTCGGCGCGCCGCTGTTGGCGCTCCTGGTTGGGTTGGTGATCGGCAACCTGCGGGCGATGCCCGACTGGATCAAGGCCGCCCTGAGGACCGAATACTACATCAAGACCGGCATCGTGCTGCTCGGCGCGACGCTGCCGCTGACCCTGATCGCCCAGGCGGGGCCGATCGCCTTCATCCAGGCGACAATCGTCTCGGTGACCACCTGGCTGACGATCTACCTCGCCGCGACGCGGCTGTTCGGCCTCGACCCGCGCTTCGGCGCGGTGCTCGGCACCGGCGGCGCAGTCTGTGGCGTCTCCGGCTCGATCGCTATCGGCGGCGCGGTGCGCGCCGACAAGGATCACATCGCGATCGGCATCGCGGTCGTGTCGGTCTGGGCGATCGTCATGATCCTCGTTTTGGCGATCGCCACCAAGGTGATGATCCCGGCGCCGGGGAACGAGCCGACCGCCTGGTGGCAGGTGAGCCCGGCCGAGGCCGGCGCCTGGGTCGGCACGTCGGAGTACGCCGACGCCGCCGGCTTCGCGGTCGTGGCCGAGATCGCGCAGCAGCACGGCGAGGCGCCGATCCACGCCTTCACGCTGATGAAGGTGATCGGCCGAGACATCTGGATCGGTATCTGGGCGTTCGTGCTGTCGATCGTCTCGGTGGTCTTCTGGGAGAAGAAGAGGAGCGGCGGCACCGGGCCCGAGGGGCGCGTCGGGTTGTCGGTCGTCTGGGAGCGCTTCCCCAAGTTCGTGCTCGGCTTCTTCGCCGCGTCGGTGCTGGTCAGCGTCATCTCCGCCAACCCGCCGGCGGACCACGTTGGGGTGGTCGGCTTCGCTGGCACGTTCAAGGCGAAGACCGGCGCGCAGCCGTACGCGGCCGACTTCGCCGGCTATGTCGTCCCAGCGGAGCTTGCGGGGCGGCTCCAGATCGACGGGGAGCGGCGTGAGCTGCGCTTCTCGGGCGGGATGAGCAAGGAGGAGCTCGAACTTCTGTCCTCCGGGGCGGACGGCGACCAGCAGCTGGCGTTCAAGGCGCTGCGGGCCAAGAGCGACTGGAACGCCGCCGAGCTGGGCAGCAAGGTGATCGGTCCGATCAAGAGCCTGCGCTCGTGGGCGTTCGTGCTCTGCTTCTTGTGCATCGGGCTGTCGACGCGGTTCCGTGAGCTGGCGACGTTCGGCCTCAAGCCCTTCTGGGCGTTCACCGTCGGCGTGCTGGTCAACGTGCCGCTCGGCTACCTGCTGACCACGGTGGTCTTCTCCAGCTATTGGCGGGGCCTGCAGTGAGCAGGCAACCGGGCGAGTGCTGCGCGGTCTGCCGCTTCTTCGAGGACCGGGCGGAGGTGCTCGAGGCCGAGCTCGTCGGGCTGACGATCCTCAGCTCGGCGTGGGGGGACACCCGCGGCGATCAGGGGCTGTGCCGCGTGCACAATCGGCTGTTGGTGCCGCGCCTGTGGTGCGCGAGCTTCAGCCGAGCGCCTTCTGGATGCGGGCGAAGATCTCCTCCATCTTCCCCTTGCCGTCCACCGGGCGGAGCAGTGACTGCTTCCGGTAGTAGGCGATGAGCGGCTCGGTCTGATCGGCGTAGGTCTTGAGCCGCGAGCGGATCGCCTTCTCGGTGTCGTCGTCGCGCTGGTAGAGCTCGCCGCCGCACTTGTCGCAGACGCCGGCCTTCTTCGGCGGGTTGAACTTCACGTGGTACGGGGCCATGCAGGCGCGGCAGGTGCGCCTGCCGGTCAACCGGCCGACCAGCTCCTCGTTGTCGACCTGGATGCAGACGACGTGGTTGATCGTCTTGCCCTTCTTCTTCAGCATCGCGCCGAGGGCGTCGGCCTGCGGGATGGTGCGCGGGAAGCCGTCGAGCATGAAGCCCTTGTCGCAGTCTGGCTTGGCGATCCGCTCGGCGACGATGCCGACGACCACCTCGTCGGGCACCAGCTTGCCGGCGTCCATGTAGCCCTTCGCCTCTTTGCCCATCGGCGAGCCGGCCTTGACCGCCTCGCGCAGCATGTCGCCGGTGGAGATCTGCGGGATCTTGTAGGTGTCGATCATCCGCTTCGCTTGCGTGCCCTTGCCTGCGCCCGGGGGTCCGAGAAGGATCAGGTTCATGGTCTACTCCTTGCTGAGGAGCGCCACTCTACGAGCAACCGGGGAGCGGGACAAGTCGGTCAACGACGACGGCGGCGGCGGAGGGCGAGCAGGAGCGCCACGAGGGCGGTGCCGCCCGGCGCGGCGGTGCAGTTGGCGCAGGTGCCGGTGGTCGGCTCGGTGGGGGGCAGTTGGTTGGGGTAGTAGCAGGCGCCGAAGGCGTTGCAGTCCATGCCGGCCGGACACGACCCGCAGTAGCCGCCGCAGCCGTCGGCGCCGCACTGCCGGCCGTCGCAGAACGGGGCGCAGACACACATGTTCGCGACGCACTGTTCGGTCAGCGGCGCGCAGTCGCCGCAGTCGCGCCCATCGCGCTCGCCGCACTCGTAGCCGGCGCACGGGTCGGTGGCGCCGAGCGGGATGCAGCCGGTGCCGTCCGGACAGGTGACCACCGTCTCACACGCGGCCCAGCACTTCTGCGGCTCGCCCTGGAAGAGCTGCAGGCAGTAGCCGGTGCCGCCGGTGCGCGTCGTGCAGGTCTCGTACTCGGTGGCACAGGAGGCCGGCGCGGACTCGATGCACACCGGCAGGTAGCCGCCGCCTTGCAGCGCCAACGGCAGGCAGAAGGCGCCGGCGTCGCCGGAGGCGCACGACTGCGGCCCGCAGCTCTCGCCGCACTCGCTGTCGCCGGTGCCGTAGTCGTAGCAGACGCCGTTCGGGCCGCACTGCGTGTTGGTGGTGCACTCCTGCGTGGTCGACTCGAGCGCCAGGCAGGCGCCGCCGGTGCCGGACGGGATCTCCTGGCAGACGTTCGAGACGCACTGCTCGCCGCGCGGGCAGGCGCCGCACTCGCAGCCGGAGCGCTGGCCGCACTCGTAGCCGGTGCAGGAGGCGATGCAGCCCGGGGTGTCGTACTGGTCGACGTAGGACTGGATGAACGCCTCGTTCTGCGACACCGCGGTGTAGTTCGAGGTGTTGACCCAACTGGTCTCGGCGGTCGAGGCGTTGCCGGCGACCATCACGCCGCTGCCGAAGTTGTAGAGCAGCGGGCCGCCGGAGTCGCCCGGGGCGATGCCGGTGCTGCCGTTGCCGTCGCAGGTGATGACGCCGCCGGAGAACCAGTCGGCGTCGAGGGTGGTCCAGTAGCGCATCGTGTTGTACTCGCCGCTCGAGCCCTGCGTCATGCCGAAGCCGACCGCCTGCGCGTCGTGGCCGACGATGCCGCTCACGCCGCCGCGCTTGATCGGGATGGGCGTCACCGAGGCCGAGGTGTTGGCCAGCACGACGACGCCGACGTCGGACGACTCCCGGTCGGGGTTGATGTAGTCGACCGCGACCGCGGTGAGGATCTGATCGGGATCGGAGTTGTCGGCGCCGATGTGGATGCGGACGTCGGCGGCGGCCAAGGGGGGCGAGT
Organism: Deltaproteobacteria bacterium; assembly: GCA_041309305.1. Classification (GTDB taxonomy): domain Bacteria; phylum Myxococcota; class XYA12-FULL-58-9; order XYA12-FULL-58-9; family XYA12-FULL-58-9; genus JBFYZW01. The sequence goes on along the minus strand of JBFYZW010000688.1, from coordinate 1,554 downwards.
CGGGCGAGTCGATGCAGTGCGCCGCGGTCAAGACCACGTGCGGCGAGATGATCGTGCCCGAGCAGAAGCAACCGCCCCAGTCCAGGCACAGCGCGACCACCGCGTTGCGCTGCGCGGTCGACAGCGTGGTGTAGAGCGTCGGGTTGAGCGAGCCATAGAAGACCGGATCGGTGCTCGCCGAGACTGGGGTCGCCTCGGGGGTGCCATTCGGGCCGCACGCGCTCGCCAGCGATGCGAGCAGCACGAGCAACAGCCAACCGCGCGAGAGCCTAGCGTCCTGCATCGGGTCTACTCCTGTGCGTTGCCTATCTCGACTCCCCCGCCGCGCGTCGGAGAATGTAGCGTCGCGCTCCCGCCGCCGCAATCAGATCTTGGCTGGGGTGGGAGCATATCCTACCCGGGCGTCGTCGCCTTTCGGCTCGCGGTCAGCCCTGCGGGTGTGCACCGATCGCGGCGACCAGTGCGGCCGGTTGGTCGTCGATCCGCTCGACGTGCGGCCAGCCGAGCTCGCGAGCGCGCGCCGTTGCCTCATCGGTCAGGCACCAGGCGGTCAGCTCGGCGCCGAAGCCCGGCGTGTCGCGCTCCTCCTCGAGCAGATCAACCTCGTCGGCGGAGCGGAAGATCCAGCCGGTGATCGGCGCGACCGCCATCACGACGCGCGCCGCCGGCGTCAGCGGTGCCGGCGGCTCGAGCAGCTCGGCCCCGGCCAGGCTGAGCGCGTCGGCGAGCTCGCCGCCGGGCGCGAACAGGCCGAGCCGTTGACCGAACAGCGGCCGGCGGGCGAACCAGTCGAGGGTGTCGGCGTGGCGGACGACGCGACCGATGATGAACAGCGCCGGCGGGCCGATGCCGGCGGCCTCGACCGCGCCGGGGAGGTCGCGCACCGGGGCGCGCACGAGCCGCTGCGCCGCGGTGGTCGCCCGCTCGATCATCGCCGCCGGGGTCTCGGGGTCCATGCCGGCGGCGAGCAGCTGGTGGACAACCTCGCCGAGCGAGGTCAACCCCATGTAGCCGACCAGCGTGTCGTGGGCGTCGGGGGCGATGAGATCCCAGCGCACCTGCGGGCCCTTCTTCTTCACCGCCTCGTGCGCGGTGACCAGGGTCAGGCGGACCGACTCGCGGCGCTGGCTGATCGGGATCCCGGCGTAGGCGGCCGCCGCGACGCCGGAGGTCGGCCCGGGCACGACCTCGAACGGGACGCCCGCGTCGTGCAGGGCCATCGCCTCCTCGCCGCCGCGGCCGAAGACGTACGGGTCACCGCCCTTGAAGCGGACGACGCGCTTCCCCTCCCGCCCGAGGCGGACGAGCAGCGCGTTGATCTCCTCCTGGGGCAGCGGGTGATGGCCGGCCTCCTTGCCGACCGCGTGCAGCTCCACCGCCGCCGGCAGGTCGCAGGGCAGGCTCTGCACCGCGAGCCGGTCGTAGACGACCACCTGCGCGTGCATCAGCCGGGCGCGGGCCTTGAGGGTCAGAAGGCCCGGGTCGCCCGGGCCGGCGCCGACCAGCGAGACGAAGCCGAGCCCGGCCGCGGGCGAAAGCGGCGCGTCGTGGGCG
>JBFYZW010000687.1:0-11624 GCA_041309305.1 Deltaproteobacteria bacterium | reverse complement strand
CGCGGTGGAGTAGATTGGACACGATCCCGTCGCACTGATTGCGGCCCAACCTATCGATTCCAACCTATGCGGCTTGACCGCGAATACTTGAGTGAACCAAACCGACGATTCGCTGAGCGGGTTCAATCCACAACCTTCGGGCGGCCACACAAGCCGTTCCGTCGATTAGGTTTGTGCTTGAACCAGGGGCCACTCCATACTTCTCCTCCAGCGGCGCGGCGCAATCGACGGGACAGCTGTTCGCCGTCTCGCAGCGGTCACAGTTCGAGTTGGCGCACTCCTGCCACCGGTCGCGGTCCAGGATCAGCGCGATGCACTGCGAGAAGAGGCACAACCCTTCGGGGCACGTCTGCAGGTCGCCCGGATCGCAGTGATAGTCAAACGGGGGCAGCACCGGGCAGGCTGGATCACCTACCGCGGGATCGGCCCCGTGAGCACCATCGGCCGGCACGAGGTCATCCGGGGCGTCAGCGTCGCTGACGCCGTGCGGATCGGCGCCGACGGCGGGGTCCCCGGCCACCGGTCGTCGTTCCGGATCGAGGCGGCAGGCGAGGCCGGCGGCGACGAGGACCAGAAGGGCAGAGTAGAACCCGGCGATGGGCGCGGTGAGCCGCATCGGCCCGGTGTACCAACATCGGCTACCTTTGCCCAGTCGAGGGCCATCGCCAGGGGTCAGGCGCAGGCTTGCGTCGCGGGTGTGGTGTGTTCTCAGAAGGCCAGCCGGTACCACTGCCGCACGTCGCGACCGTCTGACGCTGCTGGTGGACGTGACGGTTGCGCTGACGAGCAGCACAGCAGAGCGCTACGGCGCCGCTAGCATCATCGTCACGATCCGATCGGCGATGACCTTCATGCCTGCGTAGTCCCAGTGCACGTAAGGATCCAGGTACGACGCCCCCTGCGTGGGCACGACCTCGGTGAGAGGGTCCTCCGCGGCGATGGCGTCAATGGTCGGGTTGTACGGGTGGCCGAGGCCGTCACCAGGCGTCTCGGCGTACTCATGGAAGCGCGTCATGTAGATGCGGATATCGGCGCCGTAGCGGGCACGAAACGCAGCGAAATAGGACTCCACGTCCGCCTTCCACTGCAGCGGCGGGGTTCCCGCCAGCGCGTCGTTGAGGCCGAGCGAATACCAGACCGCAATGCGATACGATAGCCCAGCGGTGTTGAGCAGCGTGGTCGCGGTGTCGAGCTTGTTGGTCATGTTCGCCCACCACGTGCCGCCGCCATCGGGCAACCACTGGTCGATGCGCGTCCCCGAGGCTGCCGCCTTGACCAGATACGAGGGATTCGGGAGCCGCTCCGCCTCTACCGCGTCTGCCAAGCCAATCTCCCAGGAGTGCGACTCATTCCAGGGGGTGGCGTTGTCGATGTTGTTGTTCTGATCGAGGTCCAACGCTTGGAAGACCAGCTCGTAGTTGTTCAAGATCTGAACCGCGGGGCGAGGCTCTCGCTCTGCAGCGGTGGCCGAGCTGTTGGGCGCGATTCCGGCGGCGTTGCTCTCCCCGTTGAAGACGATCAGCCAGACGAAGGGACCACTGGCATCAGCACCGTCCGAGTTGCCGTCGGCCTCCACCTGATCACCGTCGGCCTCTATCCGATCGCCGTCGTGTGCCGCGCTGCCATCGTGTGTCGCGCTGCCGTCGCCGTCGAGCGCGGCATCGGCCAGAGTAGTCGACACTGTGGCGCTGCAGGCCAGAAGGAGCAAGGCGAAGCTCGGAATCAGGAGACGACGCACGGTGGTTGCCTCCAGCGTATTCGGGGATCTTCGAGCGACTGAGCGAATTCGATTCGCGCTGTAGCGAGCCGAGCGGCTGACGGGTTGGCGGGTCGTCGCCTCGCCGCGACCGCCGGCTCTCCGATGTGGGAGCGGATCATCTTGGTCCGCTCGGCGGTGTTGGCCTGGCCATGGGGTATCCAGAGTCTACGTCGGGGTTCGACCCCGAACAATGCGCCGCCGGTGATCTTGCTCGGCCACGACTTCGCTCCGTTCTGGAGAAGGATACCGCGGGCCGAGACAATTCGGAGGGCGCGAAGGCATGGTTGGCGGCGTGGTCCGCCAGCGGTTGAGTTGGCGTGAGCTGTTGAAGCGAACGTTCGAGTTGGAGGTGCTTCGTTGCCCGCGCTGCACGCACAGCCCGATGTTGGTGCTGGGCGTGGTGCCGAGCGGAATGGCCGGTGATTGGTTGAAGCAGGGCGTCGAGTCGTCCTCCCCCAAGGCGTCCGGCCGCGTGAGCGGCCGCCCCTTTCGGTCGCGTAGTCCGCCGTCGGCATCGGGGCAGTTGTCGTTCGGGTTCGCAATCGGCTAGGCGCAGGTCGAGGACCGCGAGAGCCGGGCTCAGCCAGGTGGGCGAAGTTGTGCCTCGGGTCTGGAAATCGGTTGTCAGGCCGTCGCGGCAGCAGTTGCCAAAGTCGTTCTGGCGAGCGTTGATGGTCGTCGTGAGAGCGGGGGCAGCCGATGATCGAGCAGTTGTGCCGGGGCTCGTTATTCGGGGGGGCTTTGTCTTACCTGTGCCGAGGCCTTTCGCGTTGCCGATGGTGCTTTGGCCCTCGGCCACGAGGTGCGCGTCGTGCCGGCGACTCTCATTCGGCGGCTTGGCGTTGGTTACCATGGCATCAAGACCGACCAACGCGATACCCAAGCGCTCAGCGAGGTGTCCTGCCGAATCGACCTGCCCTCCGTCCATATCCGCTCCGAGCAGGCGCGCACGTGGAGGAGCCTCCTCGGAACGCGTGTCGCACTCATTCAGGCCCGCACCCAGCTCATCAACACCGTCCGCGGTTGGATGCGCACACAAGTCCTCTCGCTCCGACGCGGCGGCCCCTCGACTTTCCCCGAGCGCGTTCGAGCCAAACTCCTCCACAGGCCCCACGGCATGCCCGTCTTCATCGAGCGTCAGCTCGTGGTGATCGAGGCGATCAACCTGCAGATCAAACATGCAGACGCCGAGGTGATCGGCCTCGTCAAAGATCATCCGGTCTGCTCTCGACTCATGACCGTTCCTGGTGTCGGGCCGCTCACCGCAGCCGAGTTCTATGCCGCCATCGACGACATCACGCGGTTCCGAACCGCACACCAGGTGGAGTCGTATCTTGGGATCACACCCGGCGAGCGGTCGAGCTCGCTGGTCAAGCGCCGGACAAGCATCACCAAGGCCGGGTCGCCCGAAGTGCGGCGAGTCTTGAACCAGGCCTGTTGGTGTATCCGGAGACAGAGACCTCGAGACCCGCTCGCTGTTTGGGGTCGTCAAATCGCCGAACGTCGCGGCAAGTGGGTTGCCAACGTGGCCATGTGTCGCAAGCTCGCGGGTATCCTCTTCGCTATCTGGCGCGACGGAACGACCTACGACGCGAGCAAAGTGAGTCGACTGGTGTCTGGCACTTGGGAGCCGAAGCAACCGGCCTAACCGGCTCCCACAACACAGCAGCGAATCGCCGGTTGGAAGTGGGTGGTGACCGCGGTGGAGGAGATTGGACACGATCCCGTCGCACTGATTGCGGCCCAACCTATCGATTCCAACCTATGCGGCTTGACCGCGAATACTTGAGTGAACCAAACCGACAATTCGCTGAGCGGGTTCAATCCACAACCTTCGGGCGGCCACACAAGCCGTTCCGTCGATCAGGTTTGTGCTTGAACCAGGGGCCACTCCATACTTTCTCCTCCAGCCGGCGTTGCCTACGCCTACAACGGTGTGGCACCTGACATGGGCGCCAGCGAGCACTAGTTGGAGAGGTCCCGGTTCGCGACCGCCGCCCCATGGTCTAGCCTTGCTCAAGAAGGAATGATGCGCGTCAGGGCGGCGTCGCCGCGAGCGCCGCGATCTCGGCGGCGGCGAGCGCCCGGCCGTACAGCCGCACATCGTCGAGATCACCGACGAAGAAGTTCTGGACATTCCCGGTCCCTCGGTCGCATCCGATCCGTAGCGATTCACCGTCGTAGGCGGTCGCCCCCGGGGATCCGACCATGCGCTCGACGCCGTCGACATAGATCCGCTTCGTCCCGCCGTCCATTGTGCCGGCGACGTGATACCAGGTTGTCGGCACGATGGAGTCAGCCCACACGTATGGATCGGTGGCGTTCACCGTCGCGAACAGCACCTGGCCGGCGCTCGACACCCAGAACTCGTACGAGTTCTGTTCGGTGGCGTCGGCCTCGAAGGCTTTGCCGAACATCGAGAACGTCGCCGCCTGACTCACGCGGAACCACGCCGCGAGCGTGAACGACACCGGCCGTAGCCGCGGATCGTCGGCGTACTCGAGACACTCGGCCCCCGTGAGCTGGAGCGCCTGTCCCGCGTTGCCCGGTGAGCTCGTGAACGCGAGCGGGCAACCGATGCAGGTCGGCGTGCGTCCCCCGGCGACGTCGCCGACGTCGCCTTCGAACGTGGCGTGGAACAGCAGATCGCTCGGCGTGTCGCTGTCTCCATCGGCGCTGGCGGCATCCTGGGGGCGGACCGGGCGATCGCCTATCGGCTCGAAACCGCCTCGGCCGCAACTGAGCGCGACAACCGCGAGCACCGGCCATCGAGGCGCCCGTCCGCAGGCGCGACAAGACGCCGCGCGCGATGACGAAACCCGGCCTGGCTCCTCATTCATCGATTGTCGCCTCCAGTACGACCGCGCTATCGCATGACCGAACTGCGTACACAACAGCCGACGCCGGGTCTCGACCTTCTGGGTGACCGTTGGCGCGCCGCACGATCCTTCGCCGGCGCCTTCCTCACTCCTCTTGCCGGTCCCAGCATCTCGTGGCTCGCTTGACAGCTTCCGCCCGCCACCTATTCACAACTTGCGAACCTGGGCGGCACGACTCAGGGGATCACGACATCCGTGCTATCATCAACTATGCGGCTCGTGGTCAACCGGCCAACGTCCGACCCCCACCGACGCTTGACTTTCGGATTCGGGCGACAGGCCGTTGGGGATCGCGACACAGATGGCTGGCAGAACGAGGCCGAGTCAGGCCGGTGGCGACGCCCGTTGCGGAGGGTGGGGCGAGTTGCTTCGCGGTGGTGTGCCGTGCTCGCTTTGGCCGGCACGCTCGGCGCAGCGGCGTGCATCCGCGGGACGATCGGGTGGGCCGACGGCGGCGTCGACGCCTCGCGCAGTGGGGACGCCGGCCCGGACGGTGGGTGCGAACCCGGGCAGCAGTTGTCGTGCACCTGCACCAGCGGCGGCGCCGGTGCTCAGCTCTGCCTGCCCGACGGCAGCGCCTGGGGGCCGTGCGTGTGTGATTGCATCCCGGAGTGCCAGGGGCGCGTCTGCGGCCCGGATGGCTGCGACGGCAGCTGCGGCACGTGCGCGGAGGACGCCACGTGCAACACCGCCGGGCAATGCACGAACGAGCCTCCCAACGGGGGCCGCGACTTCGGGCTCCTGCCCGACGGCCGACGCGACAAGCTCCGGTGGCCGTTCGCGAGCGACTCTATCTGGAATATGCCCATCGGCAGCGGTGCGGTGTACGAGCCGGCCGGGATCGTGCAGAACTCCGAGAGTGGCTGGCCGACCCTCTTCGTCCAGGACCAGGACATCGTCGTCATGACACCCGACGCGCCGCTGACCGAGGTCTACCGCAACGACGCCGGCTGGGGCGGTGGTGACCGCTGCCCGGCCACGGGCGGTCTCATGGCGACGCTGCCGATACCCGCGGACCTGATTATCCCCAACGCCACCGAGAACAACTCGGCGGCCTTCCTGCTGGCCGACGGGCAGACCGTGGCCCAGAACCAGCCTTTCACGCGCTGCACGGCCGGGACGCCGGGCACGACCGGGTATCTCTTCGACGACGAGAACATCTACGGCGCCGGCATCCGCGGTTCGCACGGCGGCAGCAACCTCTCCGCGCTCGGCGGCACAGTACGCGTGGGCGAGTTCACGGCCGGGCGGATCAGCCATGTGATGAAGATCAATCTGTGGGGCCATCAGTACTACCACTGCTGCTCGCCGATCTGGCCGGCGCCCGTGGTCGACAGCTACGCGGACGCCAGCACCTACGGGGGCAGCAACCCCAACATGGGCCCGGGCGCGCTCGTTGCGCTGGAGCCAGGCTTCGACGTGGCGGGGCTGCGCACCCTGCCTGGCCGCATCTTCGCCCAGGCGCTGGTGGACTACGGCGCCTACCTGGTGGACGACTCCTACTGGAACGGGTGGGGCCTGGCCACCGAGCGGGGACCCGACGGGGCGGTGGTGGACGAGTTCGAGTTGCTATACGGGTTCCCGATGCGCCCGGAGCTGGGGCACGACTTCATGCTCGACGTGGTCGACGTCTTCCAGGCGCTGGCGATCGTCACCAACAACTCGGCCACGAGCCTCGGCGGTGGCGGCAGCCCGCGGGTGCCGCTGGCGCCAGCCATCGGGAACTGACCGCGGCGAGCTGCGGCACAACGCCGCCGTCGGCGACGGTCGCAGTCCGGTGGTCACGAATGCCCCGATGAGCCTGCGCCGGTGCATAGGGAACACAAACCCCCTCCCCCGATGACGAACCCCGCCCTGCCTCCCCGCTCATCGACTCAACCCTCCAAGCCGACGACCATCAACCCACGACTGAACATCGTTTGCAACACCGGACGCGTGGGCAGGTCGAACGGTTTCCTCCCGGTGGGCAGACCTGCGCCTGCCTGACCTCAGCCGGCGCCAATCATTCGCCCTCGGCCTCGCTCAACGGCGACTACCCGAACCGAAACGGCAACGGCAGTTGAACCGGCCCCGACGGAGGACTGCGTGCCCGAAAGGAGCGGCCGCCCAGGCGGCGGGCCTTCGAACAATACACCACACCCTCGGATGCAAGCCTTTGCCGCTCCGTCGGGTTGTGCACCAGCGCGTTGACGCTGCCGCTGTCGTTCTAGCTGACCCGTAGCCCGGTGAAGCCACCTGCTCAGCGTCGCGTTCCTGCGTCCCGGTCAACTCAGGTGTCCACGAGATCGGCTCCATCATGGCTCCTCGCACCATGCCCGACCTCATGGCCACCGGGCGCGGCCGAGGTCAGGGGGTCAGGCCGAGATCCACGCGCGGCAGGCTGTCCCCCATCTCGCCCGGGCCGTCGCCACGAAGGACAAGGTCTCCCAGACCGAGCTGGCCGACGGAGTTGCCTCCCCAGCACTTGAGGGTGTCGTCGTTCAGCACCACGCACGTGTGCTCAGTGCCAGCGTCGCCCGAGATGGCAGTCAGGCCTGCGCCGAGCGCCACTGGCAGGAGGTTGTCCCCCATCTCGTTCGGCCCGTCGCCGCGATTCGCCACGTCTCCCTGGCCGAGTCCCCCTCGGTCGTTTCTGCCCCAGCACTTCAGGGAGTCGTCGTCCAACAGAGCGCAGGCGTGTGAGGTACCGAGGATCAGAGACCGTCCATGTCTGCCGGTGCCAAGGTCCACGGCCGGCAGGTCCTGGCCCATCTCGCCGGGGCCATCGCCACGATTGTTCGCATCGCCCAAGCCGAGCTGACCGAAGTCGCTGAGACCCCAGCACTTGATCGAGTCGTCATCGAGGATCGCGCAGGTGTGATGTTGCGTCGAGCTCACCAGCTGCTTCACCGTGCGGCCCGGCCCCAGGTCGACCACCGGCAGGTTGTCGCCCATCTCGCCGGGCTCGTCCCCGCGGACGACCGTGTCGCCGAGGCCCTGCTCGCCGCGTTCGTTCCCGCCCCAGCACTTGATCGCGCCGGTGTCGAACATCGCGCAGAAGCCCTCCTCGAAGCCGCCGAGCTGTCTGACGTTGCGCCCGACGCCGAGGTCGAGGTACGGCAGGTCGTCGCCCATCTCATTCGCCTGGTCGCCGCGGTGCTCGCCGTCGCCCGTCCCGAGCGTCCCCAGGGTGTTGTCGCCCCAGCACTTGACGCGGTTGTTGTCCAGGAGCGCACAGTAGGAGTTCGTCGCGGCGGCCAGGCTGACCGCGAGGCGACCGGTCCCGAGCTCTGCGTATGGCAATGCGTCTCCCATCTCGCCGGCGTTGTCGCCACGGTTCACAGCGTCACCAACACCGAGCTCACCGGCCGCGTTCTGGCCCCAGCACTTCACGCGATGATTGTCCAACAGCGCGCAGATGCTTCGATGTCCGGCGACGAGCTGCTCGACGGTCCTCCCGGCGCCGAGATCGACGGCAGCGAGCGCAGCTCCCATCAGTGCGGCCGTGCCGCCCCGATATTGGATGTCGCCGTACCCCAGCTCGCCGAAATCGTTGCTTCCCCAGCATCGCACGGTGCCATCGGTGAGGATCGCGCAGTTGAAGCGGTCGCCGGTGGTCACCCGTCTCACCTTGAGACCGGCGGTGCCCCGTCCGAGCAGCCGCACCGACAGGTCTGCGCTTGCAGCGCCATCGTGGTACCCGATGCGAACCTCGACGTCGCTCGCTTGTGCGGCCACGGGCGAGAACGTGATCGCCAGGGAGCAGACCTCCATGGGCGCCAGTACGCCCTGGTCCGCGCAGGTCGCTGCGGTCCCGGGGAAGGTGCCGCCGGCAAACGCGAAGGGCGCACTGGTGCCGATGCCCGCCTGTGTGACGGCGGTCGCGGCCGCGGTCCCGCGGTTCTGGATCAGAAAGAGATGGCCGGCCGCCGAGCCGACGCGGGTCGCACCGAAGTCATGCACGGCCGGGCCGAGGAGCTCGAGCACCGCTCGTTGGGTCGGATCGGTGTCCGTTGAATCCGCGTCGCCGGGCCTGCTGGCCACGACCAGCCACGAGTCACTGCGGCCACAACCTACGCCGCCGGCCATCATCACCAGGACAGCACTGACCTGTGCCACCGATCGATGACGCGCGTGGCCCGCCAAATGCACGCTCATGGCGAGAGACCATAGAGGGAAAACGCTTCACCGGCAATCGTTGAGGCAGGGCCGCCGGAGAAACGGTCGATGACGGCGACGCCGTACCCGAGCCGGAGCGCGACGTTGACCAGGCCGATCATCATCGGCACCTCGACCAGGGGGTCGATGACCCAGGGAACCGAGCACGAGCTCGGCCACGGTGTGGGTGGGGTTGGCTAGTCGGCGTCGCCAGCAGGCGGGCGTCAGCGGCCGCCTCCCCGGACGGCATGATCTCAGCCAGCAGCAGGGCGCGCCGCTGCGGCAGCGGCTCCCCGATCGGGCGAGGCGTTGTCGGCCTCTAGTTGTCGAAGTCCGGCAGGTAGTAGACGCCGGGCGGCAGGCCCATTGCGGCGACGAGGTAGCTGACGCCGCTTTCGAGCAGGTCGGCGGCGAAGGCGGCGACCTGGCAATGGACTGGCCCGGAGCCGCCATGCGGACAGAGGCCGCCCACCTTCGCGTAGTAGACGCCCGGCCAGCGCGGATCGGCGTCCACCCAGTAGTCGACGCCGTCGACGAGCACGCCCGGCGCGAGCTCAGCGACGAGGCAGCGCGGCCCGATCAGCGTGCCGCCGTTGATACAGTGACGAATCGAGGGTTGGCACAAGCTGGCGTAGACGCCGGCCGTCACGATCGGCGGCGCGAGCCCGGGCGGGCAGATGAGCGGCGCGCCGTGTAGCTCGCAGCCGACGTCCTCGCGGAAGCGACCGCCGCACGGGCAGTACTCGAGGTTGTCGGTGCCGCAGGCAACGTAGTTGCGAACGTAGTCGATACGGAAGGTCTGCGGCCCGAACGTCGGCCAGTTGCTCTCGGCGACCCAGGTCGAGTGGTTGAGGATCCAATAGAAGGGGCTCTGCGGGAAGTTGCTGGCGTCGAAGAGCGAGAGCGCCGGCGGGGTCACGACGTCGGTCTGGGCGGCGGTGCCGACCGTGATCTCGCCGATGTGGCGGTTGTTGATGAAGTAGTCGAAGCGATTGTCGGTCCACTCGACGGCGAAGAGGTGGTCGCGCTGCCAGAATTCGTGCACGCGGCGCTCGGCGGTGGTGTAGCCCTTCGCCAGGTGGGTAGAGACGCCGCCGAGGCTCGCGCAATTGGCAGGGTCGAGCGCGTCCAGCTCGAGGAGGCTCCCGCCGTCGAAGCACTTGCCGTGGTGGTAGGTCTGAAAGACGCCGTCGGCGGCGTCGCGTGCCTCGATCACGTCGATCTCCCCGCCGTCGTACGGCCAGCCCCCGTCGCGCGGCATCAGCCACGCGGCCGGGAAGGCGCCAACTCCACGCGGGATGCGAGCCTTGGCCTCGAAGCGCCCCTGCTGCTGCATCACGCCGCGCGGCTGCGGTGTGCCTTCGGGATCGACGTAGAGGCGGTTGGTGAAGCCGTAGCTCATCAGGCCGCCGTTCACGATCGGGCAGGTGAGGTTGCGGAAGTGCAGCACCGGGGCGTAGTCGATGTTGTCCCGGCAACGGTAGGTCTGGTTGGCGTAGTAGACGCCGGGCCAGCGCGGATCGGCGTCCACCCAGTAGTAGACGCCGCTCTCCTCGAGGAAGTGGGGCGAGAAGGTCGCCACCTGGCAGTTGACGCCGGCGAAGGTGCCGCCGTGCGGACAGCTGCCGGGGCTGGGCGGCGCGTAGTAGACGCCGGGCCAGGCCGGATCCGGATCCACCCAGTAGCTGACGCCGACGCTGACCTCGCCCGGAGCGAAGGTGTGCACCTGGCAGTTCGGCCCGCCGAGGGTGCCGCCGAAAATGCAGTCGGTCTCGACCGGGGCATAGGTGGCCGACAAGAGCAGCGTGCCCTTGCCGGTGGGATCGACGAGCACTTGCGACGGATCGAAGCGAGCCGAGTAGTGGCCGGCGTAGTCGGTGGCCATCCAGTTGAGCATGTCGTAGAGGGTCCAGCGGCACTTGTCGAGGTGAGCGAGCCGCGTCGTCAGCAGCGCGCCGTAGAGCGACTTCACCGCGTCGTCGCTCATCGCCGCGAAGTCGTGCGCCGGCTCGAACAGCTTGATCGCCGCCACCAGGTTGGCCTTGGTGGGCGGGAAGAAGCCGGCGCCGGTGACGTCGGTGAGGTCGCAGTTGTGGCTCGTGCCCGCCCAGACGTGACACTGCGGCTTCAGCTCGTCGTAGCAATAGGTGTCGTCGGCGCGACCCGGCTTGCCACGGAACTCGTCGGCGAACGACAGCTGCCAGTGACGTTTGTTGAGCACGAGCGGGCCCGCGTCGGCGTCGCCGGCGTCACCGGGTAGAAGGTCGCCACCGGTCGGCGCATCGCCCGCGCCATCACTGGCGGTGTGCGCATCGCCCGCGCTATCGCCGCCGGGGTCGGACGCGACGACCGCATCGCCGGTGTCGTCCGCGCCGCCAGGCGAGCCGCTCCGCTTGGCGGAGACGCACGCCGAGAGCAGCGATACGACGAGCAGCGACGCGCGCATCTGGGCAGTGTAGCAGAACCGGCGCGTTCTGTTGAGCCGGTAAACGAGCCGGTAAACGAGGCCCGGTAGACTCGCGCGTCGGCGACGTCGGCTGCCAGGAGATGCCGTGAAGAGGAAGCTTCCGCCTGCGGATGCCCCGGACGGGGGCGGTCCGTACAACTGGGAGTGGTTCAAAGTCCACCACTGGAAAAAGCTCGACCGCTGTGCATTGGGAAGACAAAACCCCTCCCCCGATGACGAACCCCGCCCGACTTCGCCGCTGATCGCTTGCCCCGTCTAGCGCGACGACCATCAACCCACGACTGAACATCGTTTGCAACACCGGACGCGTGGGCAGGTCGAACGGTTTCCTCCCGGTGGGCAGACCTGCGCTTGCCTGACCTTCGCCGGCTCCATTCATTCG
>JBFYZW010000686.1:0-3016 GCA_041309305.1 Deltaproteobacteria bacterium | reverse complement strand
GCCCACGCCAAGCTCGCCGCCGGCACCCGCCGCGCAAACCTGATCTGGCTCGGCCCGGTCGCGCTGCGGCGCGAGGCGGAGGGGTTGCGCCTCGGCTTCACGCTGCCGCGCGGCGTCTACGCGACGGTGCTGCTGGGCGAGCTGATCAAGTCCCCGGCGGTGGACGACCCAGACGCCGCGTGCGAATCAGAAACCCCGTGTGACCGATGACCCGCGACTCGGGCCGCAGCCGCACCCGGTCGGCCCGCCACGGCCGCAGGTTGGTCTCGACCACCTCGGGCGAGCTCAGCATCGCGTGATCGAGCACCGCCAGCACCAGCTGATCGACCTGGCGGATCCCCGGCAGGTAGGCGACCAGCACGCCGCCGGGCACCAGCGCCTGCGCCGCCCCGTCGAGCGCCGCCCACGGGTCGGCGAGGTCGAGCAGCACGCGGTCGACGTCGCGGAGCAGCCCGAGCCCGGTGTGCACGTCCTCGAGTCGCAGCGCGTGGCGCGCGCGCCAGCTCGGCTGCCAGACGTCGATGTTCTTCAACCCGCGGTTGGCGAACTCGGGGCGGCTCTCGAAGCTGATCACCCGCCCGGCGTCGCCGACGGCGCGCAGCAGGGACAAGGTCAGCCCGCCCGAGCCCATCCCCGCCTCGACCACCGTGGCGCCGGCGAAGACGTCGGCCCACTGGACCATGAAGGCCGCGTCCTTCGGGATGATGATCTGCGCCGCGCGCGGCATCAGCCACAGGTACTGCTCGAGCGTCGGCCTGAAGACCGAGACCACCTCGCCGCGGTGGGTCCGCACCAGCTGGCCGGGCGGCCCGCCGACCAGCGCGTCGCAGTGGACGCTGCCGGCCGGCACCTGCACCTGCGCGCCGGCGCGCAGCCGGACCAGATTGCTGCGCCCGTGCCCGTCGGCGAAGACCACCAGGTCGCCGTCCTCGAGCTCACCGCACCGCTCGGCCGGGAGCAGCTTCACGTCGTTGGCCTGCACCGCGCCTCCGGCGGCTGGCATACCAGCCGCGCCCGCGCCAATCCACCTGTGTTATAGTGGGTGACCCAGGCGATGGCGAAAAAGACCGACAAGCTGGTGCCGCGCAACAACCCGCTCGCCGAGGTCGACGACGGCCTGCTCAAGGACTACCAGCGCAACTCCGGTGAGCTGATCTACGAGTCGGTGATGCGCGGCGGCGGCGAGCCGTTCGGCGCGCCGTTCGAGCTGCACATCAGCAGCCTGACCGACAAGCTGGTCAAGCTGTTCAAGCAGCGCAGCTTCTTCAGTTTCGAGACTTTGGAGAGGGGGCGGGGCAAGAACCGGCGCAACCGGTTCACCCGCTACGGCGCCTCGCCGTTCCGGGGCACCTACCGGACCAAGAAGCCCTGAGCGGCGGCTACTTCCGCCCCTTCTTCTTCTTCTTCTTCTTCGCCTTGCCGCCCTTGTCGTCGTCGTCCGCCGCCGCGGGCGCCGCGCCGGCGGCGCTGCTCATCCCCCACTCCTTCTCCCAGGCCGTCCCGTCACCCTCTTCGGCGCCGGTGCAGATGTTGGCCATGTCCTGGAAGTTCTCGCTCGCCTTCCGTCCGTCGGCGAGGGTCAGGGTCAGCACGTAGACCCTGGCCGCGTCGACCTTGGCGCAGAAGGGGGCGAACGGGATGCGGAAGCGCAGCTCGCCGTAGTCGTAGGGGTCGAGCTCGGCCTTGACGAACGCGTCGCCGAAGATCGCCCCGGCGTTCTTCTTCAGATCGGCGAACGCCTCGGCCTGCGGCGCCCACTTGAGGTTGGCCGGCTCGACGGCCCCTTCGCCGACGACCTCGCGCTTGCTCTCGACGTCGACCGACTCGAGCAGGAACTTGACCGGCGCGGCGTGCGCCGGCCCGTCCTTCTTGTCCATCATCACCACCGCCCCGACCAGCGCGGTGCGCGAGAAGGCGAACTCCCAGAGGATCTGTTCGAACGAAGGCGGCTCGGGGATCGGATCGGGGTGCTTCTCCCCTTCGGCGCGCTTGGCCGCGAAGGCCTCGCTGTCGAGGTGCTCGCCGATCAACGTGTTGGTCACCGCCTTCGGCCCGTTGACCACGTACTCGATCGGCAGCAGCAACGTGCTCTTGCCCCGCTTGGTCACCTGCAGACCGACCAGCTTGCCGTCGGGACCGAAGTAGCCGGCGCCGATCGACTCCTTCGGCGCGTTGATGTCGGTGACCAGGTAGCCGACGCCGTCGCCGAACTGCCAGCCACGGAAGGCGCCGACCAGGAGCTCCGGCTCGCCCTTCTCGTTGTAGACCTGCGTCGCCAGCTTCGCCCCCTCGGTGAGGTCGTCGCTCGAGCCGATCTTGGCCGCCGGCAGGACCTCGTCCTCGGCGTAGAGCACGACCACGCGCGAGAAGTCGTCCTTCGACAGCTTCGCCGCCCCGAAGTTCTTGCCCGTGTTGTCGAGCACCTGACCGGACTTCTGGGTCTCGAACAACGACAGATCGGTCAGGATGTGCTGGTCGGTGACCGCCACCCCGCCAGCGAACTTGAAGCCGTTGGAGGTCTGGACGTTGTACAGCTTCGCCGCCTCCTCGGGTGTCTTCGAGCACCCACCGAGCGCCAGAGACAGGACCACCACGCCAAGAGCTCGCCGCATATTGAACCCCCCGGTAGCTGGAGTGATTCGAGCCTCCACCGGTGGGCGCAGGCTACCCCCGCCCCCTGCCCGCTTCAAGGCAGGAGCACAGCCGTAGACCCACGCGTCGCCGCCGCGGGGCGCGGGAAGTCCTGGACAGCGGCCCGCCAACTTGCTACATACTTCGCCCGCGCGCGCCCGTAGCTCAGCCCGGATAGAGCGCCGGACTACGAATCCGTAGGCCAGAGGTTCAAATCCTCTCGGGCGCGCCATTTCCCCTCACCGACGCTCGTCCTCTGATTGCGACCGGAAGGTGAACGGGTAGCGGACCTGCACCCGCCGGTTGCCACCCTCGGGCGCGGGGACGGCCAGGCCGCGGATCTGCTCGAGCACGCAGGCGTCGAAGAACGGGTTGGCGGTCTCGC
>JBFYZW010000685.1:0-3516 GCA_041309305.1 Deltaproteobacteria bacterium | reverse complement strand
CGCCCCCCCGGCACCGCCGCCGGTCCAGGTTCAGGTGCGCGCCGACTTCCGCGCCACTGCGCTGTGGGAGCCGGCCCTGATGACCAACGCCCGCGGCGAGGCGACCGTCAGCGTCGCGCTGCCCGAAACCTTGACCCGCTGGCGCGCCACCGGCCGCGCGGTCGGCCCCGCGCAGCAGTTCGGCGCCGGTAGCGGCAGCGTGCGCACCGAGCAGCCGCTGATGGTCCGCCTGCAGGCGCCGCGCTTCTTCGTCGTCGGCGACCAGGCGGTGGTCTCGGCGCTGGTCAACAATCACGGCGCTGCGCCCGAGACCGTCGAGGTGCGGCTGACCGCCCGGGGCCTGACGATCGAAGGCCTGCTCGACGGCGCGCGGCTCGACCCGGGGCCGGCGACACGCGTCACCCTCGCCCCGGGCGCCGAGCGCCGCGTCGACTGGCGGGTGCGCAGCGACGCCGCCGGGCCCGTCGAGCTCGAGGTGAGCGGCCGGGCCAAGGCCACCGGCGACGCGATGAAGCGCACCCTGACCGCCTACGCCCACGGCATCGATCAGCTGCTGGTGCGCAGCGGCAAGCTGCGCGACACCGAGCACGAGCTGGTCCTCGACCTGCCGCCCCGCCGGCCAGAGTCGACGACCATGACCGTTCACCTGACCCCGTCGGTGGCGGTGACGATGCTCGACGCGCTGCCCTACCTGATCGACTACCCGTACGGCTGCACCGAGCAGACGATGAGCCGCTTTTTGCCGGCGGTGATCGTCGGCAAGACCCTGCGCGAGCTCGGGCTGCCGGTCGCCGAGGCCCTGCAGCTGCGGCTGGGCGACCGGGCGCCGGCGCCGAAGGGCAAGACCAAGGGGGATCTCCGCCAGCTCGACGCGATGATCGAGGCCGGCCGGGCGCGGCTCGTCGACTTCCAGCACGACGACGGCGGCTGGGGCTGGTGGCGCGAAGACCAGAGCAACCCGTTCATGACCGGCTACGTGCTCTGGGGCCTTAGCCTGGCCGAGCAGGCCGGCGTCAGCCTCGAGCCGGCGGTGCGCGAACGGGCCGCGGCCTTCCTCGACCGGAAGCTCATCGACTTCGAGGCGCAACCGGAGACCCAGGCGTGGCTCCTGCACGCGCTCGTCCAGGGGGCCGGCGAGCACCAGACCTCCGTCGCGCAGAGCAAGGCCTTCGCCAACGCCTTCAAGCGCCGCGAGCAGATGACCGACTTCGGCAAGGCGCTGTTGGCGCTCGCCGCCCTGCGCCTCGGTCGCGGCGACGACGCCGGCGTGCTGGTGCGCAACCTCGAGAACGGGGTCCGCGCCGATCACGACCTCGGCGCCTCGGCGCTGATCGGCGCACCGTCGGTCGACCCGACCGCGACCGGCAGCGCCCACTGGGGTCAGGAGCACAACTGGTGGCGCTGGCACGACGGGGCGATCGAGACGACCAGCTTCGCGCTCCTCGCCCTGCTCGCCGTCGAGCCGCAGCACCGACTCGTCGGGCCGGCGGTCACCTGGCTGCTCGAGAGCCGGCGCGGCTGCCTGTGGACCAACACCCGCGACACCGCGATCGCCGTGTTGGCGTTGAGCCGCTTCCTGAGCGTGAGCGGCGAGCTCGGCGCCGTCGCTGACTACGAGGTGCAGGTCAACGGCCGGTCGGTCGCCCGCCGCCGGCTCGACGCGAAGGCACTGCTGACCTCCGACCCGCTGGTGCGCATCGACGCGGCGCTGCTGCGCGACGGCGAGAACCGGGTGCGCCTGATCAAGCACCAGGGCGCGGCGCTCTACTACGCGCTGCGCGCCGACTTCTTCACCCTGGCCGAGCCGATCACCGCCGCCGGCCACGCGCTGTTCGTGCGCCGCGACTACCTCTACGCCGCCGGGCAGAGCGCCGGCAAACCGCTGCGCGACGGGGCCAGCCTGACCTCGGGTGACCGGGTCGAGGTGGTGCTGACGGTCGAGGCCAAGCACGACTACGAGTACGTCCTGCTCGAGGACCTCAAGCCCGCCGGCCTCGAGGCGCTCGAGGCGCAGAGTGGCGCCGCGCCGCCCGCTCGCCTGCTCAACGCCAAGGGCGCCGCCGGCGCCGCCGGGCGGGCCGACGACGCCAGCCGCTACGCCGGTCCGTCGACCTGGACCTACCGCGAGCTGCGCGACCGCAAGGTGGTCCACTTCATCAGCCACCTGCCGCAGGGCACCTGGGAGCTGCGCTACCTCCTGCGCGCCGAGGTGCCCGGCCGCTTCCACGCCCTGCCGCTGCTCGGCCAGACGATGTACGCCCCCGACGTACGCGCCAACGGCGACGAGGTGCGGCTGGTGGTCCGCGACCGCGTGGCGCCGTGAACCGCCCATGATACACTGACGCCGGTCGACGAAAGCGACACGCGAACGCCATGGCGACGCCGCTCACGCCCGCCTGCCCGCTCTGCGCCACCGAGCTCGCGTTGCCGACCGGCCTGCCGAGCGTCCCCACCTACACGGCGTGCGATCTGTGCTGGACGAAGTTGATGCTCCTCCCCGACGGCTCGGTGTGCACCGAGGTCGAGTGGCGGCAGCGCGGCCCCCCCACCGCTCCGCCGGCCCCATCGGCGCAGGACGCGGCCCCTGGCCTGGCGGCGGCGATTCCGCTCACCCCCGAGCTGGCGACCGCGATCGAGCCGTTGACCGAGACGACGACCACCGAGGTCACCCTCGATCTGGGCGGCGCGCTGGTCGTCCCGGCGGCGGCGGTCGTCACCGAGCCCGAGGAGCCGAACGACGAAGGGACTACCGCGCTCGCGTTGGCGGACGAGGACATCGGCGGCACCACCGACGTGCTCCCCGGCGCGCTCCCCCCCGTCGAGGAGCTCACCACGCCGTCGCCGCTGCCGCCAACCCCGGCCGAGCCAGCCCCTGCGCTGACGACGCCCGAGGCCGTCGAGGTGCCAGCGCCCCCGGTCCGCCGCCGCTCGTCCGGCGAGGCGGTCCGCCGCGGCCTGCACCGGTTGGCCCGCTCCACCCGTGTCGCGGTCGCGCTGCTGGTGCTGGCAGGTGTCGTGGTCGCGTTCCTCCTCCTGTTGATCGGCAAATCGATCGGCGAGACGCGCGTCACCGCCGGCGACACCGTGCCCACACACGCCACGGGGTCGACGCCGACCAGCGAGCCCGAGGCAGCCGAGATGGCTGACGAACCAGCCGGCGAGGTCTTGCCACCTGCCGACGGTGACGTGGCCGCTGAGCCCTCGGTGTCGGACACGCCGGCGACGGCGAAGAAGGCGACGCCGCCCAGACCCCGCCCCAAGCCCAAAGCCAGGCCGAAGTCGACCAGCCCGCGTCAGCTCTTCGATCCGGCGTTGGCGCCCTGAGCCACCGACGGCGTCAGTCGGCCTCGGGGAGCTTGCTGGCGTCGCGTTGATCGCGGTTGAAGCGCTGCCAGTCGGCGACGCGGCGGCGATCGAAGGTGTCGCCGGCCTCGCTCTCGGCGTCGAGGCGCGGCCCCGGCGGGCCGGCGAGCTTCTGCCAGCGCTCGCGCACCACCGCCTGTCCGCGCCGCCCCC
>JBFYZW010000684.1:0-4370 GCA_041309305.1 Deltaproteobacteria bacterium | reverse complement strand
CGCCGGGGTGCTGCTCGCGCTCGGCAGCGGCGTGCCGGGGCTCCTGCTTGGCCAACCGTTCCTCACCCACCAGTGGGTGACGGTGCCGCTCGGCTTCACCGAGCTCGAGCTGTCGACCGTGCTGCTGTTCGACAGCGGCGTGCTCGCCGCGGTCTGGGGGGCGCTCGGCGGGCTGTGCGCGCGGCTGGTCGCGATCGACGAGGAGGCGCCGTGAGCTGGCTGTTGGCCCTCAGCGTCGGCGCGCTGCTCGCCGCCGGCGTCTTCCTGCTCCTGTCGCGGCAGCTGTTGCGCCTGGTCCTCGGCGTCTCGCTGGTCGGCTCGGGGGTCAACCTGCTGCTCTTCGCCGCCGGGCGGATCGGCCCGACCGCGCCGCCGGTGGTCGAGCTCGGCGAGCAGGTGCTGACTGGCGCGGCCAACCCGGTGCCGCAGGCGCTGGTCCTGACCGCCATCGTCATCGGCTTCGCGCTGGTCTGCTTCTCGCTGATTCTCGCCCTCGCGGTCCAGCAGGCCGGCGGCGACGCCGACGTCGACAGCCTGCGCGACGCCGAGCCGCCGCCGGGGGCCGACGGCAAGCCGGCGCTGGAGGTGGAGCGATGAGCGACCTGCTCGTCGCCGCCCCGGCGCTGGTGCCGCTCGGCACCGCGCTGGTCACCGCGCTGGCGCGGCGCCGCCCGCGCCTGGTCGGCGCCCTGAGCCTCGCCGGGGCCTGCGCGAGCCTTCTCGCCGCGACCTGGCTGTTCGTGCGCGTGCTGGTCGAGGGCGCGCAGCGCACGTCGTTCGGTGGTTGGCCGGCCCCGTTCGGTATCGCCTTCGTCGTCGATCCGCTCGGCGGGAGCCTGGCGTTGATCGCCGCGCTGATGGGGGTGGTGACCCTGGTCTTCCAGCGCAGCTCCGCCGACCGGGCGCCCGAGTCGCCGACCCTGCACCCGTTGATCCACGCGCTGCTCGCCGGCGTCGGCGGCGCCTTCGTCACCGGCGACCTGTTCAACCTCTACGTCTGGTTCGAGGTGATGCTGCTCGCGGCCCTCGGGCTGCTCGCCCTCGGCGGCGGTCGGCGCCACCTCGAGGCGACGCTGAAGTACTTCGCGCTCAACGCGGTGGGCACGTTGCTCCTGCTCGTCGGGCTGGCCGGGATCTACGGGTTGACCGGGCAGCTCAACTTCGCTGCGCTACGCGATGCCGCCCCCACGGTCGACCCGGGGCTGTTGCTGCTCGTCGCGACGCCCGCCTGCCTCGCCTTCTTGCTCAAGGCCGGCGCCTTCCCGCTCTTCGCCTGGCTGCCGGCCAGCTACCCGACGCTGCCGGCGCCGCTGTTGGCCCTGTTCGCGGCGCTGTTGACCAAGGTCGGCGTCTACGCGCTGCTTCGGCTGCTCGGTGATCTGTTCGTCGCCGTCCCTGCGGTCACCTTCGAGCTGCTCGGCTGGCTGGCGGTGGCGACGATGCTCACCGGCGTGCTCGGCGCCGCCTACCACTGGGACATGCGCCGCATCCTCGCCTTCCACATCGTCAGCCAGATCGGCTACATGCTGCTCGGCGTCGCGCTGCACTCCGAGGCCGGCACGGTCGGGACGGTCTTCTATCTCGTGCACCACATCGTCGTGAAGGCGAACCTGTTTTTGGTCGCCGCGATGGTCTTCCAGCTGTGCGGCAGCTACGATCTGCGCCGCGCTGGCGGCCTGTGGCTGGCGCGCCCGGCGCTCGGGCTGCTCTTCCTCGTCCCGGCGTTGTCGTTGGTCGGTATTCCGCCCTTGTCGGGCTTCTGGGCCAAGCTGTTGATCCTGCGCGCCGCGCTGGCGCAGGGGCAAATCGCCTGGGCGGCGGCGGCGCTGATCGTCGGCGTGCTGACCCTCTACTCGATGCTCAAGATCTGGCTGCAGGCCTTCTGGGCGCCGCACCCCGAGCCCGACTGGAGCGCGCCGGCGCCGGCCGGGCGAGGCGCTGCGTGGCTCGCGACCGGCGGGTTGGCTCTGGTCACCGTGGCCATCGGCGTCGCGCCCGAGCCGGTCTACCGCTTCGCCGCGGCGGCGGCGCGCTCGTTGGGGGTGAGCCCATGAGCCGGGCCAGTGCCGCGCTGGTGTTGGCGTTGCGCTTCGCGGTCGAGGTCGTGCGCGCGGGGCTGTCGACCGCCTGGTGGATCCTCCACCCGCGCCGGCCGGCGTCCGGGTTCGTGCGGATCGGCTACGCCGGGTTGAGCGAGTTCGGCGTGGTCGTGCTCGGCTGCCTGGTGACGCTCACCCCGGGGACCACCCTGGTCGACATCGACGCAGAGCGGCAGGAGCTACTCGTTCACCTGCTCGACGCGCGCGACCCGCAGGCGGTCGCCGACGAGGTGTGGCGTGTGTTCGTGCTGCCGCTGCAGCGGCTCCACCCGGCGCGGGGGCGACGATGAGCGGCGCCGCCCTGATGGTCACGATGCTGGTCGTTGGCGCCCTGCTGGCGCTCACGCTCGCCGTCGTGCGCTTGTGGCGCGGCCCGACCGCCGCCGACCGCGTCGTCGCGCTCGACGTGGTCTTCTCGGTCAACGTCGTGCTCTCGGCCGCCGCGGCGCTCGGCACCGGCCGGGCGTTGTTCCTCGATCTGGCGATCGGCCTGGCCGCGATCGGCTTCGTCTCGACGATCGTCTGGGCCCGGCTGGTCGCCGGGGCGACGGAGGAGGAGCCATGACCCTCGCCGCCTTCCTGGTCGCCGGTGGTGGGCTCGCGCTGCTGGTCATCGCCGCGCTCGGCCTGCACGTCCTGCCCGACGCGCTCACCCGCCAGCACGCGGCGACCAAGTCGGTGACGTTGGCCCTCGGCCTCGTCCTCGCCGGGGTCGGCCTGTACGCCGGCGACGCCGGCACCTGGGTGCGCATCCTGGTGATCGTCGCGCTCTTGGTCGCGACGTTGCCGGTCGCCTCGCACATGCTCGCCCGCGCGGCGGTCGCGAGCCGCAACCGGCCCGAGGAGCTGGCAGCGGCCCCGCGCTACCGGAGCTCCTCGCCCACGTCGACCGGCCCGACCCGGTAGCCGGCGTCGCGCAGCGCCTGTGCCGCCCAGTCGCGCACCGCCGCGTCGGGCGGGTAGCGCTCGTCCGGCCACGGGCGCGTGTGTCCGGCGATCGGCGCGTGGCTGGTCGCGCCGTCGGCGAGGGTGATGGTGTAGGCCCGCGCGCCGAGCACCACCCCGGCGGCCCGGACGCCGAAGAACGGCGGGCCGGGATCGGGCACGTGCGGGCGGGCGCCACGGTGCGTCCGCCAGCCGAAGGCCGCGAAGCTGAGGAGCGGTCGCGCCGCGGTGAGGTCGGCCGGCGGCGGGTCGGCCGTCGGCGCCTCGAGCAGCGACCGGCCGAGCATCCACGCCGGGGCCTCGAGCCCGAGGACGTCGAGGATCGTCGGCGCGACGTCGAGGTGCTGCGCGTTGCTCGCCAGGCGACCGGCGTGCGCGCCGCCGGGGAAGCGGACGAGCAGGGGCAGCCGCTCGTTCGTGCCGCCGGCTTGCGAGTGGTCGGAGGTGAAGACGACCAGCGTGTCGTCGAGCCGTCCCTCGGCGGCGAGCGGCGTGAACAACTCGGCCAGGGTCTCGTCGTTGTCGGCGAGCGCGTTGAGCAGGCCGACCCAGGCCTCGCCGGTGAGCCCCTCGGGCGGCGGCGGCAGGTCGGCGGCGGCGAAGTGGGCCCGCGCCGGGCGGAAGTCGCCCGGGTGGGTGCCCATGAAGTGCAGCTGCAAGAAGTAGGGGGTCGAGGTCGCGCGGATGAAGCGCAGCGCCTCGGCGACGGTCTGCCGATCCTCTCGCGGCCCGACGCCGACGTGCCGGCTGACGGTCAAGAAGGCGTCCGACATCGCCCGGAGCCACGCGGCGTGCAGCAGCCGGTCGACGGCGCGCTCGCGCATCGTCGTCCAGAGGTGCAGCTCCGGGTTGAGCGCCACCTGCGCCCGCGCCGCGGCAGTGCCGGCGGTTGCAGGGCAGCGCCGGCGGTGGTTCGTCTCCTCGAACGCGCCGAGCAGGTTCAGGTCGGCGGCGTCGGCGTAGTAGCGCACCGTGCGCTGCCGGGCGCGGTAGCCGAGCTTGCGCAGCATCGCCGGCAGGTGCTGGAAGGCGTCGGCCGGGCCGAGCACCTGCGGCGGGTAGCCGGCCCGAGTCCGCCATGGCGCCTGGCCGGTGAGCAGCGCCAGCGTCGCGCCGGTGGTCTTGCCGGCGTTGGTGAACGCATTCTCACACACCAGGCACTCGGCGGCGAAGCGCTCGAGGAAGGGCGTGGTCGGGACCGCGAAGCCGTAGAGCGACATCCAGCGCGCCTCGACCGCGTCGCTCGAGACGAGCAGGATGTTCGGCCGGCGCTGCGGACGGTCGGCCTCGCGCAGCGGCACGTCGGCGGCGGCCGGGTCGACGATG
>JBFYZW010000683.1:0-17688 GCA_041309305.1 Deltaproteobacteria bacterium | reverse complement strand
AGACGTTGGCGACGATCAAAGCGGTCGCCGACGGGACGTTCCACGAGCAGGCGGTGAGCAGCCTCAAGCAGCAACTCGACTTCTTCCGCCAGCAGGCCGAGCGGACCGACCTCCCGGCCGAGGCCAAGGAGTTGGCCCGGCAGAACCAGGCGCTGGCGCAGAAGGGGTTGAACGACCTGAAGGCGAGCAAGGTCGACCTCGGGATCGAGGCGGCGGCGCTGGTCGACGACCCGCTCTTCCCGGAGATCCTCGCCTACGGCCTCGGCCTGCCCAGCACGCTGGGCAAGAAGCAGAAGACCTACCTCGACTCGCTCGTCCCCGCCGGGACCGACCGACTCGCGGGCCTGGTCACCCTGGTCGGCGGGGCCGAATCGATCTTCGGCAAGATCGTCGGCGCGGTCGGTAGCGGCGACGAGGAGATCAAGCGCGCGCTGGCGCGCCAGCTCGTCGGCCTCGACAAGGTCGCCGCCGATCCGGACGACGCGACCGCCGCCAAGGCCAAGGAGGCGGTGCAGCAGGCGATGGCCGGCGTCGAGCGCAAGGGCGCGGTCTCCGCCGCCGATCTGAAGGAGGCCAAGGGGGACGAGAAGATCGCCGGGCGCCTCGCCTGGCTGCGTGAGAACCACAAGCCGGCCTACGAGGCGGTGACCACCTTCTACCAGGCGCAGGAGTCCTACCAGCGCAAGGCCGAGGCGACCTACAACGAGATCATGAGCCTGCTGAAGTCGGGGCTGCCGATCGAGATGGTCATCATGATGGTGATGATGCGCCTGACCGAACGGCAGGAGGAGAAGTTCCAGCTCAAGATCAAAGAGATGGCCGCCGCCGAGCAGATCGAGGGGATCAACCGCCCGGTGCGCGAGAAGATCGGCTACCTGCAGCAGACCGGCCAGTTCGAGAAGGTCGCCGAGGAGGAGAAGAAGCTGGTCGAGCCGCTCGACTTCGGCATCAAAACCAAGTCGACCACCATCCTGATGCAGGAGCTGCAGGTCGAGATGCAGTACTTCATGCAAGTGATGCAAGCGCTGGCCGGCGTCCTGCGCGAGGTGCAGGACATGGTCATGACCCCGATCCGCAACATCCGCTCGTAGTCTCGCTTCGCCGGCGGAGCTGCAGATGTCGACGCTCAGCGTCCAGGATCGCTACGCGCCGGAGCTCGGCTGCTTCGGCTGCGGGCCGGCCAACGCGCGCGGCCTGCGCCTCAAGAGCTTTCGCGACGGCGACCAGCTCGTCGCCACCTGGACCCCCGATGCGCACCACGAGGCTTACCCCGGGGTGCTCTGCGGCGGCATCATCGGCACGCTGCTCGACTGCCACAGCAACTGGGCCGCCGCGATCCACCTGATGGAGAAGCTCGGCCTCGAGCACCCGCCCTGCGCGGTCACCGCCGAGTATGCGATCACGATGAGGCGGCCGACGCCGACCTCCGGGCCGCTTGACCTGCGCGCCCGGATCGTCGAATCGACCGACGACCGCGCCGTCGTCGAGGCGACGCTCGAGGGCGGCGGGAAGATCACCGCCACCTGCCGCGGGACCTTCGTCGCGGTCAAACCCGGGCACCCGGCCTATCACCGATGGTGACGTCGCGGCCCGCGTAGCCAAAGGTGCGACATAGGACCACAGTGCACTTCTCCGGCACACGCCCGCTTACGCGGCGTGAGGAAACTCTGCTAGGCTGCCGGCATCGTCTCGGCGAGGACCGTGGCTCGCTCAGGAGTAGATCAATGATCCGAACTCGCACTCTGGGTTTCGCAGCCATCTTGTTGCCGCTCACCGTCGCGCGCTGCACCTGCAACGAGGGGCTGGGCAGCGCCGCGCCGCCGGTCCCGGACATCGACGTCTGCGTCAAGCCCGCCCCGGACGCCGCCGGCGAGGTCTGCTACCAGGCCGAGAAGAACCGCCTGCGCGAGGACCTGTGCCGCGGCATCGAACCGGGCGGCGAGTGTCGCCTGGCCTCGCTGACCGCGAACCTCGGGCGCGTCGTCGCCAACTCCTCCGGCGCCCTCGAGGTCCGGGTGGTCAACAAGGGCTTCGCGCCGCTGCGGCTGCTCAACCCACCGCCGGTCCCCGGCAACTCGGGCCGGTTCCGCCTCGACCCGGCCCAACCGCCGGGCCCGGACGCGGTCTACCTCGAGGTGCCCGGCCGCGAGCGGCTGCCGGGCGGCGACGCCGGGCCGGAGCAGACCAAGACCTTCAACGTGACCATCTCTGGCACGGTCTGCGGTCCTCACAGCGCGCGCATCCTCCTGCGCTCCAACGATGCAGAGGTCCCGGAGACGGCGCCGGGCACCTTCGACCCTGGTCAACCCGACTCGCCGATCGAGCTCAACGTCGAGGCCTTCGTCGGCGGGCCGTGCATCTGTCCGCTGCCGCCGTCGCGCCTCGACTTCGGTGAGGTGGCGGTCAGCCAGAAGAAGGTCCGCCGCTTCAGCTTCGAGAACTGCGGCGACGAGGACCTGACCCTCTCGCCGCCGACCATCGGCGTCAACGCCGGCGATCCAGGGCCGGTGTTCGGCGTCGAGGCGGTCTTCTACCCGGCCAACAACGTCCTCGCCCCGGGGCTGCCCGGCAGCCGACCGCAGGCGCACATCGACGTGCACTACCGGCCAGATCACCTCGCGCCGCCGACCGACGAGGGCCAGCTCTGGGTGCCGAGCAACGCGCCCACCGCGCAACCGCACCACATCGTGCCGCTCTCGGGCCTCGGCACGCCGCGCCCGGCCTGCGTGCTCAATGCCGTGCCGTCGGTGGCCAACTTCGGCAGCGTCAGCGGCTCGCTGGCCCGCACCTTCCGCGTCTTCAACTCCGGACAGATCGCCTGCCGGCTCTACGAGGTCGTGCGCACCTCCGGCTCGCCGGAGTTCACGCTCACCGGCGGAGATCCGGCGCTCGCCCCGGGCGGCGCGATCTCGCTCCAGCCGAACCAGAGCCACAGCCTCGAGATCACCTACGCGCCGGGGAGCGACCAGTACGACGAGGCGCTGTTCACCGCCACCGCCGACGACATCGACGCGTTCCTGTCGGCCGCGACCATCGCGGTCTCGGGTAACCCGGTGGTCCCCACCGAGGGCTGCTACCTCGACATCCAGCCCGACTTCGGCGACTTCGGCGACGTCTCGGTCGGCGGCCAGAGCACGGTGACCTTCAACATCAAGAACGCCAGCGAGGGGGACATCCTCGACAGCTACTGCAACATCTCGAGCGCCAGCCTGCCGGTCGGCCTGCCGGACTACCGCCTCGGCGAGGTCGGCTTCATCGGCAACTTCCTCCCCCCCGGCGGCGTGCTCACGGTCAGCCTGTCGGTCTTCTTCGAGCCACAGAGCGAAGGGGTGAAGACCGGCATCTTGCGCTTCAACTCCAACGACGTGACCGGCGCCGCGCGCGACATCCCGCTCTGGGGCAACGCGCTGGGCGCAAAGCTCTGCGTCGACCCGACCGGCGCCGCCCCGGCCACCGGCCAGTGCGGCACGACGCAACCGTGCGCGGTCGCCGACTTCGGCTTCACGACCACCGAGGTGACCAAGGACATCACGCTGACCAACTGCGGCGCCGGCGTGCTGCGCATCCGCGGCCTCAACATGGACCCGGCCGGCGGCCTGGCCTTCGTCAAGACGGCGCCGCCGGCGAGCGCCCTGCCGCTCGAGCTCGGCGCCGGCGCGTCGGCGACGGTCTCGATCAAGTACCGGCCGACCAACCCGGCCGGCGACTTTGGCGCCTTCGAGGTGCTCTCGAACGCCAGCGACGCGAACCTGGCCCGCGTCGACCTGCGCGGCAACTACGACGGCGACTGCCCGACCATCCTGCGCTGCACCCCGAACCCGGTGCAGTTCGGCTCGCACGAGGTCGGCGTCGCCGCGACCCAGACCGCGGTGTGCAGCAACTTCGGTTCCCAAACGATGTACGTCAACAACGTCACCCTGGCCGGCGACTCGTCGTTCAGCGTCGTCTCGGCCACCTACGGTGAGCTGCAGCCGGGGCAGAGCTTCGTCGTCCAGCTGCAGTGCACGCCGCAGAACCCGGGGGCGAAGACCGGCCAGGTGACCATCACCTCGGACGCCTGCGACGTCACCCCGTACACCTTCGCGGTCAACTGCACCGGACTCGAGATTGACATCCCCGAGTGCCTCGGCTCGTCCACCTTCGAGCCGGTCGAGAAGTGGCGCTGGACCGGCACGCCCGACTACCCGCAGTACGACGACGTCTGGATGACGCCGGTGGTCATCAACCTGACCGACGACAACAGCGACGGCGCGGTCGACGTGCTCGACATCCCGGACGTCGTGTTCACCGCGCTGAAGAGCACCGCTGGTCTCGCTGGCGGCGGTGGCGGCCAGGGCATGTCGTACGAGGACTTCTGCAAGGCCAACGACGCCCAGCCGGCGGTCGTCGTCGCGGTGCGCGGCGACACCGGCCAACAGCTGTGGACCTGGGGCACGCTGCCGGTCAGCGGCCCCGACGACCCGAACGCGCTGGCGATGGAGGTCGAGGGGACGCTGGCGGCCGCCGACATCGACGCCGACGGCAAGCCGGAGATCATCGGCGTCAAGTACACCTACATCCCCGCCGCCGACGACTGCGAGATGACCGACCTCGAGTGCTGCGTGCGCGGCAAGTACACCTACGGCGCGCTGATCGCCCTCGAGCACGACGGCACGTTCAAGTGGGAGAGCGAACGCTGGCACCAGGATGAGTACGTGCTCGAGAACGCCGGCGCACCGTCGATCGGCGACATGGACGGCGACGGTCTGCCGGAGATCACCTTCGGCAACGCGATCTTCGACCGCAACGGCCTCTTGCTGTTCGAAGGGCTGACCCAGGGCGAGGGGGTCCAGGGGCACGGCGAGGGCGGCGCCGGGCACGGGCCGATCAGCGTGCTGGTCGATCTGGACCTGGACGGCATGAACGAGCTGGTCGCCGGCCGCACCGCGTTCAAGCTCGGGCGCAACACGCCGTTGTTCGATCGGCGCGACATCGGCGACGGCTTGACGACCATCGCCAACCTCGACGCCGATCCGGCGCCCGAGATCATCATCCTCACCGGCGGCAACGACCTCTACGTGCTCGAGCACGACGGCACGACCAAGTACGGCCCGATCCACATCGCCAGCGGCAACGTCGACGAGAACGGCAACGAGGAGGGCTTCATCTCCACCAACCCGGCGGTCGGCGACGTCGACGGCGACGGCTACCCGGAAATCGTCATCGCCGCGACCAACAACCTGTGGGTCTTCGAGCACACGCTGCAGGTCAAGTGGTCGGCGCCGATCAACGACCAGACCGGCGCCTCGGGCCCGACGACCTTCGACTTCGAGGGCGACGGGCGAGCCGAGGTGCTGCACGCCGACGAGGGGAACGTGCACATGTTCGACGGCGTCAGCGGCGCGCTCAAGTACCAGGCGCCGCGCAGCTCGCGCACCATCGTCGACAACCCGGTGGTCGCCGACGTCGACAACGACAACCACGCCGACATCCTGCTGTCGATGGAGAGCGTCTCGTCGGCCTTCGGCATGTACGGTCTGATCGTCTACTCGAACACCAAGAACAACTGGGTGGCGACGCGGCGGGTGTGGAACCAGCACGCCTACCACATCACCAACGTCAGCGAGTCGGGCATCGTCCCGGCGTTCGAGGGCTCCGGGTGGCTCGAGCACAACGTCTACCGCTCGAACACGGTGCGCTGCGAGTAGAGGCCCTCACCGATCCGGGCGCCGACGCGGCCCGAGCGCGTCGGCGACCGACTCGATCGCCTCCGGCTCGCCATCGGTGGGCTTGTCCGGCCACCCTTGGCGTCTGAGGCGCGCCAGGTCGGCGATCACCGCGGCGATGCCCCACGACACCAGGCGCGGCATCGCGACGTCGAGCTCGACCACGGTGCGCACCTTGCCGCTCACCAAAGTGTCCTCGAGCAGGCCCGCCTCGGCCTCGTCGGGCAGGTGGCGCAGCGCGGCGCGGAAATAGCGCTCGGTGGCGCGCTCCTCCTCGAGGCGGATCACCGGCTGACCCTCGCTGTCGAGGATGGTCGCGCCGAAGCGCGCCGGCGCGTCCGGCGCCAGCGCCTCGGCGAGGCCGGGGGACTCGAGCCGCACGACGGCCACCGGCTCCCCCTGCGGCCCGCGGATGCGCGCCTCCTGGGCGCGCTCGCGCGGTACGAGCGCGTCGGCGTAGCCGACCACCCGCCGGTCGAGGTCACGGAAGAGGAAGAAACGGAAGGCCTTGTGCAGCGCCGTGGTGCCGAAGCCCACCACCTCGCCGCCACGCTGGATCTGCAGCTCGACCATCGCCTTGTCCCACTCGCAGCGCAGCGTGAAGCTGTGCATCCGCGCGCTGCCCTCGAGCAGATCGCGCACCTGCCCGATGCCGAGCACCTCGCCGGGCGCGCGCCGGTACCAGCGGCGCAGCTCCTCGGCGAGCTTGCGGTCGAGGCTCCGATCGCGGCGCAGCCTCCCCCAGGGGATCGCCCCTTCGCCGAGCCCGTGGCGCAACCGCTCGGCCTCGCAGCCGAGCCGCCGGCCGAGCAGGCGGAGGAGGCGCTCGCGCAGGTGGTCGTTCGGGTCGCGGCGGATCCCAGCCAGACCGTCGGCGTCAGCCCGCAAGAGCCGCCCGCCGAAGTCATAGCCGACCGCGTCGCGCCCGAGCCGCTCGGGGACCAGCTGCGCGGCGCCGAAGGCCTCCGACCCACGCCAGGCGAGCTGCGGATCCGACCCCCCGAACGCCTCGGAGCCGGTCGGGCCGCCCGCCGGATCGTTGCCGAACAACAGCGCCCCGCGCAGCGGGTGCCGCGCGTCGGCCTCGCCGAACGCCTCCGACCCGGTCGGGTTACCGGCCGGGTCGTTGCCGAACAACAGCGCCCCCTTGAGCGGCTCCTCGCCCTCAGCGCCGCCGAACGCCTCCGACCCGGTCGGGTTGCCGCCCGGGTCGTTGCCGAACAACAGCGCCCCCTTGAGCGGTTGCTGCGGCTCGGCGCCGCCGAACGCCTCCGACCCGGTCGGCCGGCCGTCGGCATCGGCGCCGAACGCCTCCGAGCCGGTCAACGGCTCGGGCTTCTTCTGCGATCCGGAGCTCAGGGCCGCGCCTCCGGATGCGCGCCGAGCGTCCCGACGATCGCGCTGACCGCCGGCGCGCCGTGCCGCGCCAGGTAGTCGAGCAGGCCGTCCCGGACCAGCGCCGCGGTGTTGGGGTTGGCGAAGGTCGCCGTGCCGATCTGCACCGCGCGCGCGCCGGCGAGCAGGTGCTCGAGCGCCGCCGACGCCGAGTCGACGCCGCCGACGCCGATCACCGGCAGTGGCACCGCCCGCGCCACCTCGTAGGTCATGCGTACCGCGATCGGCCTGAGCGCCGGACCGCTGAGCCCACCGCTGCCGGCCGACAAGCGCGGGATGCGCCGCTCGACGTCGATCGCCATCGCCGGCATCGTGTTGCCGGTGACCAGCGCGTCGGCCCCGGCGTCGGCCGCGGCGCGGGCCACCTCGACCACCGGCGAGGCGGGTGAGAGCTTGACCGCGACCCACTTGCCGGTCGCCCCGCGCACCGCAGCGGTCGCCGCCGCGCAGCCGGCCGGCGTCGACCCGAAGGCGATCCCCCCCTCCCGGACGTTCGGGCAGGACAGGTTGACCTCGAACCCGTCGACCTCCTCGCCGTCGAGCGCGGCGGTGAGCGCTGCATAGTCGGCGACCGAGGTGGCGTAGAGGTTGACGATCACCCGCGTGCCGTGCCGGCGGCGCAGATCGCGCAGGAACGGCAGCTTGTCGCGCGCGAAGGCGGCGAGCCCGACGTTCTCGAGCCCGATCGCGTTGAGCATGCCGCTCGGCGTCTCCCAGATGCGCGGCGGCGGATGCCCGCGGCGCGGCTGCAGCGAGATCCCCTTGGTGAAGATCGCCCCGACCGCGCGCCAGTCGACCAGCCCCTCGAGCTCCTCGCCGTAACCGCAGGTCCCCGAGGCCAGGCCGATGCACACCGGCAGCTCGAGCCGCCCGAGGTCCGCGCCCAGCCCGGTCATCTCCCCTCCGGCGCGAAGATCGTCGCGGCGCGGTAGACCGGACCGTCCTCGCAGATGCAGCGCCAGTCACCGCTGGCGTCCTTGTGCGCACAGCCGCGGCAGACCCCGAAGCCACAGCCCATACGCTCCTCGAGGCTGACCCAAACCTCGCCGACGCCGTGGCGCGCGGCGAGCCCCGCCACCGCGCGCATCATCGCGGTCGGGCCGCAGCAGTAGATCGCATCGGGTCGTCGCCGGGTCAGCTCGGCGGCCAGCAGATCGACCGCGGTGCCATGGAGGCCCCGGCTCCCGTCCTCGGTCGCGAAGCGGACCTCGGTCAACGCCTGCAGCGGCTTCGCGAAACCGGTCTCCACCGCCGACCGCGCGCCGAACAGCACCGGCGCCGGCCGACGACGGACCAGCTCACCCCACGGCCCACAGCCGACCCCGCCGGCGACGATCAGCAGCCCCGCCGGCGGCTCGGGGAAGGCGTTGCCGAGCGGCCCGAGCACGTTGAGAGGCGTGCCGATCGGACTGCCGAGCAACGCCGCCGTGCCGCGCCCGGCCACCTTGACCAGAAAGGTGACCCGGTCCGCGTCAGCGAGAAAATAGGAGAGCGGCCGGAGCAGGACGCAGTCGGCGCGCGGCACCTCGACCATCGCGAAGCGGCCGGGTGCGACGCCGGCCCCGAGCCCGTCGCCGGCCAGCTCGAGCCGCGCCTGCCCTGGTCCGAGCCACTCGATCGCGCTCAGCTCGGCCAGCCGTCGTCGCGGCTCAACTGCCAGCGCCATCATCGCCCTCCAGGCCGCGGGCGAAGAGCAGCGCGTCCTCGCCCTCCCGCTGGTAGTACCCCCGCCGGACCCCCGCCGGCAAGAAGCCGAACTGGCGATAGAGGGCGATCGCCGCCTGGTTGCCGGCGCGCACCTCCAGGGCCACGCGGGTCGCGCCCAGGCGCCGCCCCTCGGCCAACAGGTGGGCCATCAACCGCCGCCCCAAGCCCCGGCGGCGCGCCGAGGGTCGCGTGGCGATCTGGTGCAGCTCGATCTCGCCGGCCACCAGCCAGAAGACCATCAGCGCCAGAACCTCCCCGCTGGCCGGGTCCTCGAGCACGGCGCAGCGCGACCAGCCGAGCTGCAGCTCGTGCCGCCACTGCGCCGGGCTCCAGCCGCCGTGTGGATCGGCGGCGAGGATGGCGTGCAGCTGCTCCAGGTCGGCCTCGTTCGCCGCGCGCAGCCGCGGCTCGCCGTCGCTCATCGCTCGTCCTCGCGCTGCAGCTCCAACTCACCCTCGCGGTTGAGCAACCGGAGCTCGACCCCCCGGCGCAGGTCGCCGAGCCAGCGGGCCAACGCCTCGCGGTAGCGTGCCTCGCTGCTCCCCTCCTCGCCGCTCAACCAGGCGCGCATCCGCTGGTGAATGAACCGCTCGTTGCGCAGATCGCGGCGCAGGATGTCCCGCAGCGCGTCGAGCGGGATGTCGAAGCGGCGCAGAAACGAACGGAAGGCGACTGCGCCGCCGACCTTCTGGGCGAAGCGCTCGACCTCGCCGTCCACGTCGGCCTCCGAGACCTCGATGCTGCCGAAACGCCGCGCCTGGCTGGCGATGATCAGCTGGTCGACCAGGTAGGTGAGGAAGGCGTCGAGCAGCTCCTCCGGCAGCACGCTCAGGCCCGCCGAGGCGTCCTCGCGCATCACCAGCGCGACCCGCGCCTCACGCAGCAGCTCGCTGTGCGTCACGACGTCCCGGTCCACCACCGCGACGA
Organism: Deltaproteobacteria bacterium; assembly: GCA_041309305.1. Taxonomy (GTDB): domain Bacteria; phylum Myxococcota; class XYA12-FULL-58-9; order XYA12-FULL-58-9; family XYA12-FULL-58-9; genus JBFYZW01. The sequence continues at coordinate 7,954 of JBFYZW010000683.1, read as the reverse complement.
CGCGGTCGACGAGGACCTCCGGCGCGGCGAGCACCGCGATCACGGCCAGGGAGATCATCGCGTCTCGATGCTCCACAGCTCCCGCACCAGCTCGTCCCGGCCCTCACCGGTCCGCGCCGAGCAGCCGAGCACGTCCTCGCCGGCGACACCCAGCCCGCGAGCCAGCCGGGCCAGGCGCTCGCGCCGGGCGGGTTTGGGCACCAGGTCGATCTTGGTCGCGACGAGGAGCAGCGGCCGCTCGGCGGCCAGCACCGCGGCGGCGAAGGTGCGGTCGAGCTCGCTCGGCTCGTCTCGGCGCGCGTCGAGCAGCTGCACGACGCCGCCGAGGGTCTGACGCCCGCGCAGGTAGTCGGCGATCATCCGTGACAACTCCGCCCGCTTCTCCTTGCTCGCCTTGGCGTAGCCGTAGCCGGGCAGGTCGACGATGGCCAACCGCTCATCGAGCACAAACAGGTTGAGCAGCTGGGTCCGCCCAGGGGTGCGCGAGGTGCGCACCAGGCGCGGCTGGCGAAGCACGAGGCCGACGAGCGAGCTCTTGCCCACGTTCGACCGGCCGGCGAACGCGACCTCGGCGAGGCCGGTCACCGGTAGACCGGCGGCGGTCGGGGAGGACGCGACGAAGCGAGCGCTCACGGCTTCGTCGGCTCGGCTGCCGCCGGCCGACTGGCTCGAGCCTTCTCCCACGCCTGCCGCGCCGCCCGGCCGTGGTCGATGCGTTGCCACATCGCGGCGAAGTCGAACGGCGTGATGCTCGGCGTGCCCTCGGTGTGGCACTGGCGGCACTGCTCTTCCTTCGGCTCGATGAGGCCCACCAACCGGGCCAGCTCGCGATCTCGCATCACGTAGCGGCGATGGTAGTACTTGCCAGCACCGTGGCAGCGCTCGCACTGCACACCGATAAACCGCGCCTCCTGCTCTTCGGGCAACATCGTGTGGCAGACGTTGCAGCGCGGATCCTTCATCTGCGCCGCGGTGAGGTCCTGATGCGCCTTGGCGTGCGGCCCGCTCGACCAGACCCGGTACTCAAACTCGTGGCACGACTTGCACCGCTCGGCGCCGATGTAGCTCTGAGCCAAGGCGCTGCCGCCGACCGCCAGACCGATCAGGCCGGCCGTGATCCACCGCGCTGCCCGGAAAGCCCATCGCCGCGCTGCCCCGCTCATTCGCCGCCGTCGTCCTCCGCCGCGGCCGAGGCGCCGCGCGCCTTTGTTCGTTTAGCCGGTTTGCCCGGTTGAAACAAGCGCGCGCCGGCGAAACGGATCGCCTCGGCCAGGGTGCTCTCCGCGTGGTGCGCGAGGGCTGGGTCGAGACGCGCCGTTCCGCCGACCACCGCCGCGGTCAACTCGAGCCGCGCGGCGAGCAGCTCATCGCCCATCGCGCGCGCGGCGCCGATCGCCAGCCCGGTCGCCGCCGCCCCCACCCCGTCGACGATCGGCCCCGAGTCGACGTCCGCCGGCCGATCGCGCCCCGGCGGCCACTCGCGGAAGCCAACCAGCGCGATGCGGTCGACCAGATAGTGGGCGCGATAGGCGCGCCAGAAGCGCTCGGCCAACGGCCGGTCCACCTCCGCGAGGTAGCGTGTCTGCCACGACAGCGCGCAGCCACGCGGCAGGCGGGAGGTGGGTCCGAGGACCCCGACCTCCGAGAACGGCAATCCGGTCTCGGCGTCGATCGCCTGGGCGAGCAGGTACCCCCGCCAGGCCGCCAGCGGCGCGGCCAAAAGACCCGTGCCGTGCGCCTGGTCGGCGCGCCCGATCGCCGCCAGCGTCGCGCTCTGATCGGCGGGCCACCGGTGAGCGTCGCCGACGAACGAGGCCAGGTGGCGGGTCGGATCGGCCAGGCTCGCCCCGGCGAGGAGGCCGGCCAAGCGCCGGTGCTCAGCCTCCCGATCACACCCGCCGACCCGATCGGCGGCGCCGAGGATCAACAGGTAGTGGGACAGGCGCAAGCCGGCGGCGGGACTCCGGGCGCCGCGCACCTCGGGGTGGAGCGCCTCGGCGAGCGCACGCACCCGCGCAACGCAGGCACGAGCCGCCGCCGGGGCCTCGCCGACGCGCGCCGCGCAGCCGTCAGCGACACATGACAGCGCGATGATGCGGAAGCCGGCCGGCGTGTGATGCCAGCGACCACGCTCGAGCAGCTCGCCGAGCCGCGGCGTCAGGCCAAGCTCTGATGGTGCGGGCTGGGCGTCAGCCGTCGACGCCGCGCTCGACTCCCTGGGCACCAACCCGGGCGCCGGATCAGCGCAGTCAGCCGCGCTCGCCCAGAGGACGAGCGCCGGCAGCAGCCTGACCGCCCCGGCCACGCCTATTCGTTGACCGCGATACCCGGCAGGTTGGAGAGCAGCGGACCCTCGCGGTCCTCGAGCGTCATCTCGTACTCCTCGTCTTCCTCGAGGAGCTCCGGATCGACGACCGGCTTCAACCGATTGTACCCGGGCATGCCCGTCCCGGCGGGGATCAGGCGGCCCATCAGCACGTTCTCCTTCAGACCGCGCAGGTGGTCGGTCCGCCCGGCGAGCGACGCCTCGGTCAAGACCTTGGTCGTCTCCTGGAACGAGGAGGCGGAGAGGAACGACTCGGTGGCCAGCGAGGCCTTGGTGATCCCGAGCAGCATCGGCTCGCCAGAGGCCGGCCGACCGCCGCCCGCCATCACCCGCTCGTTCTCCTCTTCGAACATCCGCTTGTCGACCTGCTCATCGACCAGGAAGCTCGTGTCGCCGATCTCCTTGACCCGCACCCGGCGCAGCATCTGACGCACGATCGCTTCGATGTGCTTGTCGTTGATGCGCACGCCCTGCAGGCGGTAGACCTCCTGGATCTCGTCAACCAGGTAGCGCCCGAGCTGCTTCTCACCCATGACCCGCAGGATGTCGTGCGGGTTCGCCGGCCCGTCCATCAACGGATCGCCGGCCCGCACCCGATCGGCCTCCTGGACGACCAGGTGGCGCCCCTTCGGCACCAGATACTCGGCCGGCTCGCCGACGTCGGGGACGACGACGACCTTGCGCTTGCCCTTGGTGTCCTTGCCGAACTGCACCACGCCGTCGATCTCCGAGATCAGCGCGTGATCCTTCGGCTTGCGCGCCTCGAACAGCTCGGCGACGCGCGGCAGACCGCCGGTGATGTCCTTGTCCTTGGTCGTCTCGCGCGGGATCCTGGCGATGACGTCGCCCGCCTCGACGTGCGCCCCCTCGTTGACCGCGATGTTGGCGCCGATGGGCAAGAAGTAGCGCGCATCGTGATCGGTCCCCGGGATCTTCAATGTCTCGCCCGCGTCGCTCTTCACCGAGATGCGCGGCCGGCTGTCCTTGTCCTTCGACTCGATGATCTTGCGCCGCGACAGGCCGGTGACCTCGTCGAGCTGCTCCTGCATCGTCACGCCGTCGATCACGTCGCCGAAGCGGACCGTGCCGGCCACCTCGGTCAAGATCGGCACCGCGAACGGATCCCACTCGCAGATCACCTGTCCGGCGTCGACCTTGCTCCCGTCGGCGCCGAGGATGCGCGCGCCGTAGTTGACGTTGTACCGCTCGCGCTCCCGGCCGCCCTCGTCGACGACCGAGATCTCGCCGTTGCGGTTCATCACCACAATCGCGCCGTCCTTCTTGGTCACTGTGTTCAGGTTGATGTAGTGCAGCACGCCCCCGCCCCGACTCTCGAGCGTCGACTGCGCCGCCCGACCGGAGGCGATACCGCCGATGTGGAAGGTACGCATCGTCAGCTGCGTACCCGGCTCACCGATCGACTGGGCCGCGATGATGCCGACCGCCTCACCGACGTTGACCTTGTGGCCACGCGCCAAATCACGGCCGTAGCACTCCACGCACACGCCGCGCTTCGCCTGGCAGGTGAGCGGCGAGCGGACCTTGACCATGCGGATCGGTGAGTTGTTGATCAACTCGACCTTTGACTCGTCGAACTCCTCACCCGCCTTGACGATCACCTCGTCGGTGTGCGGGTGGACGACGTCCTCGAGTGCGACGCGACCGAGGATGCGGTCACCGAGCGGCTCGATCACCTCGCCGGCCTCGACCAGCGGCTCGATCTCGATCCCGTCGAGCGTACCGCAGTCGTAGGAGGTGATCACCGTGTCCTGGGCGACGTCGACCAGCCGGCGGGTGAGGTACCCGGAGTTGGCTGTCTTCAGCGCCGTATCCGCCAGGCCCTTGCGCGCGCCGTGCGTCGAGGTGAAGTACTCGAGCACCGTGAGCCCCTCGCGGAAGCTGGCGGTGATCGGCGTCTCGATGATCTCGCCCGACGGCTTGGCCATCAGGCCGCGCATGCCGGCCAGCTGCTTGATCTGCTGACGGGAGCCGCGCGCTCCGGAGTCGGCCATGATGTAGATCGGGTTGAACGACGGCATCTGGCGCGCCTTGCCGTCCTTGCCCTTCACCGTCGCCGAGCCGATGCCGGCCATCAGCTCACCCTCGAGGTCCTCGGCGACGCGCGACCAGATGTCGATGACCTTGTTGTAGCGCTCACCGTCGGTGATGAGCCCTTCGGTGTACTGGTTCTCGATGTCCTGCACCGCCTTCTGCGCCGTCTCGACGAACTTCGGCTTGGTCGACGGGATCTCCATGTCGTGGATGCAGATCGAGATGCCGGCCAGCGTCGCGTGCGTGTAGCCAAGGGTGCGCAGGTGGTCGGCGAGCAACACCGTCGCCTTCTGTCCACACTTGCGGTAGCCGGCGTCGATCAGGGCCCCGAGCGCCTTCTTGTCCATCACCTTGTTGACCAAGCGGAACGGCAACTCGCGCGGCACGATGCCGTAGAGCAGCACGCGACCGACGGTGGTCTTCACCCGCTTGCCGTCGACCTTGCACTCGATCGCCGCCTGCAGCGCGGCCTCGCCGTGGTCGTAGGCGGCGCGCACCTCGTCCGGGCTGGCGAAGACCATCCCCTCGCCCTTGGCGCCGGTGCGCTCACGCGTCATGTAGTAGCAGCCGAGCACGATGTCCTGGCTGGGCACGATGATCGGTTTGCCGTGCGCCGGGCTGAGGATGTTGTTGGTCGACATCATCAACACGCGCGCCTCGAGCTGCGCCTCGACCGACAGCGGCACGTGCACGGCCATCTGGTCGCCGTCGAAGTCGGCGTTGAAGGCGGTGCAGACCAGCGGGTGGAGCTGGATCGCCTTGCCCTCGATCAGCACCGGCTCGAAGGCCTGGATGCCCAGGCGGTGCAGCGTCGGTGCGCGGTTGAGCATCACCGGGTGCTCGCGGATGACCTCGTCGAGGATGTCCCAGACCTCCGGCTTCTCCTTCTCCACCATCTTCTTGGCGCTCTTGATGGTGGTGACGTAGCCGCGCTCCTCGAGCTTGTTGTAGATGAACGGCTTGAACAGCTCCAAAGCCATGATCTTCGGCAGGCCGCACTGGTGTAGCTTCAGCTCCGGGCCGACGACGATGACCGAACGGCCGGAGTAATCGACCCGCTTGCCCAGCAGGTTCTGGCGGAAGCGCCCCTGCTTGCCCTTGATCATGTCCGAGAGCGACTTGAGTGGCCGCTTGTTCGGTCCGGTGATCGTCTTGCCCCGCCGCCCGTTGTCGAACAACGCGTCGACCGCCTCCTGCAGCATCCGCTTCTCGTTGCGGATGATGATCTCCGGGGCGTTGAGCTCCTGCAGCCGCTTCAGCCGGTTGTTGCGGTTGATCACCCGCCGATAGAGATCGTTCAGGTCCGAGGTCGCGAACCGCCCGCCGTCGAGCGGCACCAGCGGCCGGAGATCCGGCGGCAGAACCGGGATGACCTCGAGCATCAGCCACTCAGGCCGGTTGGTCGAGTCGCGCAGCTGCTCGCAGACCTTCAGCCGCTTGGACGTCTTCTTGCGCTTCGCCTCGGAGTTGGTCTCGACCATCTCCTGGCGCAGCTCGTTGGCCAACGCCTCGAGATCGATCTGCTTGAGCAGATCACGGATCGCCTCACCGCCCATGCTCGCCTGGAAGCTCTCCGGGCCGAACTGATCCACCGCCGCCTGGTAGTCCTCCTCGGTCAGGAACTGGCGCTTCTTCAGCCCTGTCTCACCCGGGTCGAGCACGACGTAGGCCTCGCAGTAGAGGACCCGCTCCAGCTCCTTGAGCGTCATGTCCAACAGCGCGCCGATGCGCGAGGGCAACGAGCGCAAGAACCAGATGTGCGCCACCGGCGTCGCCAGGTTGATGTGCCCCATCCGCTCGCGGCGCACCTTGCTCTGGATCACCTCGACGCCGCACTTCTCGCACACGATGCCGCGGTGCTTCATGCGCTTGTACTTGCCGCAGTTGCACTCGTAGTCCTTCACCGGCCCGAAGATCTTGGCGCAGAACAGGCCATCCCGCTCCGGCTTGAAGGTGCGGTAGTTGATCGTCTCGGGCTTCTTGACCTCGCCGTGTGACCATTCGCGGATCTTCTCCGGGCTGGCGATCGACAGGCGAATGGCGTCGAAGTTCTCCGGCTCTTTCGGCTTCTCGAAGAAAGAGAAGATGTCCTTCACGGTCGAGACTCCTTTCAAACGAAGGCCGCCCAGCGCCCTCGCTTGCGTTTCTATTCTCTCGTCAGGCGGTGGCGGTCGGCGGCGGGACGGAGCCCTGCGCCTCTTCGATCAGCTCGACGTCGAGGCAGAGCGCCTGCAGCTCCTTGGTCAAGACCTTGAACGACTCCGGCACACCGCACTCGAGCACGTTCTCGCCCTTGACGATCGCCTCGTACATCCGGGTCCGCCCGACGACGTCGTCGGACTTGACGGTCAGGAACTCCTGCAGCGCGTAAGCGGCGCCGTAGGCCTCCATCGCCCAGACCTCCATCTCGCCGAGCCGCTGGCCGCCGAACTGCGCCTTGCCGCCGAGCGGTTGCTGCGTGACCAGCGAGTAGGGGCCAATCGAGCGGGCGTGGATCTTGTCATCGACCAGGTGATGGAGCTTGAGCATGTACATCACCCCGACGGTGACGTCCTGATCGAACGGATCGCCGGTGCGCCCGTCGAACAGCACCGTCTGCCCGCGTGCCGGCAAGCCGGCCGCGTCGAGCAGCTCCTGAATCTCCGCCTCGCGCGCCCCCTCGAACACCGGTGAGGCGACGTGGATGCCGCGGCGCAGCTTGCCGACCAGGCGCCAGAGGTCCTTGTCGCTCAGCTTGTCGAAGAAGGCCTTCTGCTCCTCCTCGGAGAAGAAGCGCTTCAGCTCGCGGCGCACCTTGTCGGGGTTGAAGGTATCGTCGAGCAGCTTCTGCAGCGACCGGCCGATCTCCCGCGCCCCCCAGCCGAGGTGGGTCTCGAGGATCTGGCCGACGTTCATGCGGCTCGGCACGCCCAACGGGTTCAAGACGATGTCGACCGGCGTGCCGTCGGCCAGGTACGGCATGTCCTCGATCGGCAGGATGCGCGAGATGACGCCCTTGTTGCCGTGCCGGCCGGCCATCTTGTCGCCGACCTGCAGCTTGCGCTTGATGGCCAGGTAGACCTTGACCATCTTGATGACGCCAGGGGCCAACTCGTCGCCTTTCTTCAGCCGGCCGATCTTGTCCTCGAACTTGACCTTGACCAGCGCGATCCGCTCGTCGACCGAGTCGAGCATCTGGGCGACCCGCTCGTCGACCTTCTCGTCGCCGACCTTGAGCTCGCGCAGGTACTTGCTGCGCAGCCCGGCGAAAGCCTCCTCGTCGACCGTGTCGCCTTTCTTGAGCAGGACCTCGCCCTTGTCGTCGACGATGCGCGTGCTCAACGGCTTGTTCTTGATCAGCGTGTAGATCTTCCGCCGCGCCGAGTCCTGAACGATCTTGATCTCGTCGTTCATGTCCTTGCGCAGCCGCGCCTCCTGCTCGTCCTCGATCTGCAGGGCGCGCACGTCCTTGTCGATGCCCTTGCGCGCGAAGACCTGCGCGCCAATGACCGTGCCTGCGACCCCGGGCGGCACCCGCAGGCTGGTGTCACGCACGTCGCCGGCCTTCTCGCCGAAGATGGCGCGCAGCAGCTTCTC
>JBFYZW010000682.1:0-2858 GCA_041309305.1 Deltaproteobacteria bacterium | reverse complement strand
AAGAAGGTCTTCGACCCGATGCAGCCGGTCTTCGCGCTCGATCACGACGTGCAGAATCGGAGCGAGGACAACCTGAAGAAGTATGCCGCGATCGAAACGTTCGCGCGCGAGCACGGCGTTGCCTTCTATCCCGCCGGCACCGGCATCGGGCATCAGATCATCTGCGAGCAGCTCTACGCCCGGCCCGGCGCCTTCGTCGTCGCCTCCGACTCGCACTCGAACACCTACGGCGCGCTCGGCGCCATCGGCACGCCGGTGGTGCGCACCGACGCGGCCGCGATCTGGGCCCGGGGCGAGTTCTGGTGGCAGATTCCACCCACCGTGCAGGTGGTGCTCACCGGCCAACTGCCAGCCGGTGCCTCGGGCAAGGACGTGATCATCGCGCTGTGCGGCCGGTACAACCACGAGGAGGTGCTCAACCACGCGGTCGAGTTCGCCGGCCCGGGCGTCGCGACGTTGTCGATCGACGAGCGGCTGACGATCGCCAACATGTCGACCGAGTGGGGGGCCCTGGTCGGCTGGTTCCCGGTCGACGCGGTCACCTGCGCCTACGTCGAGAAGCGCCTCGCCGCCGGCGTCAAGCGGGTCAGCGAGGCCGAGCTCGCCGGCTGGCGCCGAAGCCCCCCGGCGCCCGACGCCGACGCGATCTACGCGGCACGCATCACGCTCGACCTCGGCAGCGTCACGCCGCACGTCAGCGGCCCCGACACCGTGCAGGTGATGACCCCGCTCGCCGAGCTCGAGCCGAAGAAGATCAAGGTCGACAAGGCCTACCTGCTCTCCTGCGTCAACGCGCGCCAGAGCGATCTCGGGGCCGCGGCGGCGGTGCTGCGCGGCAAGAAGGTCGCGCCGGGCGTGACCCTCTACCTGGCCCCGGCGAGCCGCACGGTGCAGGCCGACGCCGAGCGGAGCGGCGACTGGCAGGCGCTGGTCGACGCCGGTGCCAAGGTGCTGCCGCCCTCCTGCGGGCCGTGCATCGGCCTGGGCGAGGGGTTGCTCGAGAAGGGTGAGACCGGCATCTCGGCGACCAACCGCAACTTCAAGGGCCGGATGGGCGCGCGCGAGGCGAAGTGCTACCTGGCCAGCCCCGCGGTGGTCGCCGCCTCGGCGGCGCGCGGCTTCATCTCCGGTCCTGCCCCGGTCGCGGCGCGGGCGCTGGTGACCGAGCACCGTGCGCTCGAGGCCCCGGCGCCGCTGAGCGAGAAGGTCGAGATCCTCGCCGGCTTCCCGGCCAGGCTCGAGGGACGGCTGGTCTTCGTGCCCCAGGACAACCTCAACACCGACGGCATCTACGGCAAGGACTACACCTACCGCGACGACATGACCCCGGAGATGATGGCGAAGGTGGTGATGGAGAACTACGACCCGGGCTTCGCCGCCGCGACGCGGGCCGGCGACCTGCTCGTCGGCGGTTGGAACTTCGGCACCGGCTCGAGCCGCGAGCAGGCGGCCACGGCCTTGAAGGCCAAGGGGATCGGTCTGGTCGTCGCCGGCAGCTTCTCGCAGACCTACCAGCGCAACGCCTTCAACAACGGCTACCCGGTGGTCGAGTGCCCGGCGTTCGTGCGCCGACTCAAGGCCCTGTTCGCCGCCGAGCTCGCCGCCGGGCAGAAGACCATCATCCGCGACGGGCCGCTCACGGTCGACTTCGCCGCCGGGACTCTCTTGTTCGGCGGCGAGTCGTTCGCCTTCGCCGCGCTCGGCAAGGTGCCGCAGGCGCTGGTCGTCGCCGGCGGGGTCGAGAACCAGGTGAAACACACGCTCGGCCTCGGTTGAGGCGCGAGCGCCAACCCTTAGGAGTGTTGCGATGGCGAAGTACACAGTGGTCAGCATGCCGGGTGATGGGATCGGCAAGGTCGTCCTGCCGGAGGCGATCCGCGTCCTCGAGGCGGTGAAGTTCGACGCCGAGTACGTGCACGGCGACATCGGTTGGGACTTCTGGGTCAGCGAAGGCAACGCCCTGCCGCAGCGCACCATCGACCTGCTCGCCAAGCACAAGTTGGGCCTCTTCGGCGCCATCACCTCGAAGCCGAAGAAGGCCGCCGACGCGGAGCTCTCGCCCGCGCTGCGCGGCAAGGGCTTGTCCTACTTCAGCCCGATCGTCACGATGCGCCAGACGTTCAACCTCGACATCTGCGTCCGGCCCTGCCTCTCCTTCCCCGGCAACCCGCTCAACTTCGTGCGCCAGAAGCCCGGCGGCGGGGTCGAGGAGCCGCGCGTGCGCGCGGTGGTCTTCCGCCAGAACACCGAAGGCCTCTACTCCGGGGTCGAGTGGACCAACCCGCCGGAACAGGTGATGAAGGCGCTCGCGAGCCACCCGAAGTTCAAGGCCTTCGCCAAGACGCCGGGGCAGGATCTCGCCGTCTCGGCGCGCATCATCACCCGCGCCGCCTCGCGCCGCATCGTCACCGCCGCCTTCGAGTGGGCCAAGAAATACGGCTACAAGTCGGTGACCATCTGCGAGAAGCCGAACGTGTTGCGCGAGACCTCCGGCATGGTCGAGGAGGTGGCCAAGGAGGTCGCCACCGGCTACCCGGGCATCGAGCTCTGGTCGACCAACATCGACGCCCTGATGATGTGGCTGACCAAGAACCCCGAGGAGTACGGCCCGATCGTCGCCACCAACATGTTCGGCGACATCATCTCCGATGGCTTCGCCGGCCTGGTCGGAGGCCTCGGCTTCGCCTGCTCGGGCAACATCGGCGACGAGGTGGCGGTGTTCGAGCCGACCCACGGTTCGGCGCCGAAGTACGAGAAGCTCCAGCCCTCGATCGTCAACCCGATCGCGATGATCCTCTCGGCGGTGATGTTGCTCGAGCACGTCGGCGAGAACGGGCGGGCAGAGCGGATCAAGCGCG
>JBFYZW010000681.1:0-7146 GCA_041309305.1 Deltaproteobacteria bacterium | reverse complement strand
GATCCTGCGCGACTACCAGCGGCGGGGCCTCGACTGGTTGGCGATGCTGCACCGGCACCGCCTGACCGGGATCCTGGCCGACGACATGGGCCTGGGCAAGACGCTGCAGACCCTCGCGCTCTTGTTGCTGGTGCGCGAGCAGGAGGGGCCGATGCCGTCGCTGGTCATCGCCCCGACCTCGGTGGTCACGGTCTGGCGTGACGAGGCGGCCCGCTTCGTCCCGCAGTTCCGCGTCGCGCTCTGGCACGGACCGCCGGAGGTCCGCCGCGCCATCCGGGTCAGCGACTGGGACCTGGTGGTCACCAGCTACGGCGTCTTGCGCCGCGACGCGCCGCTCCTGGCCGAGCAGGCATTTCGCTACGCGATCCTGGACGAGGCGCAGAGCGCCAAGAACGCCGCGACCCAGAACGCGCGGGCCATCCGGCGGCTCCGGAGTCAACGTCGCCTGGCGCTGACCGGCACGCCGATCGAGAACCGCCCCGACGAGCTGTGGTCCGCCTTCGACTTCCTCGCCCCGGGGTTCCTCGGCACGCTGCGCCAGTTCCGCAAGCGCTACGCCCGACCGATCAACCGGGGCGATGAGGAGCCGCTCGCCCTGCTGCGCGCCCGCATCGGCCCGCTCGTGTTGCGCCGGTTGAAGGCCGAGGTGGCGCGCGAGCTGCCGCCGAAGGTCGAGAGCGTCGTGCGCTGCGAGATGCTGCCGGCGCAGCGGGCGCTCTACGAGCACATCGCCGGCGAGCTGCGCGAGACCGTGCGGCGCAAGATTGCCCAGGTCGGGATCGAGCGCGCCCACATGGACATCCTGGCCGCGCTGACCCGCCTGCGTCAGATCTGCGCCGATCCGGGGTTGCTGCCCGCTCCGCCAGGCGCGAAGGTGCCCGGCTCGGCCAAGCTGGAGCTGTTCGCCGAGCTGATGCGCGAGGCGCTGGCCTCGGAGCGCCGGGTGGTCGTGTTCAGCCAGTTCGTCCAGATGCAGAAGCGCCTGATCGCCGTGATCGAGGCCCTCGGCGTCAAGCCGCTGTGGTTGCACGGCCAGACGCGTCACCGCGACCGGGTGGTCGACGCCTTCCAGACCCCGTCCGGCCCCCCGGTCATCGTCGTCAGCCTGAAGGCCGGCGGCACCGGGGTGACCCTGACCCGCGCCGACACGGTGATGCACTACGACCCATGGTGGAACCCGGCGGTCGAGCGCCAAGCCACCGATCGGACCCATCGCCTCGGCCAGACCCACCAGGTCAACGTCTACAAGCTGGTCTGTGCCCGCTCGATCGAGGAGCGGGTCCTGGCCATGGCGGCGAGCAAGGAGCAGCTGGCCAACGAGCTGCTCGGCTCCGAGGGCGGCGCCGGTGCCAAGCAGATCTCGGTCGACGAGGTCCTGGCGCTGCTCAACTGAACCGGGTCGGCGGCGCCGCGCGCCGGTAGCTCGCGAAGCGCTCCCGGACCTCCTCCATCTCGACGGCGGTGAGCAGCACCGGATCGCCGACCTGCAACGCCGCGAGATACTGCGCGGCGAGCTGTTCGACCTCGAGCGCCAGCCCGAGGGCCTCGTCCAGGGTCGCGCCCAGCGCGACCAGGCCGTGGTTGGCGAGCAGACAGGCGCGCCGGTCCTGCAGCGCCGCGAGCGCGTGGCCGGCGAGGCGCTCGCTGCCGAAGGTGGCGTACGGCGCGCAACGGATCGAGTCGCCGCCGGCGACCGCCACCATGTAGTGGAACGCCGGGATCTCCCGGCGCAAGCAGGCGAGCGCCGTCGCGTAGCGCGGGTGGGCGTGCAGCACGACGTCGATCTCGGCGCGCGCGCCGAGGAGATCGCGGTGCAGGCGCCACTCGCTCGACGGGGTGCCGCGGCCGATCACCCGACCGGCGAAGTCGAGCTCGACGATCTCGTCTGGGGTCAGGCGGTCATAGGGCACGCCGGTCGGCGTGATCAGCAGCCGGTCGGCGAGGCGCAGGCTCAGGTTGCCGGCGGTGCCCAGGTTGAGTCCGCGCAGGTTCATCTGCCGCGCCGTGTCGATGAGCGCCTGGCGTCGTTGGCGGTGCTGCACGTCAGCTCCGTCCGTCTCTGGCGCGGGCCAGGCCGGCGGCCGCCTCGGCCGGGAAGAGCGCCGCCAGGCCAGCCCGCGACGCCGGCGCGACGCCGCGCTCGGTGATGATACCGGTGACCAGCCGCGCCGGGGTGACATCGAAGGCGACGTTGACCACCGCCGACCCCTCGGGCACGACGCGCAGCATCGCCAGCTCGCCGCCCGGCAGGGCGCCGAAGACGTGCGCGACCTCGCCCGCGTCGCGCTGCTCGATCGGGATCTCGGCGCGGCCGTCCGCGAGCGCCCAGTCGATGCTCGGCGAGGGGGCGCAGACGTAGAACGGCACGCCGTTGTCGTGGGCAGCCAGGGCCTTCAGGTAGGTGCCGATCTTGTTGGCGACGTCACCGGTGGCGGTGGTTCGATCGGTGCCGACCAGGCACAGGTCGACCTGGCCGTGTTGCATCAGGTGACCACCGGCGTTGTCGACGATCACCGTGTGCGGGATGCCCTGCTGGCCCAGCTCCCAGGCGGTCAGGCTCGCCCCCTGATTGCGCGGCCGGGTCTCGTCGACCCAGACGTGGACCGGCAGGCCGCGCTGGTGGGCGAGGTAGACCGGCGCCAGGGCCGTCCCCCAGTCGACGGTCGCCAGCCAACCGGCGTTGCAGTGGGTGAGGATGTGCACCGGCCGCTCGCCGGCGAGCTGGTCGGCGACGGCGGCGATGAGCGGCAGGCCGTGCTCGCCGATGCGCCGGTTGAGCGCGACGTCCTCGTCGCAGATCGCCGCGGCGCAGGCGTAGGCGGCCGCCGGTCGTGCCTCGTCCGCCACCCCACGGACCGCGGCGGCCACCCGGTCGAGGGCCCAACCCAGGTTCACCGCGGTCGGCCGCGTCGCGCGCAGCTGCGCCGCGGCGTGCTCCAGGCTGGTCGCCGACGGGTCGTCACGGAGAGCCAACGCCAGCCCGTAGGCGGCGGTGGCGCCGACCAGCGGCGCCCCGCGGACCCACATCTCGCGGATCGCCTGCGCCGCTGCCGCCAGCGTGTCGAGCCGCCGCTCGACCAGGCGGTGGGGCAGCTGCGTCTGATCGATGATGCCGACCGACCAGCCGTCCGGCGTCACCCAGATGCTCCGGTAGTCTCGACCGCCGACGCGCATGCCGCTCTGCCCGTGGACCACCTCGACCGTCACCGACCGAGGCGAGAGGACCTCCCCTTTCGTCCTGGCCGCCGATTAGCACATCGCCGCCGGTCGGCCAATCGACCCCTGGCTGATGAGCCTGAACATCTGTATAGTTTCCCGGTGTCGGTCCCCGCCTCCACCTACGTCGAGCTCGGCGCGTGCAGCGCCTTCTCGTTCCTGCGCGGGGCCTCGCCACCCGAGGAGCTCGCCGAGCAGGCGGCGGCGCTCGGCCTGCCGGCGATGGCGCTGACCGACCGCGGCGGTGTCTATGGCGCGCCCCGGTTCTTCCGCGCCACCCGGGCGCGGGGGCTGCGAGCGCTGGTCGGCGCGCGGGTGCGGGTCGAGGGGGTCGGGGAGATCCGCCTGCTGTGCGCCAACCGCACCGGCTACGCCAACCTCTGCCAGCTGCTCAGCCGGGGACACGCCGCCCAGGCCAAAGGCGTCTGTCTGGTCCACCCGGCCGCGCTGGCGGAGCACGCCGCCGGGTTGCACTGCCTCGCTGGCCCGCGGCTGCGGTCTCCGTTAATATTTTCAGTAGATACTTTAGAACATATCTTTTCAAAGGAGTGTTTGAATATAGAGCTGGTTCGCCACTACCGGCGACAGACCAGCGCGGAGCGACGGCTCAGCGATCTGGCGGCGGCGCGACGCCTGCCGGTGGTCGCGACCAACGACGTGCACTTCGCGCGCCGCGAGGACAAGCGGCTGCACGACGTGCTGACCTGCATCCGTCGGCGCACCACCCTCGACCAGGCCGGTCGGGCGCTCTGGCCCAACGCCGAGGCGTGCCTCAAGTCGGCGAGCGAGATGGCGGCGCTGTTCGCCGATCGCCCCGCGGCGCTCGCGCGCACGCAGGCGCTCGCCGAGCGCTGCGCCTTCACCCTCGACGACCTCGGCTATCGCTTCCCCGACTTCCCGGTGCCGGCCGGCGAGACGCCGGACGGTGTGCTGCGGGCGCTGGTCGACAGCGGCGCGATCTGGCGCTACCGATCGCCGAGCGCCGCGGTGCGGGCGCAGCTGACCCGCGAGCTGGCGCTGATCGAGAAGCTCGGGCTGGCGGGCTACTTTTTGATTGTCTGGGATCTGGTCCGCTTCGCCCGTGACCGGGGGATCCTGGCCCAGGGGCGCGGCTCGGCCGCCAACTCGGCGGTCTGCTATGCCCTGGGGATCACCGCCGTCGATCCGGTGGGCATGGGGCTGCTGTTCGAACGCTTCCTCTCCGAAGAACGCGGCGAGTGGCCCGACATCGACCTCGATCTGCCGAGCGGTGATCGGCGCGAGCAGGTGATCCAGTACGTCTACAGCACCTACGGCGCGCACGGCGCGGCGATGACCGCCAACGTGATCACCTTTCGCGAGCGGAGCGCGGCGCGGGAGGTGGGCAAGGCGTTGGGCTTCGGCGAGGCCGAGCGGGAGGCGGTCGCGAACCGCTGCAGCCGCTGGCCGGGGAGCGAGCCGGCCGGTTGGACGGAGCGGATCGCCGCCTGCGGGCTCTCTCCCACCGACCGGCGGGTGCGCCAGTGGGCCGAGCTGAGCGCCCAGATCCTGCACCTGCCGCGCCACCTCGGCCAGCACTCCGGTGGCATGGTCATCGCCCGTGGCCGCCTCGATGCCATCACCCCGATCGAGCCGGCGGCGATGCCCGGGCGCAGCGTGATCCAGTGGGACAAGGACGACTGCGCGGCGCTGAAGATCATCAAGGTCGATCTGCTCGGCCTGGGGATGCTCGCCGCGCTCGAGGAGGCGGTGCCGCTCATCCGGCAGAGCTCCGGCGTGGCGATCGACTACGCGCACCTGCCGCAAGATCCGGCGGTCTACGCCCGGCTGTGCGCCGCTGACACGGTCGGGGTGTTCCAGGTGGAGAGCCGGGCGCAGATGGCCACCCTCCCCCGCCTGCGGCCGCGCTGCTTCTACGATCTAGTCATCGAGATCGCGCTGATCCGTCCCGGGCCGATCACCGGGCAGATGGTGCACCCGTATCTGCGCCGGCGCGCCGGGCTGGAGCCGGTCACCTACCCGCACCCGAGCCTGGAGCCGATCCTGGCCCGCACGCTGGGGGTGCCGATCTTCCAGGAGCAGATCATGCGCATGGCCATGGTGATCGCCGGCTTCTCCGGCGGGGAGGCCGAGGAGCTCCGCCGCGCGATGGGGTTCAAGCGCGCCGGCGCGGCGATGCGCGCGATCGAGGAGCGGCTGCGCCAGGGGATGCGGACGCGCGGCATCGACGACGCCGCGCAGGACCAGGTGGTCGCCTACATCACCTCGTTCGCCTCCTACGGCTTCCCGGAGAGCCACTCGGCCTCCTTCGCGCTGATCGCCTACGCCTCGGCCTACCTGAAGCTGCACCACCCGGCCGCCTTCCTCTGCGCGCTGCTCAACGCCTGGCCGATGGGCTTCTACCACCCGGCGACGTTGGTCAAGGACGCGCAACGCCACGGGGTGCGGGTGTTGCCGATCGACGCGACCCGCTCGCTGTGGCGCTGCACCCTCGAGGACGGCGCGGTTCGCCTCGGTCTGCGCTACGTGCTCGGCCTGCGCGAGTCGAGCGGCGCGCGTCTGGTCGGCCGACGCGACGAGCGGCCGTTCGCCTCGCTGGCCGACCTCGAGCGGCGCTGCCGGCTGAGCGACGGGGAGTTGACGGCGCTGGCCGAGCTGGGCGCCTTCGCCCGCCTGGGGTGCACCCGCCGGCAGGCGCTCTGGCAGGTGGCGCGCCTGCGCGAGCGCACCGACGGCATGCTCGGCGCGATCGATCCGTCGTCGGAGCCGGCGCCGCTCGCGGAGATGAACCTCGCCGAGCGGCTCGCCGCCGACTACCGCAGGAGTCAGCTGAGCGTTGGCCCGCACCCGATGCGGCTTGTGCGCCCCACCCTGCCGGCGGCGGTGTGCCGCGCGATCGAGCTCCGGCGGCTTCGTGACCGGCAACGGGTCGAGGTCGCCGGCCTGACCACGGTCAGCCAGCGACCGGCCACGGCCAAGGGCTTCTTCTTCGTCACGCTCGAGGACGAGACCGGCTTCGCCAACCTGATCTTCACGCCGGCGCGCTTCGCCGAGCACCGAGAGCTGCTCGGCCGGGCGGTCGGCCTGTGGGCCGAGGGGCGGCTGCAGAACCGCGAGGGGGTCGTGCACGTGCGGGTCGACCGGCTGCGCGGCCTCGCGCTGGCGCCGGCGTCACCGGCACGGCGTGACGGCTTCGATCAGGCCCCCAACAGTGCGTTGAGCTCGGCCAGCGAATAGGCGCCGGGGCGCTCGATCACCAGCGCGCCGTCCTTGACGTCGATGACCGTCGAGGATCCCTCCGGCTTGAGGTCGCCCCGGTCGATGAACAGATCCACCCGCCCGCCGAAGGTCTTGCGCACCTGCGCCGGCGAGCTGTCGCCCGGCTTGTGCTCGCGGTTGGCGCTCGAGACCAAGAGCGGCCGACCGAGGCAGCGCACCAACGCGTGGGCGTGGGTGTCGCCAGGCACGCGCACGCCGATCTTGCTGCGCGAGCCGCCGAGCTGCTTGAGGATCTTGTTCGGCAGCTCGGGGTTCGGCTTGACCCGAATGGTCAGCGGGTTGGGCCACAGCTCGTGGGCCAGGCGCAGCGCGATCGGATCGATCTCGCTGGCCACCTGCGGCAGCGCCGTCTCGTCGGCGATGAAGACCAGCGCCGGAGCCTGGCGCACACGGCCCTTCGACTGCATCAGCCGGAACACCGCGTCGACGTTGGTGAAGTCGGCGAGGATGCGATAGCGACCGGCGCAGGGCAGGCAGACCAGGCCGCCCTCCTCGATCACCGGCCTGGCCTCGGCGCACAACGCCTGCGGATCGACGACCTGGCTCCAGGGGAGTGTCTTCATCGCTCGGTGCCCCCCGCGCGGGAGGGCGGACTTGTGACACAACCGGCCGGCTTTGCCAAGAGCAGCGCGCGTCAGCGGTGGTCCGTCGGCGACGGCCCGTTGATCTCGA
>JBFYZW010000680.1:0-2616 GCA_041309305.1 Deltaproteobacteria bacterium | reverse complement strand
GGCGTTGCGGGGCGCCGGCGCGCGGCGCGCGCCGGTCACGCGGCCGGACGCGGGCGACCGGCTGATGGATGATTCCCCATCGCTTGCCCGCGCGACCGAGCCGTGCGACAAGGCCCGGCATGCTGGCTCGGCTCATCCTCGCCTTCCCTCTCCTGGTTGCGTGCGCCACCTGCCGGCGCGCCGATCCGGACGGCGCGTGCATCACCGTCGCCGCCACCGCCGACACGCACGGCGCCCTCTTCGCCCAGGAGCTCGCGACTCCAGACGGCACGCTGCGCCGCTTCGGCCTGTCGACCGCGAGCGGCTACGTCGCGGCGCTGCGCCAGCGCTTCGGCGCGCGCCTGCTGCTGCTCGACGCCGGTGACCTCCTGCACGGCACCTTGATTGCCAGCCTGACCCAAGGCCGGGCGGCGATCGACGCGTTCAACGCGCTCGCCTACGACGCGGCGGCGATCGGCAACCACGAGTTCGACTTCGGCGCCGGCGCCGGCGGCGGCGCGAACCCCACCGGCGTCCTCGAGGCGCGGTTGCGCCAGGCACGCTTCCCCTTCTTGGCCGCGAACCTCCTGCTCGCCGGCGGCGAGCGCCCGCGCTGGCCGGGCTTCGCCCCGAGCGTGCTGCTCGAGCGGGCCGGCCTGCGCGTCGGCGTCGTCGGGGTGACCACGGTCGAGACCCCGCGCGTGACCAAGCCGCAGAACGTCGCGCACCTGTCCTTCGTCGATCCGGCGCCGGCGATCGTCGCCGAGGCGGAGCGCCTGCGCGCCCGCGGGGCGCAGCTCGTCATCCTGCTCGCCCACATGGGCGGGCGCTGCGCCGTCGCGAACGACAGCGCGAGCTGCGAGACCGAGAGCGAGCTGTGGCGCACCCTGGCGGCGTTGCCGCGCGGCACCGTCGACGCGGCGATCGGCGGGCACCAGCACACCGAGATCGCCCACTGGGTGAATGGCTTGCCGGTGCTCGAGCCGGGCGCCAACGCCCGGCAGCTCGGCTGGATGGAGCTGTGCGTCGCGCCGGGCGGCGGCCTCGACGCCCAGCGCTCCCGGCTCCACCCGCTGGTCGACCTCTGTCTCGACGAGTGGGTCGACGGCGGCTGCGCCGATCGCCCGGCGCCGACCGCGGTGCGCGGCGCGACCTTCCTCGGCCAGCCGGTCGCACCCACCCCCGCGGTCGAGCGCGCGCTCGCCGGCTACGTCGAGCTGATGCGCCGCGAGGTCGAGGCGCCGCTCGGCGTCCACCTGCCAACGCCGCTCTCGCTCGGCGGAACGCCGGCGCTCGAGGAGCTCGTCTGCCGGGCGACCGCCGAGGCGAGCGGCGCGCCGATCGTCGTGCACAACCGCGGTGGGCTGCGCGCCGATCTGCCGGCCGGCCCGCTGACCTTCGGCCAGGCCTTCACCGTGCTGCCGTTCGGCAACCAGATCGCCGTGCTCCACCTCACCGGCGCGCAGCTGACCGCCTTCGTCCGCCTGCTCTACGCCCGCCGCGGCAAGCCGCCGTACCAGCTCGGGCTGCGCGTCGAGGGCGGCGATCCGGTGCAGGTCACGCTCGCCGACGGGACGCCGCTCGCGGCCGAGCGCCGCTACCGGGTGGCGACCAACGACTACCTCGCCTATGGCGGCGAGGGCACCGACGAAGCCTTCGGGCCGCTCGAGCCGGGCGCGCTCGAGATCCTCGACCAGACGTTGCTCGACGCGTTGATCACGCTGCTGCGCCGGGAGTACCCGGCCCGTTGAGGCGAGCTCGTCCGCTCAGGCGCGGGTGAAGCGGGTCTCTTGCTTGTCGGCGTGGCGGGCGAGCCCGAGCTGCACCAGCTCGTCGATGAGCCGCGGGTAGGGGATCCCCGACGCCGCCCACAACTTCGGGTACATGCTGATCGAGGTGAAGCCGGGCATCGTGTTGATCTCGTTGAGGTAGATCTTGCGGCTCGCCGGGTCCATCAAGAAGTCGACCCGCCCGAGGCCGGCGCAGTCGACGGCGCCGAAGGCGGCGATCGCCAGCGATTGGATCGTCTTGCGCTCCGCGGCGGTGAGCCGGGCCGGGATCACCAGCTCCGAGGCGTCGTCGAGGTACTTGGCCTGGTAGTCGTAGAACTCGCGGCACGGGATGATCTCGCCGATCACCGAGGCGCGCGGCTGATCGTTGCCGAGCACCGCGCACTCGAGCTCGCGCGCCCGCCGGCGCGCGCCGCCCACCCCCTGCTCGATCACCAGCTTGCGATCGTACTCGGCGGCGAGGTCCAACGCCGGACCGAGCTCGGCGCCGGTGCGCACCTTGCTGATCCCGACCGAGCTGCCGAGGTTGGCCGGCTTGACGAACACCGGGTAGCGCAGCGCCGCCTCGACGCGCCGCCGCACCGCGCGCGGCGCCGCCCGCCAGTCGGCGCGCAGCACCGTGACGTGCTTGACGATCGGCCGGCGCGCGGCGCGGAACAGCCCCTTCTTCGCCTCCTTGTCCAGCCCGGCGGCGGCGCCGAGCACGCCGGCGCCGACGTAGGCGAGGTTGGCCAGCTCCAAGAGGCCCTGGATCGTCCCGTCCTCGCCGAACGTGCCGTGCAGCACCGGGAAGACGACGTCGACCGCGACGCCGCCCTCGCCCGGCGCCGCGAAGGGCACCAGCGGC
>JBFYZW010000679.1:0-11695 GCA_041309305.1 Deltaproteobacteria bacterium | reverse complement strand
CGCGCGGGTCGACCTGCGGCGTCGGCGGGACCTGAGGGGTCTGACGCGTGGCCGCCCGGTGGGCGGCTCCAAAGACGGTCAGCGGTCTGTGGCCGGCGAGGTCAGCCGCGCGAGCAGCGCGGCGAACGCGTCGGCCGGGCGAAAGGCGGTCTGCACGTCGCCGAAGACCATCCGGTCGAGCGGCTCGAGCGTCGCCGCCTCCTCGCGCGGCAGGCGCACGCCGTTGAGCATCGTGCCGTTGCGTGAGCCGGCGTCGGTCAGGGTCAGCCGCCCGTCGTCGAGGTGATCGAAGAAGGCGTGCAGCTTCGAGACGCTCGGCTGCGGCAGGCAGACGTCGTTCTCCCGCCCGCGGCCGAGGGTGATCCGATCCGGGAAGCCGTTCTCCTCCTGCTTGCGGATGCGCAGCACGCGCAGCGTCTCGGTCGCGGTGGCCAACCGGAGCTGCTCGGCCGAGAGGTCGGCGGCCAACCGCAGGCGGCTCGCGGTGACGTCCTCGGTCCGGGCCGCCGCCTCGTCCGGCGCCGGGCCGAGCGGCAGCTCCAGGGTCAAAAACGGCTCGGGGTAGGCGGCGCAGAAGCCCGCCGGCCCGCGCTCGCGCAGCTCGTTCAACCAGCGGTGCACCGTGGTCCAGACGGCCATTTCCGACGTTGTACCCCCACGCCGCGCGACGGCCAAGGGGGGGTGAGGGGTGATCGACCAGGAACCTGATCCCGGTCTGAGGTGTGTTTATCCTGGATTACGTATGGTATCATCGAACGCTAGAAAGGTTCCTGTTCGATGGACCAATGGGTTCGAGAGCGGTTGTTGCTGCTGAATCCCTGGCTGGAGGAGCCAGCGAGGTTCGGCGAGGAGGTCGGTCGCCGGCTGCCGGCGCGGTTGGTGCCGCGCCGGCTGGCGCGGGCGCCGGCGGTGGAGCGTGGCAAGGTTCGGTTGGTCGTCGGACCGCGGCAGGCGGGCAAGTCCACGCTGGTGTGGTCCGATCTGGCCGGTGCCGAGGCACGCTCGGTGTTGTTCATCCTCGGGGAGGAGCCGCTCCTACGCGGGTGGGCGAGCTCTCCGTTGGTGATGATGCGCGACCTCGACGCCGAGCTGCCGAGCGTGCGGACCCTCTTCTTCGACGAGCTGCAGCACGTCGACAACGCGGCGCTGATGCTCAAGGGGCTGGTCGACGCGCGTCGGGGCTACCAGATCGTCGCCACCGGATCATCCTCGTTTCACCTGATGGACCGCGTGCGGGAGAGCCTGGCCGGTCGGGCGACACGTCAGGTCCTGTTGCCCTTCTCGGTCGCCGAGCTCGCGGCCGAGGATGCCGCGCTGCCGCCGGCGGTGGCGCGCCAACGGCGCACGGAGGTCGTGCGGCGCATGCTGGTCGACGGCAGCTACCCGGGCGTGTGGCTGGCGGTCGATCCGCGACGAGAGCTGCTCGAGCTGGTCGAGGCGTTCGTCCTGCGCGATGTCTCGGACCGTTTCCGCATCCAGCGCCCGGAGGCCTTTCGCCGCCTGCTGCAGCTCCTCGCCGGCCAGATCGGCCAGATGCTCAACCTCGCGGAGCTGGCGTCGCACCTCGGCATCGCCGTCTCGACGGTGCGCGAGTACGTCAACCTGCTCGAGGAGACCTGGATCGTCCGGTTGCTCCCGCCGTTCGCCGGCGGCCGGCGCGTCGAGGTGACCTCCGCCGCCCGCGTCCACTTCGTCGATCTGGGCCTGCGCAACGCGGTGCTCGGGTTGCTCGACCACGACCTGGAGCGGCGGCCCGATCTCGGGGCGCTGGTCGAGGGGCTGACCTTCAGCGAGCTCCTCAAGTCGGTCGGACCAGGATGGGGTCTCCACTACTGGCGAGCCAAGGGCGGCGCCGAGGTCGACTTCGTGCTCGTGCAGGGCGAGCGCCGCATCGCCGTCGAAGCGAAAGTCCACCCCCGGCGGGCGATGTCGCGCTCGTTGCGCAGCTTCATCGCCGCCTACGCCCCCGAGCTCGTGCTCATCGTGACGCTCGCGCCGAGCGCGTCGGCCGCTCAGGCACCGGACGATCGCCGTATCCGCGTCGTCCCTCTCGACCAGCTCGGGGAGGAAATCGCCGCGCTGACGGGCGGGATCGATCGACCAGGGATTGATCGACCAGGGATTGATCGACCAGGAACATGACCCGGGCCTGACGTCGCAACACTCTAATCTCATTGACAAAAATTGGGGGGGGGTAGAACCAGACCGAGCGTGTGGCTCTGGCGGCGCGACCGCGCGACCGGGCGTGATGAGGGGGCATGGAGCCGAGGCCGACCCGCGTGCTGCTCGTCGACGACGACGCGTCGCTGTGTCGCGTGATGGCGAAGGCGATCGCGCGGCGAGGCTGGACGGTGGCGTTCGCGACTGATCGCGCCGCGGCGGAGGTCGAGATCGCCCGCCGCCCGCCCGACGCGATCGTCCTCGATCTGGTCCTCGCTCCTGACGTGCGCGGCACGGACCTCTTGCCGGTGATCCGCGCCCACGCGCCGCGGGCGCACGTCGCGATCGTCACCGGCCACTACGATCTCGAGGACGCGATCGCCGCCGACGCGCTCGTCGACCTCTACCTGGCCAAACCGGTCGGGCCACGTGCGATGGTCGCGCTCGTCGAGCGCCTGCTGCGCAAGCGCTCGTGGCGAGACGGGCTCCTCGCGCGGTGCCGGAACCTCGGCCTGAGCGAGCGGCAGGCGGAGCTGCTTGGGCTGCTCGTCGCCGGCGAGACGATCAAGAGCGCGGCGGCGAAGATGGGCTGCAACGAGAGCTCGGCGCGCACCTACCTGCAACGCGCCCTCGAGTACACCGGCACCGGCTCACGCGCCGAGCTGTTCGCCTTGCTCCTCGATGGGGTTGACCTGCCGCGGTGACGCGTCACCTGACCGACCCGCCCCGGCGCTGTGGACGAAATCGCGACACGACGCCCGGCCGGCGTCGTGTTACCGCTCGGCGCGCAATCATCGCGGGGACACTCGATGACACCAGCGCGCGCAAGATCCACCCGTCGTTTCGTTCTCCCTCTCCTCGCGGCCGAGGCCGCGGCCATCGCCGGTGCGGCGATAGGGTTCGCAGCCTGCTCCGCCGACCCGACGCCAGGGGATTCCCCGCCGGTGTGGGTCGAGCTGGCGGGCACGCAGAGCACGACCCACGCGGTGACCGCAGCCGACTCGCCCGAGGACGAGACCCAGGTGGGGCTCTCGGCCGAGGCGCCGGGCGGCGAGGTGGCGGCCGGCGATAGTGTCTCCGCCACCCTCGTCGACGCCGACGACCCTGCCGTTCGGGCCGCGGGGCTCGTGCTCGGGCCGGCCTACCGGCTCGACTCGGCCAGCGGCGCGCTCCCCGCCGGCACGCGGGTCACCATCCGTTGCGAGCCGAACACGCGCCCGCTGGTGGCCGCCGCCGTGCTGCGGCTTTCCCGGCTTGTCGACGGGGAGTGGGTGGCCCTCGACGACGCCACCTGGGACGCCGCGGCCTGCCTGGCGCAGGGGTTGACGGACGAGCCGGGGGTTTTCGCGCTGGTGCCCGTGCTCCCGGTCGATTCGGTCGACGAGGTCGCCGGCACGGACTTCGCCGTCGGCAGCGTGACGCTGCACGCCTCGCAGCCGTTGACCGCCTCGCTCGCGGTCGCGGCCGACGGCATTCGCTATTGGTTGAAGGCCGACGGGCGCGCCCGTCGCGCCGAGTTGACGCTCACCGGCTTGCGCCCGAACGGCGACGTCTTCGTCCTCGACGGCAGCTACGACCAGAAGACCCAAGGGGTCTCCGACGCCGAAGGTCGCTTCACCTACACCCAGGCGCTGTCCGACGCGTGGCGCATGGTCTGGGTGCAACCGGTGCCGTCGACAATCTACCTCACCGCAACGGGGAGCGGTTGCTCGTCGCTCGGCACATGGAACCAGTTCACCAAGACCTGCACGATGAACCGCATCGTCACGCAAGGCGTTCAGATCGACGGAAGCGGCGTGGCGTTGAACTGCGCGAACTGGTGGATCGTCGGCAATCGTTCGGGTGTGGGCGTGGTGGTCAACGCCTCGTCGGCGAAGGCGTTCAACTGCCGAATCCAAGACTTCGGTGTCGGCCTGTCGGTCAACTCGGGCAAGACCGGGACGGTTTTTGGGAACCTGACCGTGACCTCGATCACCGACGGCGTCGCGCTCGGCGCGACCGGGGCGTCGCTCTACGCCAGCAAGATCGTCAGCACACGCTACGGCGTCACGACGTCGGTGGCGGCCAAGATCTACCAGAACGACATCAGCGGCGCGACGAAGCACATCTACTCCACCGTGGCGATGAACCCGGACAACGGGATCTCGCCGTTCAAGGGCAACTACTGGGGCCGGAACTGCGCGACCGCGCCAAGCGGTCCTTGGTACGTCGCCGGCCAGGACTCCAACCGAACCGACGTCGTGGATCGGAACCCGTACGGCGTTTCGGTCGAGGCCTTGTCCTCGTCGACGCCGGTCGGTTGCGCGGCTGACGCGGACCGGGACGGCCACGCCATCACGACCTACTACGGTGACGACTATTGCGACGCCTTCGATCACGGTGGCTTGAACACCAACAACTGGACCGCTGCGGCGTGCGCGTACGGCAGCACCGGCTGCCGCGACCTCGATACCGACAGTCGCTACGTCGCCTGCGACCGCTACCACACGATCAGCGGACCCGACTGCAGCGACACGGACACCAACAACTGGACGATGTGCGGCACCTGCGTCGATGCCGACAACGACGGCTGGCGGGTCGGGTGCAATCGGTACCAGACCATCTCCGGGCCCGACTGCAGCGACATGGACACCAACAACTGGACAATGTGCAGCACCTGCGCCGACGGCGACGGGGATGGCTGGTGGGCTGAGTGCAATCGCTACACCCCGCCGATCACTGGGCCGGATTGCGCGGCCAACGCGAGCACGTGCACGAACAACTGCAGCGCCGACGCTGACGTCGATGCCATCCCGGATTGTCGTGATGGGTGCGTCGACCGTGACCAGGACACCTGGGGGCTGCCCGGCTACGCCGGCGTCTGTTCTGGTGCGGGGTGCACCTCGGCGTGCGCAGGCGGGTCACCAGACTGCAACGACACTGCGTCGACCTGCACCAGCGCGGCGAGCTGTACGCCGGATCTCGACGGGGACACCATCGAAGACTGCCGCGACGGCTGCGTCGACCTCGATCAAGATTCCTGGGGTGCGCCGGGCTACGCCGGGACGTGTATGGGCACGGCCTGTACGAGCGGCTGTGTAGGGGGCTCGCCGGATTGCAACGACGGTGCGCCCGGTTGTTGGATGAACTGCGAATGGGACGCTGACGGTGACGGGTGGTGCCGCGATGACGGAGGCGACTGCGACTACAGCGTCCAATGGGGGCCGGCGTGTCACGTCGGTTGTGTGAGCCTCTGCTTCGATGAAGACGGCGATGGTCACGGGGTCCCGCCATCATTTTCGCGCTGCCCTGACTCATCGAATTGGATCGCCAACTGCGCCGGGGACAACTGCGCTGCGGTCCCCAACCCCGACCAGCGGGACTCCAACAACGACGGCGAAGGAGATGCGTGTGACACCAACGACGATCTCGACGGGGATGGCTATGTTGCGGCCGACGACGTCGACGACGCCGACCCAGCGAGCCACCCCGGTGCGGTCGAGTTGTGCGATGCCAAGGACAACAACGGAAACAGCGAGACTGACGAGGGCACGGGATGCGAGGTGTGTCCATGAACGCGCCGTCCAACACATGCCGCCACGATCTTGCGGCGTTCTTCTTCTCCGCGTGCCTCCTGGCTTTGGTACCCGCGACCGAGGCTCATGCGCAATTCTGTGCTGGCTGGTACCTGAGGATGGTCAGCGAGCACCCAAGCAACGGTTGCTGTCAGGAAGACTTCTGCCAGACCGGCAAGGTATGCGCACGCTGGTATCGGTGCGAGGACGACTACGAGGGTGAGTGTGCCGACGCCGGCACCCGGTGTCAGGCGGTTCCCCAACCGTGGGAGCAGCAGAAATGCAGCGAGCGCTGCCCCTGCAAACCCGGGGATGTTCGGGATTGCCCTGTGGACGACCAGATGTGTGGAACTCAGGTCTGCGAGACAATCGGCGACTGGGGGCTCTGCCAGCCCACCGACAGATGCAATGAGGAGGAGCCAGAGTGCCCGGCAGCGGTCGGCCCGAACTCCATCGACGTCGCGACCGGGATCGTCACCTACGCTCCTTCGTGGGCAGACGCCGAGATACAGATCGGCGATCGTGCCTTCGTGCTCCGACGCGGGTACAGCACTCGTCGCGCAAGCCAGGACGCAGTACGAGAACGCGGGGTGCCGCCCGACTCCGTGCCGCGAGCGTGGACCGCAGGGTGGCACCACGACTTCGAGCACACGTTGATGCTCCTTTCGGATATCCCGCCCCGTTATCAGTACCGGAAGCCGGGGGGCGAGGCCGACCATTTCTTTTCCCCGGACTACCGGGGAATGTACCACCCGGCCGATCGAATCGAGTTCGGGACCTGGCCAAGGCTCCGTCTCGCTGACGGTACACTGATCGAGTTCGAACCGGTGGACGGCACCATCAGCTATCGTCCTATTCGCATCACCTACCATGACCGTTCTGTCGCCGAGTTGACATACTATGCTCCCGGGGCGGACAACCCCTGTGATGCCAATGCGAAGCTGTTTCCGGGTGATTACGATGGGAAGCTCTGCACCGTGTTCTTCCGCCAGGTCGGGGCAGGGCCGGTGGTCGCGGGCTTGCATTTCGCAGACTACGCACGGAATAGCGAGGTGGTCCCCGATTGCGGCGTGGCTGACCTCGGGCTCTCCGTTCTCCAGCGGCTCAGCTTCGGTCGCGGCGTCGACGTCACGCAATACGCTGCAGAGACCGTCTACTCCCACGTTGCGTCGCCGAGGATCGACGGTGACGGCGTTTGTATCGAGGGAGTGGCGTCGACCAGGCTTGTCGCGGTAGCACAGTACACCGGCGCGGTGGTTACGCGGCAGCAGTCCTACGCCTACACGGAGTACAGCTACGCGCGTCCCGAGCTCGGAGGTGGGGAAACCAACCCCTATGCGGAGAGCACTCCGATCGTTTTGGGGATCCTCCATGACGACGCGTACGCGATGAGCATTCCGCTGTTGCAGCAGATCAGAGATGGCGCTGGTGAGGTGATTGAGGGGTATGAATACACCCGCGCGGGACGAGGCGCAGCGATCTACTCCCCAGGCGAGTACCTGCGGATCCAGTATGACGACGGCGCATCGCGGACGGCGGTGTACAACGAATCAACCGGCTCGCAGGTCGACTACATCATCGCAGCGGGCCGCGTGCAGGAGATCTCCGATTCTTGTGGGTGCTCGGGCAATGGTTCGGTGTTTGAGCGCGCGACCGCTTCGAGCCGGGTCCTCGCCGAAACGGACCTGCTCAGCGTCCGGACCCGGTACTTCCACGACGCGGTGGGCCGCAAGGCAATGGTCCTGACCAATTGGGAAGACGCGCTGACCGACCCGCCGCCGAGTGCGGCCACGCTGCACGCCGATCCGACACCGCTGCTCCTCGGGCCAACGCGTGTGACAACCTTCGAGTACGGCTCGAGCGCGGCAATGGCGCAGGCCACCGTCGAGTCGCGCGTCGCCAGCGCGATGTGTCCACCCCCTTCAGGGAGTAGCTGGCCGGTCAGCTGCCCTTCCTCATGGCCGGAGCCCCGCGTCGAACGCGCGCTGGCCGGCGACGGAGTTACGGTCGAGGCCGAAACACGGTTCGGGTTGACGGTTGTTGGTTTGGGGCAGGCGAACCCACCGCTCGTGCTCTCCGAGGTGGAGCTCGAGACGAGCTATCTGCGCGATTCGCTCGGCCAGCTGACGTCTGTCGTCGATGCCGCCGGGGGAACCTTGGTGTTCGAGTACCATGGAACAGGGCCCGAGGTGGCGGAGTATGATCGCGGACAGGTGTGGAAGGTGAGTTGGCAAGATGCTGGCGCACCGGCTCCGACGGTGACGCTCGAGGAGCGCGCGGCCTACAATGTGCACGGTGTGCCGGAGCAGATCACGCGTCTTGACGGATGGACGGAGCAGCGGACGTATGATCTCCAGGGCCGCGTCGTCAAACGCGTCGTTGGCCCGCCCGGTGGACGGCGCGTCACCGTGTTTGGCTACCTGGCGAACGATCGTCTCGCGTACGTGGCTCGCGGGCCGGAAGGTGCGCCCGGTGAGCTCGACGAGGCCGCTGCGGTGACCCAAAAGCTGAGTTACAACGACGGGATCTCGGTGCCGCCTGCCGACCCGACCTTCTGCGCCGACGCGAGCCAGTGTGTCGCTGACCTCGGTCTCCTCGGCAAACCGACCACGGAGCTCTTTGGCACTGGCCTCGATGCGAGTTGGACGCCGGCCGAGCGTACCGCGACGAGTTTCCTGCCCAACGGCGCGGCCGACGTCCGCAGCCAGTACCTTGGCGTCTCGGACCTGCGCCACCGCGTCGGCTTCGCCTATGACAACGCCGGTCGCCTCGTCCGTCGCTTGAAGTACACCGACGACGGCGTCGACCCGTCCGCCGTCGCCGATTTCGGATTCGATCTCGCCGGGCGCAACACGCGCACCGCTGATCCGCGCTTCGCTGCTCCGTTCTCTGGCGGCCAGCCTCCGGCCTACGACCCGGCGCTGCCCAACGCCAACCGGGTGGTGACCTACGATGCGCTCGGTCGCGTTGCTGCCGTCACGGTTGGCGCCGGCACCGCGGCGCAGGCGACCACGACGTACGCCTACGACGTCCACGACAACCTGACGAAGGTCACCGACGGCGATGGCCGAGAGACGGGCTACCTCTACGACGATTTCGCCCGCCTGGTCCTGGTGGATTCTCCGGACTCGGGGCTGACGCAGTACGCGTATGATTCGGTCGGCAACCTGGTGATGAAGCTCGACAGCGCCGGGACCCTGACCAAGTACGAGTACGACGGCCGTTACCGGCTGCGTCGGGTCTTCTTCGCCTTCGACCCACAGAACCCGGCGTCGACCGCCGATATCGAGTATTTCTACGACAGCGCCGGCCTTGCGCAACAGAGCGCCAGCTGCGAGTTGGCACCGGGTAGCGGCCACGTCCGCAGCGTGGTGATTGACCAAACCAACGTCGTCGGCCGGTTATCGTGGGTGCGCCACGGAGGAGGAAGGACCTACTTCGCCTACACGCCCTTCGGCGAAATCGCGGCCATCTATGAGCATGGACTCGACGCCCTTCCCGCGAGCCCGTGTGAGCTGCTCGTCTCCGGATACAGCTTCGACGGAGCTGGACGGCCGATGGGGGTCATCTACCCGAGTGGCCGTCGGCTCAATTACCAGTACGAGAACGGCGCTCTCTACCCGACGCGGCTGGTGCTCGAGACCCCGGACGGCGCAGGCGGTTTCGTCTCCGCGACCATGGTTACGGCAATGGCCTACAACGTTGGCGGCGAGCTCGCTGGCTACACGGTCGACGGCCAGCTGACCTTCACCGCGACCTGGGACTACGCTGGCCAGGCCGTTCGTCGTCTCTACGACAGCGTTTCGAGCGGGGACTTCGATTGGACGATCTCGACCCGTGATCCGACCGGGAACATCGAGGTGGTTGGGGACGCGGCATCGGCGCAGTCCCTGACCCTGACCTACGATGGCCAGGATCGATTGGGTTCAGCCTTGGGGACCATGCTGCGCGGCTATCAGCAGTGCAGCGAATTCGAGTACGACCTCGCGGGCAATCGCGTGGCCGACACGTGCTTCGACCGTGAGGTTACGTATGTGCCCGAGAGCGGCGCGAGCACGTTGGCCTCGCTCGAGTTCTACCCCGATCCCTCGTGCGGCACGACGCCGTTGAATCGGTCGTTCGAGCCGGACGCGCTCGGCCGCGCGACGACGTCATTCTCATCGCGTTTCCCGTCACCAGAACAGAACGCGATGCTGGCCTATGACGCTTTGGGGCGGGTATCCTCGACCACGCCGTTCGGTCAACTCTCGACCTACTATGCGTACGACCACCGCAACCTGCGGGTGGCGAAGATCGGTCCGGCCGCGAGCTGGCGGTACGTCTACGATCAGGCCGGTCGGCTGCTCTCGGAGCGGTTCTCGATGCCCAGCACGCTGCAAATGGAGTACGTCTACGTCGGCGCTACGCCTGTGGCGGTGATCGTCGACCCAGACGGTGATGCGTCGACGGGCGCGGGGGTGTATGCTCTGGCGACGGACCATCTGGGCACACCGATGCGCGCCATCGACACGGCGACCGGGCAGACGAGTTGGGCCGCAGATTATGAAGCCTTCGGCAAGGCGTGGACCTACGTCCCCAACTCGTCCGATGCACCGGACTTCGAGATCAATCTCCGGTTCCCCGGTCACTATTACGATGCCGAGTCCGGCCTTCATTACAACTGGAACCGGTACCTGGATCCCAACACCGGCCGCTTTCTCCAACCGGATCCGCTGAATATTGGACGTCTTGCTTCAGCCCAGAACCGGGTTCTTGCATCGTCGCAACTGGTGACTGGTTTCTACGACGATCTCACTGGTGAGGTTTTGATTACGGGACAGGCGCTTGATGACTACGGTGACGCCACCCCTGTCGATTCGGCCTACTCTCGAATGGAGGATCCGAGAAGAGAACACCCGTTTGCATACGGTGCGGGCTCGCCTCTTGGCGTGACGGATCCACTTGGTTTGTCCTACGTTGACGACGGTTGGGAGGAGGCCAACCTGGGCGTAATTGTCACCCCGGGGCTTCTTGGCGGGGCGGTGCAACGTTGTTTTGGCAAGGGCGGTCTTCTCAACAGCAATCGGTGGGTCCGTATCGGTTTTGGAAGAGCGCCTGGTGGTCGGCGCGTGTTCCGGATTGGCGGCGACATTCTGAAGAAACTGGGCGTGAAGAACGGCAAGATTGACCTGAAGGATCTAGGACCGCTGTAGGGGACGGCACAGATGTCCATGTTTGCTTCGATCAAGAAACGTCTCCTCGGGGATTGGGAATTGCCCACGATATGTGGCGTCCCAAGGGTTATTTCACATCTTTCCTCGCTCTCCGGTGTACTCCGGGTTGTTCGAGAGGCCTTCCCGCCAGTGTCCACCGTCGAATTTGTCAGTCCGAAGGACCCCGCCTTGGTTAAGCTGCTGAGGGAGCGGGCGAGTAGGGGCTCTGGCTTGCAGACACATATCTACCGCTTTGATTCGGGCAGTTCGCTCATGGATGAGATCATCCAAATCGCAGCCAAGACCCCGAGGGAGGCGTTCTCAGTGGAGTTCTCAGTCTATGTCGACGGACGGTGTATGCTGGAGGCACCTGACCTCGATGTCAGCGACGAGTTGTATCTCAGCGCGGAGATCTCCCCGGAGAAAGTCGACATGTTTCACCGCGTCGCGCAGCCCTGAGGCCGACAAGACCTCGAGCTCAGCACGCCTTGGACGCCGGTCCCCGTATCCTCGCTCGACGCCCGTCACGCCGGTTGCTTAGCACGCCTCAACAGTCCGAGGTCCACGGAGGCAACCGTCGCGCCGGGCTGCACCGCGACAGCACGAGCGCCATCGCGCAGTAGAGAGTCTGCGCCGGGCGCCCCAGGCCGGTGATCGCGTCGCATGGTGTAGGTTTCCGGCGGGTGCCGGTAGATTCTGAAACCGGATTCCTGGCCTGATGCGCCGCCAAAGTGCCCGACTTCCGGGCACGGAAGGGCATCAGGGTCATGCAGACAGAATTGAAACGCA
>JBFYZW010000678.1:0-2621 GCA_041309305.1 Deltaproteobacteria bacterium | reverse complement strand
GCTGGCGCCGAGGTGCGCGCGCTGCGGCTCGAGTGGCGCGGCGCGAGCGAGGAGAGCCCACCGCAGACGCGGAGCGACGCGCGCGGCGAGTTTGCGCTCGAGTGCTCCGCCGGCGTGGTGCTGGTCGCGACGCACCCGGATCACCTCCCCGGCCGAACGCTCATCGACACGCCGGCGCGCGAGCCGGTGACGATCACACTCCTGGGCAAGGCCCCCGGCGCGCGCTGGAGCACGATCGCCGGGCAGGTGCTCGAGCCGGGCGGCGCGCCGCACAGCGGCGCCCGGGTGGTCGCCGCCCCGGCCGGGCGCGGCGGTGATCCGCACGCGGCGCTCGGCGGCGGTGTCTTCACCGACCTCGCCGGGCGCTTCACCCTCAAGGTCCTGGCCGCCGCCGACGTGCGCTACAACGTCCGCGCCAGCGCCACCGACTTCGCCGACGCGACCGCCGAGGGCGTGGCGCCCGACGGACCGCCGCTCAGCCTGCGCCTCCGCCAGGGCGCGAGCCTCACCGGCCGGGTCTACGACGCCGCCACTGGCCGAGGAGTGCCGTCGTTCAACCTCTTCCTCCAGCGCGAAGGACCGCGTTTCGCCGCCGAGAGCCGCTCGCTGCTCGACGCCGACGGCCGCTTCGCGGTACACGGCCTCGAGCGCGGCGCCTATCAGCTGCGCGTCGCCGCCTACGGCTACGCCCCGTCGGCGCCGGTCCGCGTCCAGATCAACGAGCGGACCACCCACGACGTCGGCCTGAGCCGGGGCGGGCGCGTCTCCGGCGTGGTCATCGACGGCGTCACGCGCCGGCCGATCGCCGGCGCGCGGGTCACGGTCGAGGGGGAGCCCTACCCGGAGGACGTCATCGCCGTGCAGGCGACCGCGGTCACCGACGCCGCCGGCCGCTTCGCGCTCGAGGGCGTCGCCGGCGGCCTGCGCTCGCTGCGCGCCGAGGCCGAGGGCTACCATACCCGCCTGCTCTCCGGCCTGCGCGCCGAGGACGACGGCACGGTGCAGACGACCATCGACCTGACGCCGCGCACCGCCGGCGAGGCGGCGCAGACCGAGCTGGTCGGCATCGGCGCCACCCTCTCGGGCGGCAAGGAGGGCGCATTGCTGATGTCGGTCATCGCAGGGGGCGGCGCCGAGCTCTCCCGCCTGGTCCCCGGCGACCTGATCCTCGCGGTCGACGGCCAGGCGCTCGCCGGCCTGCCGCTCGTCGAGGTGATCGAGCTCATCCGCGGGCAGGAGGACACGGTGGTCGCGCTCAGCGTGCGGCGCGCCGACGGCTCGACCGACGAGGTGCGCGTCCCGCGCCGCCGCGTGCGCTTCTAACCGGTCGCCGGCCCTGCTATTTTCCTGGCCGAACCGGCGGCCGGAGGCGGCCTTGCCAAAGGCGCCGAGGTCCCCAGATTCACGGGGATGAGGTGCACCGGGGCGATGGCGCAGTCTGATTACTACGCAGTGCTCGGCGTGCCGCGCGGCGCGGGCGTCGACGAGATCAAGAAGGCCTACCGCAAGCTGGCGCGCAAGCACCACCCCGACGTCAACGCCGGCAACAAGCGCTCCGAGGAGCGCTTCAAGGAGATCAGCGCCGCGTTCGACGTCCTGTCCGACCCGGAGAAGAAGAAGCTCTACGACGAGTTCGGCGACGAGGGGCTGCGGCCGGGCTTCAACGCCGAGCAGGCACGCGCCTTCAAGCAGTGGCACCACGCCGGCGGGCGTGGGGGCTTCGGCGGGGGCGCCGGCGCGGGCGCCGGCGCCGACGGCTTCGCGGACCTGTTCGGCGGTGGCTTCGACCTCTCCGACCTGTTCGGCGGCGCCTCACCCTTCGGCGGCGCTGCCCGGTCGCGCCGCGGCCAGGATGCGCGCGCCGCACTGACCATCGAGCTGCGCGACGCGGTGCTCGGCGCCGAGCGCGAGCTGACCTTCGAGCGGACGGTGCCGTGCGACGAGTGCCAGGGCTCCGGCCAGCGCGGCCGGGGGCGCTGCTCGCGCTGCGGCGGCGCCGGCCAGCAGGGCAAGACGGTGCGCCTGAACGTCAAGATCCCCGCCGGCATCGCCGACGGCCACACGATGCGCCTCGCCGGCCAGGGGATGCCGGGCGGCGCCGGCGCCGCGCCGGGCGACCTGCTGCTCGACATCACCGTCGCGCCGCACCCGTTCCTCGAGCGGCGCGGACAGGACCTCTACCTGACCCTGCCGGTCACGCTGCGCGAGGCGATGCTCGGCGCCCGGGTCGAGGTGCCGACCTTCCAGGGCAAGATCAACCTGACCCTGCCCGCCGGCTCACAGAACGGCGAGAAGCTGCGCGTCCGCGGCCGCGGCGTCGGCGGCAAGGAGGGCGGCGGCGACCTCTACGTCGTCCTCGACGTGCGCCTGCCGACCACCGGCGCCGACCGGCCGAGCGTGCGCAGCGCCGTCGCCGAGCTCGACCAGCTCTACACCGACGACGTCCGCGCCGGGTTGCGGCTCTGAGCGTCGGTCAGCCCTTGACTCGCCCCGGGGTCCACGCCAGAAGCGGCGCATGAGCCTCAACGACAAGTGGATCCTGATCACCGGCGCGTCGGCCGGCTTTGGCGCCGCGGCGGCCGAGGTCTTCGCGCGCGAGGGCTGCCGGCTGGTCCTCGCCG
>JBFYZW010000677.1:0-3523 GCA_041309305.1 Deltaproteobacteria bacterium | reverse complement strand
GGGCCGGCGCCGCCGTCAACGCGGGCAACGCCCCCTGGGCGCGCCACAAGGCCGCGCCGGCGAAGCCGCCGCCGAGCAGCACCACCGCGACCAGCGCCCAGACCCAGCCGGGCAACGGCCGGCGCTGCTCGACCACGCCCTGCGTCGCGCGGCGCAGCTCTGGCAGCGCCTCGAGCGCCGCCTCCCCCTCGGCCGGCAGGCCCGGATCGGACGGGGCCTGCCACGGGCTCATCAGGCCGGTGGAGCGCCGATCGAGCGGCCGAGCGTCGACGTCGACCACCCCGAGCGGCACGGCGAGCTCGCCGGACGGCCGGGGGGCGCGCGGCGCAGGGACCGAGCGGCGCACGGCCTGCCAGACCTCGTTGCGCGGCGGCTCCTGGTCCCCGAGCGGCGCCGTCTGGTCGTCGTCAACCCCGATGTCGAGCGCCGGATCGATCGCCGCCGGCGGCGGCGGGGGCGGCGCGGCGCGCCGAAGCTCGGCCTCGTCGACGCGCGGGATCCCCTCCGGCCCGGTGGTCGCCGTGGTGAAGTCATCGGGCGGCCCCGGCGGCGCCCTCTCCGGCGGATCGGCCATCAGTCGAGACAGTGTAGCCCGACCGGCCGCGTCAGATCCATCGGTTGATCCCGAACGACGAATGTGACAGAGCCGCGTCGATGAAGGCCCTGGAGGCGGCGCGCGCGGCGCGACGAGAGCTCTTGCCGGCCGGGGCCCGGGCCGCCTGGGTCCTGATCCGCGGGCTCGGCGGGCGCACGACCTTCCTGCTCATCCTCGCGGCGCTGGTCGGCGCGGCCAGCGGCTACGTCGCGATCCTCTTCCGCGAGCTCATCCACCTGGTCAACCGGCTCGCCTACCCGGGCGGGATCCTCAGCCCGGACCTGGCGGCGCTGCCCTGGTACGCGCTGCTCGCGCTCCCGGCGCTCGGCGGGCTTCTGGTCGGGCCGCTGGTCCACCTGCTCGCCCGCGAGGCGAAGGGCCACGGCGTGCCGGAGGTGATGGACGCGGTGGCGCACCGCGGCGGCCGGATCCGCCACCGGGTCGCGGCGGTCAAGCTCGTCGCCTCGGCGATCAGCATCGGCGTCGGCGCCTCGGTCGGCCGTGAGGGGCCGATCGTGCAGGTCGGCAGCTCGCTCGGCTCGAGCGTCGCCCAGCTCTTGCACCTCGACACGCGCGAGGTGAAGCTGCTCGTCGCCTGCGGCGCGGCCGCCGGCATCGCCGCGACCTTCAACGCGCCGATCGCCGGGACGATCTTCGCCATCGAGATCATCCTCGGCTCGGCGACGATCGCCGGCTTCACGCCGCTGGTGGTCGCCGCGGTGATCAGCACCGCGATCTCGCGCTTCCACCTCGGCGACGCGCCGGCCTTCAGCGTGCCCCGCTACGCGGTGGCCAGCGCCGCCGACCTCGGCCTGTGCGTCGGCCTGGGCCTGTGCGCCGCCGGCGTCGCGGTGACCTACACCCGCGGCCTCTACTGGATGGAGGATCTCTGGGACCGCCTGCCGCTGCACCCGCTGGTCCGGCCGGTGGTCGGCGGCCTGTGCGTCGGCGGGATGGCGCTGCTGTTCCCCCAGGTGATGGGCATGGGCTACGACTCGATCGAGCTGGCGCTGGCCGGTGACGCACGCGCCGGCGCGCTGCTGCTCGCCGGGCTGGTCGTCGCCAAGATGCTCGCCACCCAGGTGTCGATCGCCAGCGGCTTCTCGGGCGGCATCTTCGCCCCGGCCCTGTTCATCGGCGCGATGCTCGGCGGCGCCTTCGGCCAGGCGGTCGGCGCGCTGGCGCCGACGCCGCAGGTGGCGGCGAGCGGCGCCTGGGCGGTGATCGGAATGGGCGCGGTGGTCGCGGCGACGCTGCACGCGCCGCTCTCGTCGATCCTGATCGTCTTCGAGATGACCGGCGACTACCGGATGATCCTACCGCTGATGCTCGCCTGCTACATCGCGACGATCGCCGCGCGGCGCCTCTCGCCGCACTCGATCTACACGCTCAAGCTCGCCCGGCGCGGCGTCGAGCTGACGCCCGGGAGCCAGGGCGAGATCCTGCGCGAGACCCCGGTGGCGACGTTGATGCACGACCGCGTCGCCACCGCGCACGCCGACACGCCGTTCGCCGCGCTGCTGCAGACCGCGCTCGCGCACGACGGCAGCGTCATCTTCGTCACCGGCGCCGACGGGCGGCTGCGCGGCCGCGTGCTGCTCGAGGAGCTGACCGGGCTGGTCCGCGACCAGGACGTGGTCGGCTCGCTGGTCGTCGCCGACGACCTCAGCCACCCGCCGCGCGAGCTGGTCCACCCGCAGGAGTCGCTGGCCACCTGCGTCGCGCACCTGAGCCTGCACGGCCGCGAGGAGATCCCGGTGGTCGACGACGACGGCCGGCTGGTCGGCGCCCTGGAGCGGGCCGACCTGGTCGACTTCTACCACCGCGAGGTCTTGCGCCGCGGCGCGGCGAGCCTGAGCTTCACCGGCGGCTGAGCCGGGGCACGCGCGTGGGTCAGGCGCGGCCGAACAGCCGCTTCCACCACGGCCGCCGCGGCGCGAAGATCTCCCGCGTCGTCGCGAGGATCTGCTCCACGGTCAGGCCCGAGCCGGTCTGCCGCGGCGAGCCGCCGATGTCACCGGCGCCGCCCCACTGGTTGCCCTTGCTCACCTTGCCGTCGCGAGCGTTGAGCGCCACGTACAGGTCGTTGAGGTTCTTGGGCAAAAAGGGGTCCACCTGCCTGAGCGTGAACCGACCGCCGCCGGCGTCGAGCAGGATCACGGCCAGCTTCTTGCCGAAGCGCTCCTTGAGCCGCTCCTCCACCGGGTAGATGCTCTGCCGCGACCGGCAGGCGATCACCAGCTGGCCGCCGGCCAGGTCGACGCGGCCGATCTCCTTGGTCTCCTGCATCGCCTGCAGCTCGGCGGCCGGCAACAGGCGCGCGTCGAGCCGCTCGAACAGGTCGCGCGTGTAAGCGAGCAGATCGGCCTCGGCCCACTGGCCGCCCTCCTTCAGGGCGCGCTCGACCCGGCCGAGCTCCTCGAGCTCGTGGAAGTAGTGGTCCCAGAGCCGGAGCGGGAGCCCGGAGATCGCCGCCGCCTCGATGCCGTGGGCGTCGATTACCCCCTCGACCCGTACCAGCGGCATGATCTCGCCCAGCAGCTGTCCGTTGTTCGGCTTGAGCAGCGCGTGGTTGACGATCAGCCAGGCGGCGAGCGCCGCGTCGAGATCCGGCTCGTTGATCAGCACCTGCCAGCCGCCCTCGTCGAGCGGCAGACCCTGGCGGATCATCACCGCCGCCTGCTCGCAGGTGGCGAGCAGGAACTGGCGCGGCACCCCGCCGGCGTGGTGATCGAACGAGTAGTGACGCAGCTCGTTGTCGAGGAACGGTGGCCCGCCGCAGGCGCCGTCGAGGAAGATGGTCTGCTTGGGCTGCTTCTTGCGCTCGTCGTCGGTCACCGTCAGCCCGCGCTCGACGCGGACCCGGATGTTGGGGGCGGTGTCACAGACGATCGCCCGCGCCTCGCCGTCGCTGACCAGCGCGTAGCG
>JBFYZW010000676.1:0-7495 GCA_041309305.1 Deltaproteobacteria bacterium | reverse complement strand
AGCTGGCGCACCAGCGTGCGGCCGGAGGCCGGCGGCGCCGCGCGCGCGCTCATCGCGGCGCTCCGTGCTGGCGCAGGCGGGGATCGAGCCAGGCGCAGGCGAGGTCGGCGAGCAGGACCGCGACCATCGTTACCAGCGCGACCAGCGCGACCACCCCCATCACCACCGGCAGGTCACGGCGCAGGATGGCCTGAAACATCAGGTAGCCCATGCCGCGCACGGTGAAGATCTGCTCGATGATCACCGAGCCGCCGACCAGGTACGGGAGATCGAGCGAGAGCAGCGTCACCACCGGCAGCAGGGAGTTCTTCAGCACGTGGCGGCGCAGCACCTGGGCGCGGCCGAGGCCCTTGGCGCGGGCGGTGCGGACGAAGTCCTGCTGCAGGACCTCGAGCGTGGCGTTGCGCTGGAAACGTGAGGTGCGCGCCAGCGCCGGGTAGGCGAGGCAGAGCACCGGCAGCACCAGGTGACGGCCCACGTCGAGGGCGCGGGTGACCAGCGGCGCCTCCTCGAGGCCAGGGGTCGCAAGGCCACGCAGCGGCAACAGCGCGTCGGGGCCGCTGGCCAACAGGCTGAGCAACACCAGCGCCATCCAGAAGGGCGGCGTCGAGTAGAGCAGGAAGAGCGCGCCGCTCGACCAACGATCCCACCAGCGCCCGCGATAGACCGCGCTGGCCACGCCGAGCGGCACCGAGAGGAGGTAGGTGAGCAGCAGCGCCAGGCCGGTGAGCAGCAGCGTGCGCGGCAGCGCCTCGGCGAGCAGCTCGGCGACCGGCCGCTCGTCGACGAACGAGCGGCCGAGGTCGAGCGTCGCCAGGCGAGCGAGCCAGACGCCGTACTGCCAAACCAGCGGCTGGTCGTGGCCCTGCAGCGCCCGCCACTCGGAGAGCGCGTCGTGGGCCTGCCGGCCGGAGGTCGCGTCGAGCCACGTCGCCTCGCCGCCCGGGGCCAGGCGGACGAGCACAAA
This sequence comes from Deltaproteobacteria bacterium, assembly GCA_041309305.1. Classification (GTDB taxonomy): domain Bacteria; phylum Myxococcota; class XYA12-FULL-58-9; order XYA12-FULL-58-9; family XYA12-FULL-58-9; genus JBFYZW01. The sequence goes on along the minus strand of JBFYZW010000676.1, from coordinate 6,528 downwards.
GACCAGCAGCGTCACGCCGACGAAGGTAGGGAGGAACTGCCCGAGTCGGCGGACGAGCCAGCGACGCATCGCGCGGGGCGACCTCGCTCAGTAGCGGAAGCGCAGGCCGAGCAGGACGTTGAGCGGCGAGAGCTTGCCGGTCGCGTCGCCGAAGGTCCCGTCGCCGAGGTCGCGCTCCTCGACCTGGTAGACGGTGCGCCGGTTGGTCAGGTTGTAGCCCTCGACGATCAGCTCGAGCCGTTGGCCGATCAGCTCCTCCATGTCCCACTTGGCGCGCACGTTCAGCGAGTAGCGCCACGGGAGGCGCAGCTCGCTGCCGTCGACGTCGAAGCCGCGCGGCGCGCGCCGGTCACCGTAGTCGGCGTAGAAGCTGTTGAAGAAGTAGCGGTCGTACGGCTCGCCGGAGTAGAGCCGGAAGGTGCCGCCGACGACGATGCCCCAGGGCAGCACGTAGCTGCTGTCGAGCTTGACCATGTGACGCACGTCGCCGGGCAGGTAGCCGTACTCGTAGTCGCGCATCGCCGGCCGGTCGAAGGCGATCGAGATGATGCTCGGCTCGGTGCCCTCGAGCTTCGACCAGGTGTAGGAGGCGGTCATCTCCCAGGCGTAAGAGAAGGCCTTGGTCACCTGCAGCTGCAGGCCGTAGTAGCGGATGAACGCCTCCTTCAGCGCGCCGAGGCTGTAGACGTAGCGTGCCTGGCCGTCGCGGAAGCCGAGCACCTGGTCACCGGCCTCGTTCCAGATCACGTTCTCCTCGGTGTCTTCCCACTGGTTGCCGCTGAAGCGGTAGGTGAAGTCGGCCGAGACGCCCAGGTCGGTGATGATCTCCCGTCCGACGCCGAAGAGGAACTCGTGGGTGCGCGGTCGGCGCTGGTCCCAGGCCTTCTTTAGATAAGGCTTGGCGACCACGCTCGACGGCCCGCCGTTCTCGTAGACGAACTGATCGTACTGCTCGGTGATCGGGTTGTACTCGTAGACGCGGGTCAGCTTGCTGTTGCCGCCGGCGAAGTCGGAGAGCAGCAGGTAGCCGGTGTCGATGTACTGGTAGTAGCCGCCGCGCACCGCGGTCTTGCCGTCGCCGAACGGATCCCAGACCGCGCCGACGCGCGGGCTGATGGTGTTGAGCACCACCTGCGTCTCTCCCTCCCAGTTGCGCATCCGGGCGCTGTCGTAGCGCACGCCCGGGCGGATCGTCAGGCTGTCGAGCGGGCGCCAGATATCCTGGACGAAGACCCCCTCGGTGTCGCCCCAGATCACCGTGTCCTGCGGCTCGACCAGCCGCTCGACCTGGTAGGGTAGGCCGCCGAGCGGATCGGCCGGGTCGAGCGCGTCGGTGTAGATCGCGCCGCCCGGGATCGAGTCGAACACCGAGTGGCGGGTGAGCGCGAAGTCGACGCCGCCTTTGAGCTGGTGCTCGCCGAGCAGGCCGTCGAGGGTGTAGGCGAGCGACGCGTGGCCCTGGATGCGCTGCCGGGTGTCGTCGTACCAGGAGGAGCTGTTGTCGGTGGTCAGGCCGGTGTCGCGGTTGAAGCGGCTCGGCGTGTCGTAGTCGTCCGACATCGGCAGGGCGCCGATGCTGTTCTGGCTGTAGGCCAGGCGCGAGTTGAGCAGCAGCTGGTCGGTGATGAAGTACTCGCTGCTGAGCGCGACGCGGAAGCCGGTCTGGGTCTGGACCCGCTCGGCGTCCGGGTGGGTGAACGGATCCTGCGAGTCGTTCTGGATGCGCGCCGGGTCGGCCTGGATCAGCAGCTTGACCGTGTGGTCGTCGCTCGCCGCCCAGGTCAGCTTGCCGAGCGCGTAGACGCCCTTGAAGTCGCGGGTCGGGTGCTTGCCGGTGCCGGGGAACGGGTTGCCGCTCTCCGGGTGGGGGATCGTGCTCTGCGTCCACGGCACCTCGGCGGAGACGAAGTACCACAGCTTGTCGCGCAGGACCGGCCCGCCGAGGTTCAGGTTCAAGGTCAGCGAGCTGTTGGTCAGCCCCTTGTCGGCCTTGGTCTTGAGCTGCAGGGCGTCCGGCTCCCAGTAGATCGAGCCGTCGGCGGTGAACTGGTTGCCACCGCTGCGGGTGACGATGTTGACCACGCCCCCGACGGCGCTGCCGTACTCGGCGTCCCGACCGCCGGCGATCACCTCGACCTCGGCCATCGCGTCGAAGTTGAAGTTGGCCGAGAAGGTGTTGGTGAACGGGTCGGTGATGTTGATGCCGTCGAGCAGGTACTGGTTGCCGTAATCGGTGCCGCCGAGCACGTTCGGGTTGCCGTCAAAGCCGGTGTCGTAGACGCCGGGCAGAAGCAGGGTCACCGACTGGTAGCTGCGCGAGATCGGTAGGTTCTCGAGCGTCTCGGCCGAGATCGAGGCGCCGAGCGCGACGCGCTCGAGATCGACCACCTGGCGGGTGCTGACCACCCGGATCTCCTCCATCGCCTCCTCGGGCGCCGACTCGAGCTGCACCTCGACCGGCGTGGTGTAGCCGATGCGCACCTTGAGCTGATCGACCTTGGTGCTGCGGTAGCGCGGCGCGACCACCTCGATCGCATAGCTGCCCGGCGGCAGTTGGATGAAGCGGACCGTCCCGTCCTCGCTCAGGGCGTTGCGCCGCGGCCCACCGATCAGCTCGCTGCCGGAGACCTCGACCTCGACGCCGGCGAGCGGCTGCTCGGGGACGCCGCGGACGGTGACCAGGATCTGGCCGGTCTGCGTCGTCGCGCCGGCCGGCCGTGCCAGCGTGAGGAGGAGCAGGGAGAGGGCAACGCGCCAGAGGAGAGGTCGTGTCATGGCTGTACTCGATGCGTCATGGGTTGGGGCCAAGAGGCGAATCATGCTCAGGCGCACGCGTCACCGACGCCGTCGCCGTCGGTGTCGGCCTGATCGGTGTTCGGCACCGTCGGGCAGTTGTCGCACGCGTCGCCGACAGTGTCGCTGTCGCCGTCCGGCTGCTCGGGGTCGGCGACGAAGGGACAGAGGTCGACCTCGTCGAGCACGCCGTCGTTGTCGTCGTCGGTGTCGCAGGCGTCGCCGCCGGCCGTCGTCTCGGTGTTGAGCTGGCCGGTGACCGGGTCAATCGCGTCGCCGTCGTTGTCGGCCTGGTCGCCGTTGCGCAACAGCGGGCAGTTGTCGTTGGCGAATACCTCCAGCTCCTCGATCTCGCAGACCACCTGCCCTTCGGGGCAGGCGAAGGCGACGTCCTCGTACTCGTCCCGATCCGAATCGACCGGGCACTGGGCGAGCGGGCGGAGGAAGAGGTAGGGGCAGGCGCTGGTCGCCTCGTCGTTGCAGGCGTTGCCCTTGCCGACCCCGTCGGTGTTGCCCTGGTTGTCGCTGACGTCGGGGCAGACGTCGCAGACGTCGCCGAAGGTGTCGGCGTCGAGGTCGGCCTGGTCCGGGTTGTAGTCGGTCGGGCAGTTGTCGGCGGCGTCGAGGACGCCGTCGAAGTCGGCGTCGGGCACCGCCGCGTCGAGAGTGAGCTCGAGCCCGGTGACGCGCTCGCCGCTGAGGGTCACCGGCAGCACCGCGCTCATCACGAAGTCGGCGCTCGACGGCGGCCCGTTGAAGGTGAAGTTCAGCGCCGAGTTGCTGCCGCCCTGGTTGCCGTCGTTGTCGGCGAAGGCGTAGAGGAAGACCTGCTTCGGCCGATTGACAAACAGGCCCTGGAAGGTGGCGGTGATCTCGCCGCTCGGCTCGAGCGTGTAATCGGTGACCAGTGCGCCGCCGACCGGCAGACGACTCTTCGGATCGCGCGGCTTGTTGTTGGCGATCGGGTCGTCGATCAAGAACGGCGTCTCGTTGCGGTAGGCGCCGATGTAGATCGGGCCGAGGATCGTGCCGCTGACCGACGAGACGGCCATCCGGTAGCCGCACGCGTCGACGCCGAGGTAGCGGGCCTGGATCAGGTAGTCCTGCGCCCCGCTGACCACCGCGCTGATGATCACCGGCGCGTCGGCGTCGTTGGTGTCGACGATCTGTTCGAAGCCGATGACGTTGGTCTGCTCGGCGTTGATTTCGCGCCCCTCGACCAAAAAGACGTTGGTCGCCGCGCCGCTGCAGTCACGCTTCATCCAGATCGAGACCGAGCCGTCGGCCGAGACCTGGAAGATGAAGCGGTCGCGCAGGTCGACCTCGTCCATGCTGCCGACCACGGTCATACCCGGGGTGTCGTTGGTGATCACCCCGAGGTCATCGAACTCGTCCGGGTCGATGGTGTTCGGCTCGACCTCGGCCCGCTCGGGGCTGTCGCCCTGGGGCGGCAGCTTGGGCTGCAACGCCGCGGCGACGCGCACCGTGCCGCTCAGCTCGACGCCGAGCGGCCGGACGGTGGTGTCGCAGTGCACGAGTCCCAGCACCAACGCCAGGCCGCCGAGGCCGCGGCCGATCTTCGCCAGAGCCATTCTCATCGCCGTGCTCCTTTCGCCAGCGCGGGGCCGTCACGGTTGTGCCCGGCGCGCAGGTCGGCAATCTACGCCGCGGCGCGCGGCGGTGGAAGGGGGGCACGGGCGGTCGCGGACGGCCTGGCGCGCGGCCGGTCATCTCTATAAAGGTAGCGGTAGCCAGCCTGGAGGTGAGCGATGCGCAAGATGTTCGTCGCCGGGGAGTGGGTCGCCGCCGGCGCGGTGACCGAGGTGGTGCATCCGTACGACGGTCGGGTGATCGACGCGGTGCCTCGGGCGAGCGCCGCCGAGGTCGAGCGGGCCCTGGCCGGGGCGGTGCGTGGCGCCAAGGTGATGGCGCGGCTCAGCGCCGCCGAGCGATTCGCGATCCTCGCCGCGGCCGCGGTCACCATCGAGCGGCGCGCCGAACAGCTCGCGCGGACGATCACGCTCGAGGCGGGCAAGCCGCTGGCCGAGGCGCGCGCCGAGGTCGGCCGCACAGTGCAGACCATCCAGCTCTCGGCCGAGGAGGCCAAGCGCATCCACGGCGAGACCGTGCCGCTCGACGCGACGCCGGGGGTGCGCAACAAGCTCGGCTTCACCTTGCGCGTCCCCTGCGGCGTGGTCGTGGCGATCAGCCCGTTCAACTTCCCGCTCAACCTCACCGCCCACAAGGTCGCGCCGGCGATCGCCGCCGGCAACGCGGTGGTGGTCAAGCCGCCGTCGGCGACGCCGCTGTCGGCGTTGACGTTGACCGAGATCCTGCTCGAGTGCGGCCTGCCGCCCGAGGGGATCGCCTGCGTCACCGGCCCGGGCGGCGAGATCGGCGATCTTCTGGCCGGTGATCGCCGGGTGCGCAAGATCACTTTCACCGGCAGCGTCCCGGTCGGCGATCGGATCTGCCGCCAGGCCGGGATCAAGAAGGTGACCATGGAGCTGGGCAGCAACGCGCCGATCCTGGTCCTGCCCGACGCTGACCTGGAGCTCGCCGCCCAGGCGATCGCGGTCACCGGCTACGCCAACGCCGGGCAGGTGTGTATCTCCACCCAGCGGGTCATCGCCGCGCGGCCGATCTACGAGGAGCTGCTCCGCCTGGCCCGCGCCAAGGTCGAGGCGCTCGTGGTCGGCGACCCGCTCGACGAGCGCACCCAGGTCGGGCCGCTGATCCGCGCCGCCGAGGCCGAGCGCGTCGCCGCCTGGCTCGCCGAGGCGACCGCCGGTGGCGCGCGGCTGGTCACCGGCGGGGAGCGGCGCGGCGCGCTGATGCAGCCGGCGCTGCTCGCCGACGTCCGTCCGGAGATGAAGGTCGCCCGCGAGGAGCTGTTCGGGCCGGCGGTGGCGCTGTCGGCCTTCGACACGCTCGACGAGGGGCTCGCCGCCGCCAACGACAGCCGCTTCGGCCTGGCCGCGGCGGTGTTCACCGAGAGCCTCACCGCGGCGATGCGCTGCGCCCAGGAGCTCGAGGCCGGCAACGTGCACGTCAACTGGGGCCCGCAGTGGCGGGTCGACGGTATGCCCTACGGCGGCCTCAAGGAGAGCGGCTTCGGCAAAGAGGGGCCGCGCTACGCGGTCGAGGAGATGACCGAGCTGAAGATGGTGGTCCTGCACCTCGGGCGCTGAGCCGCTTTTCCACCCCGCCTCCGGCGCAATCTCTTGTGGCCATTGACGATGCGCTATGGTATGGAACTAGCGACATTGCGATTTCGCTATATCGGAGTATGACTATGCCGCGAGAAAGATTGGAGAACAGCGCGGCGCGGGCCGAGCGGGCGGCGGAGATCTTGCGCGCCGTCGCGCACAGTGTCCGGCTGCGCATCGTCGCGGCATTGTGCGACGGGGAGCGGAGCGTCAGCGCGCTGGCCGAGGCGCTCGGCGTCGGTCAGGCGACCATCTCGCAGCAGCTGCGCATCCTGCGCATGCAGCGGCTGGTGGAGGCGGCGCGCCAGGACGGGTTCGCCTACTACCGCCTGGCCGAGCCTCGTCTGCGCCAGCTGGTCCAATGCCTCGAGGGGTGCGAGCTGCGCGGCTGAGCCGCGCGGAGAGGACAATGAGCAGGACGAAGAGCTCAGGGCCACGCCTCAGCCGGCGTGAGCTGCTCGGGGTCGCAGGCGCGGGCGCCGCCGCCGGCGCGTTGGCCGGGCCGCGCCCGGCGCAGGCGTTCTCG
>JBFYZW010000675.1:0-5667 GCA_041309305.1 Deltaproteobacteria bacterium | reverse complement strand
GGAACTGGTCGGCGTTGGCCTCGTCCTCGAACAGCGGCGCTCGGCGCGCGCCACGGTTCATCACGTGGTGCCAGGCACCGGGAAAGTCGATCCTCGGTCCGCGGGCCATGCCCGCTCCTAGCCTGGGGCCGGGAATATGTAAAGTGTAGAGTCCTGACCCCCCTTGAGGTTTGATGCAATGCGTCGTAGGGTTGCGGCCACGCAAGGAGGTCGAGATGAGCGAGCGATTCGAGACTGCTGCGGTGCTCGGCGCCGGGGTCATGGGAGCGGGGATTGCGGCCCACCTGGCCGGGGCGGGGATCAAGACCCACCTGATGGACATCGTGCCCCCCAAGCTCAGCGACGCCGAGAAGAAGGACCCGAGGGCGCGCAACGGGCTCGCCGAGGCGGGCATCGCCGGCGCCCTGAAGATGAAGCCGGCGGCGTTCTACGATCCGGACGCGGCGCGGCTGCTCGTCCCGGGGAACTTCGAGGACCACCTCGATCGGCTGCGCGAGTGTGATCTGGTCGTCGAGGCGGTGGTCGAGCGGCTCGACATCAAGAAGAGCCTGTTCGCGAAGGTCGCCGCCGCGGTCGGTCCGAAGACCGTGGTCGCCTCGAACACCTCCGGCCTGTCGATCGCCGCCATCGGCGAGGGGCTGCCGGAGGACGTGCAGCGCCGCCTGTTGGTCATGCACTTCTTCAACCCGGTGCGCTACATGCGCCTTCTGGAGCTGGTCAGCGGTCCCAAGACCGACCCGGCCGTCTTCGCCCGGGTCGCCAGGCTCGGCGAGGATCTGGGCAAGGGGATCGTCTACGGCAAGGATACGCCCAACTTCGTCGCCAACCGCATCGGCGTGCACGCCTTCATGGCGACGATTCACGCGATGCTCGAGGACGGCCTGACCATCGAGGAGGTCGACGCGATCGTCGGCCAGCCGATGGGTCGGCCGAGGACCGCGGCGTTCGGCCTCGGGGACCTGGTCGGCATCGACACCTTCGTGCACGTGGCCAACAACTGCTACGACTCGTTGCCGAACGACGAGGCGCGCGATCTGTTCAAGATGCCGCCGTTCGTGCTCGAGCTGGTCAAGAGTGGCCGCACCGGGCGCAAGGCCAAGGCGGGCTTCTTCAAGAAGGTCGGCAACGAGATCCACGTGCTCGACGTCAAGACGCTCGAGTATCGGCCGCAGCCGAAGGTCCGCTTCGAGTCGACCGGCGCGGTGCGCAAGATCGAGGACGCCGGCGAGCGGCTCAAGGCGTTGGTCAACGGCAGCGACAAGGCGGCGAAGTTCGCCTGGAAGGTCACCGCGAGCTCGCTGTGCTACACCGCCAACCGGCTGGGCGAGATCGCCGACGACGTGCTCAACATCGATCGGGCGATGCGCTGGGGCTTCAACTGGGACCAGGGGCCGTTCGAGGCCTGGGACGCGATCGGCGTGCCCGAATCGGTCGAGCGCATGACCAAGGAAGGCTTCAAGGTGCCCCGCTGGGTCACCGAGATGGTCGACAAGGGCCAGAAGAGCTTCTACGACGGCGCGCCGAGCGCGCGTCGCTACTACGATCTGGCGACCCGCAAGCCGGCGCCGATCCCGCAGGACCCGCGGCAGCTCTCGCTCGCGGTGCTGCACGACGACCCGAAGCGGGTGATCAAGGACTCGTTCGGCGCCTCGCTCGTCGATCTCGGAGACGGGTGCCTCTGCCTCGAGGTCCACACCAAGATGAACACGATCGACGACGACGTGATCAAGATGCTCGACGTCGCGGTCGACGAGGCGGAGACGAACCACCAGGCGTTGGTCATTGGCAACGACGGCGCCCACTTCGGCGCCGGCGCCAACATCATGATGGTGCTGATGGCCGCGAAGCAGAAGCAGTGGGAGCAGATCGACAAGATCGTCGCCGGCCTGCAGCAGGCGCTGCAGAAGGTCCGCTACGCCAAGGTGCCGGTGGTCGCGGCGCCGTTCCAGTTCACTTTCGGCGGCTGCGCCGAGATCGCCATGTCGTGTCACGCCTGCGAGGCGTTCGCCGAGACCTACATGGGCCTGGTCGAGGCCGGCGTCGGTGTCCTGCCGGCCGGCACCGGCTGCACGCGCCAGGTCGAGCGCTGGACCGCCGACGTGGCCAAGCTCGACAGCGTCGATCTGTTGCCGCTCATCGCCGAGGCGTTCATGAACATCGCCACCGCGCGGGTCTCGACCGGGGGCGAAGAGGCGAAGCGCTACCGCTACCTGGCGCGCGGCGACGGCATCACGTTGAACCGCGACCGGCTGCTCTTCCACGCCAAGCAGCGGGCCTTGGGGATGGCCAAGGCCGGCTTCCGGCCGCCGCGGCCGCTGGTCCTGCGCGCCGCCGGCTACGACGTCGGCCGGACCCTGATGTCGTCGGCCTGGGGGATGGCCGAGGGCGGCTTCGCTACCGCCTACGACGCGCACATCGCCAACAAGGTGGCGCACGTGCTGTGCGGCGGCAATGTGGCCAAGAACACCGAGCTCGGCGAGCAGCACTACCTCGATCTGGAGCGCGAGGCCTTCTTGTCGCTGTGCGGCGAGGAGAAGACCCAGGCGCGCATCGAGCACATGCTGACCACCGGCAAGCCGCTGAGGAACTAACAGTCAGAGATCGACGGAGGACGTCATGGGATTCCCGTTGAATGTAGCTGTTGTCAGTGCCATGCGCACGGCCGTCGGCCGGGCCAAGAAGGGCACGCTGATCAATACCCGGCCCGACGACATGCTCGCCGAGGTGCTCAAGGCGGCCCTGGCGAAGGTCCCCGGCCTCAAGCCCGCCGACGTCGACGACGTGGTCGCCGGGTGCGCCTTCCCGGAGGGGCCGCAGGGGATGAACGTCGCGCGCATCGCGGTCTTCGCCGCCGGCTGGCCGTCGACCGTGACCGCCGAGACGATCAACCGCTTCTGCTCGTCCGGGCTGCAGGCGATCGTCCACGGCGCTCACGAGATCCACTGCGGTCAGGAGCACGTGGTCGTCGCCGGCGGCGTCGAGTCGATGACCATGGTCTCGATGGGCGGCAACGGCGTCAGCCTCAACCCGCGCCTGGTCGACGAGTACCCGGAGGCCTACATCGGCATGGGGTTGACCGCCGAGCGGGTGGCCAAGCGCTTCAACGTCTCGCGCGAGGAGCAGGACCGTTACGCGCTGCGTGCCCACCAGAACGCGGTCAAGGCGATCCAGGCCGGCAAGTTCAAGGACGAGATCGTGCCGCTCAAGGCCCGGGGCTTCGCCGGCGGCAAGCAGATCGAGATCGTCTTCGACACCGACGAGTGTCCACGCGCCGAGACCACCCTCGAGGCGCTGGCCAAGCTGAAGCCCGCCTTCGCCAAGGACGGCTCGGTGACGCCGGGCAACTCCTCGCCGATCAACGACGGCGCGGCGGCGGTGGTGCTGATGTCCGACGCGGCGCTCGGCAAGTTCAAGGCCAAGCCGCTGGCGCGGCTGCGCGCCTACGCGGTGGCCGGCGTCGACCCGGACATCATGGGCATCGGCCCGGTGCCGGCGATCCGCGAGCTGTGCGAGAAGAACGGCATCAAGATCGGCGACATCCATCTGTTCGAGATCAACGAGGCGTTCGCCGCCCAGGCGGCCTACTGCCAGCGCGAGCTCGGCATCCCGGACGAGAAGGTCAACGTCAACGGCGGCGCCATCGCGCTCGGCCACCCGCTCGGCGGCACCGGCGCCAAGCTGTCCGTCTCGCTCATCCACGAGCTGCGCCGGCGCAAGGCCAAGTACGGCGTGGTCGCGATGTGCATCGGCGGCGGCATGGGTGCGGCGGGGCTGTACGAGAACCCGGACGCGTAGGGGCGGGCGCCGGCGAGCATTCACCGCTGACTTCTGGTACAGGGGGTGGCGCCCGTCCGGTTCCGGGCGCCAGTGAGGTTGTCTATGGTTCGCGTTCGCATCGCGCCGTCCCCGACCGGCGATCCGCACGTCGGGACGGCGTACATCGCCCTGTTCAACTACGTCTTCGCCAAGAAGATGGGCGGCCAGCTCGTCCTGCGCATCGAGGACACCGACCGGACCCGCTCGCGGCCCGAGTGGGAGCGGATGATCATCGACGCGCTGCACTGGACCGGGCTCACCTGGGACGAGGGCCCGGACGTCGGCGGGCCGCACGCGCCCTACCGCCAGTCGGAGCGGGGCGAGATCTACGCCCGCCACGCCGCCGAGCTCATCGAGCGCGGCGGCGCCTATCGCTGCTTCTGCACCGCCGAGCGGCTCGAGGCCCTGCGCGCCGAGCAGAAGGCCAAGAAGCAGAACTTCGGCTACGACGGGTTGTGTCGCCAGCTCAGTCCGGCCGAGATCGAGGCGCGGATGGCGGCCGGCGCCCCGCACGTCGTGCGGCTGAAGATCCCGGCCGGTGAGACCACCGTCGTCCAGGACCGCCTGCGCGGCGAGGTGCGCATCGACAACAGCCAGATCGACGACCAGGTGCTGCTCAAGAGCGACGGGATGCCGACCTACCACCTGGCCAACGTCGTCGACGACCACCTGATGGGCATCACCCACGTGATGCGCGCCGAGGAGTGGATCACCTCGACGCCGAAGCACGTGCTGCTCTACCGCGCCTTCGGCTGGCAGGAGCCGGAGTGGATCCACATGCCGCTCTTGCGCAACCCCGGCGGTGCGAAGATCTCCAAGCGCAAAAACCCGGTGAGCCTGAACTACTACCGCGAGGCGGGCTTTCTGCCCGAGGCGCTGCTCAACTACCTGGCGCGGATGGGCTGGTCGATGCCCGACGACCGGGAGAAGTTCTCGCTCCAGGAGATGATCGACGGCTTCACCTTCGAGCGCATCTCGCTCGGCGGGCCAGTGTTCGATCTGGCCAAGCTGACCTGGCTCAACGGGGTCTACATCCGTGAGCTCGAGGCGAGCAGCTTGGCCGCGCGGCTGCAGGACGGGCTGTTCTCGCGCGCCTACCTCGACGCGATCGCGCCGCTGTTCAAGGAGCGGCTGGAGAAGCTCGAGGAGTTCGTCGACAAGGCCGGCTACTTCTTCGTCGGCGAGCTCGCCTACGACGCGGCGAGCGTGGCGGCGATGGTGCCGAAGGGGCAGAGCGCTGCCGAGGTCGGCAAGGCCCTCGCCAAGGTGCTCGAGGTGGTCGACGGCGCGGCGGTCCTGGTCGCGCCGGAGCTCGAGGCGCGGCTGCGCGCCGTGAGCGACGAGTTGGGCTGGAAGGCCAAGGATCTGTTCATGCCGCTCCGGCTGGCGGTGACCGGCCGATCGGCGACCCCGCCGTTGTTCGAAACGATGGCGGTGCTGGGCAAGGAGCGTTGTCGCCGCCGGCTGCGCGGCGCGATCGCGGCGATCGAGGGCGCGGCGCGCGGCGGGGCCGAGCGATGAGCAAGCGCTGGACGAAGAAGAAGGCGGGCAAGCAGCGGAGCAAGCAACGCAAGGCCGTTTCGCACGCCGCGGACGGTGGCGCCGGCGGCGCCAGCGGCGCGATGGGCGGCCTGCGCGGCCTGATGAAGGCCATCGCTGGCACCGGGTCGAAGAAGCCGCGCAGCGGCGCGGAGAAGGCGTTCGATCTCGTCCTCTGGCTGGCGGTCGCGGCGGCGTTGTTCTACTTCTTCAGCAAGCAATGCGCCTGACCCGCGCGATCATCGGCCTGTGCGCCGGCCTGGCGCTCGGCTGCGAGCCGGCGTCGCGCGAGCGGCCAGCGCCGCCGGAGCC
>JBFYZW010000674.1:0-2595 GCA_041309305.1 Deltaproteobacteria bacterium | reverse complement strand
CTGAACACGGCGCTGGCGACCACCGAGACCGTCGCCCAGGGGCCGCTTGGCGCCGTGGCGCAAAAGAGCCTCGGGCTGCTCTCCTACCAGGAGATCCGCGACCACCGGGTGGCCTTCTACGCCGATGACCTGCCGGCCGGCGAGTACGAGTACAGCTACGTCGCCCGCGCGACCACGCCCGGCCGCTTCCTCCGCCCGGCGGCCCGCGCCGAGGCGATGTACCGGCCGGACGTCTACGGCACCTCGAGCATCGACGAGGTCACCGTTCAATGAGACGGCGGGTACGCCAGGCGCTGGTGCTGCTCGCCGTCGTCGGCGGCGCCGGCTTCGCGCTGCGCGCCGGCGCCTGGTTGTGCCCGTTCCCCGCCGCCGAGCTGGCCGCGTACGCCGGCGAGTCGTACCGCTTCACCGCCCGCGACGGGCAGCCACTGCGCGAGGCCGTGGGCCTCGCCGGCACGCGCGGCCGCTGGACCCCGCTGGCCGAGATCTCGCCGCTGGTCGTCCAGGCGACGCTGGCCAGCGAAGACCAACGCTTCTACGAGCACGGCGGCGTCGACCTGCCGGCGGTGGCGCGCGCCGCCGGCCAGAACCTGCGCGCCGGCCAGGTGGTCTCCGGCGCCTCGACGCTGACCATGCAGCTCGGGCGCCTGTTGCGCGGCCACCAGCGCACGCTGGTGAGCAAGCTCGGCCAGGCGCTGCTCGCCTGGCGGCTCGAGGCGCGGCTCGACAAGGCCGAGATCCTCGAGCAGTACCTGAACCGCGCGCCGTACGGGGCCGGCGCGGTCGGGATCGAGGCGGCAAGTCAACGCTACTTCGCCAAGCCCTCGACGCACCTGTCGCTCGCCGAAGCGGCGCTGCTCGCCGGCCTGCCCCAGGCGCCGACGACGCTCAACCCGCTGCGCTTCCCCGAGCGCGCCAAGGCGCGCCAGCTCTACGTGCTCGAGCGCATGCGCGCGCTCGGGTTGATCGACGAGCAGGCCCACACGCTCGCGCGCGCCGAGCCATTCACGCTGGCGCGCGCGCTGCCGCCGCCGGCGGCGATGCACCTCACCGACTGGCTGCTCGCCTCGACGCCGCCGGGTGACATCGCGACGACCATCGACCTGACCCTGCAGCGCGCCGCCGAGCGGCTGGTCGCCGAGCACGTCGCGGCGCTCTCCGGCGGCGGCTTGACCCAGGCGGCGGTGGTCGTGCTCGACAACCAGACCTGTGACGTCTTGGCGATGGTCGGCTCGGCTGATTACTGGGACGGGGCCGGCGGGAGCAACAACGGCGCGCTGGCGCCGCGCCAACCCGGCTCGGCGCTGAAGCCCTTCGTCTACGCCCTCGCCTTCGCCGGCGACTTCTCCCCCGCCAGCGTCGTCGGCGACATCCCGACCCAGTACCTCGACGCGCGCGGCCTGGTGATGCGGCCGCGCAACTACTCGGAGAAGTTCGCCGGCCCGGTGCTGATGGGCGAGGCGCTCGGTCGCTCGCTCAACGTCCCGGCGGTGCGCACCGCCAACGCGGTCGGCCTCGCCGACGTGGTCGAAACCTTGCGCCGCGCCGGCTTGTCCAGCCTCGACCAGCCGGCGACCCACTACGGCCTCGGCGTCGCGCTCGGCAACGGCGAGGTGACCCTGCTCGAGCTGGCGCAGGCCTACGCGACGCTGGCGCGCGGCGGCGTGAGCTGCCGCGCCCGCGCCCGGCTCGATTTGCCGCCGGCCGAGGGCGAACGGGTCTTCTCGCCCGAGGTGAGCTTCTTGGTCAGCGACATCCTCGCCGACGAGTCGCTGCGCGTCCGCGCCTTCGGCGCGGTCAACCCCCTCTTGCTCGGCTTCCCGATGGCGGTGAAGACGGGCACGAGCAGTAACTGGCGCGACAACTGGGCCGCCGGCTACACCGACCGGCACACCGTCGCGGTGTGGACCGGCGACTTCGCCGGCAACCCGATGAACCAGCTCTCCGGCGCGATCGGCGCCGGGCCGCTGTTCGCGCAGCTGGCCCGGCTGCTGGTCTCACAGGGCGCGGTGCCGCGGCCGCCGGCGGCCTTCGTCGCGCCACCGGGCGTCGAGCAGGCGTTGGTCTGCCCGCTCTCCGGCCTGGCGCCGACCGCCGATTGCCCGACCGCGAAGGTGGTGCACGTCCTCGCCGGCCGCGCGCCACGTGAGCCGTGCACCTGGCACCGCCGCGTGCGCGTCGACGTGCGCAACGGCCTGCTCGCCTCGCCGCGCTGCCCGCGACGCTTCGTCGAGGAGCGCGTCGTCGAGCACCTGCCGCCCGCCTACGCCGCCTGGCAGGCCGAGCACCCGGCCCATCGCCCGCCGACCCGCTTCTCCCCTCTCTGCCCGGCCGACGGCGTCACCGCCGACGCGGTGGTCATCACCCACCCGCGGGCCGGCGACGTCTTCCTGCTCGAGCCCGGCTACGCCGCCGCGACGCAGACGCTGCAGCTCACCGCCGAGGTCGACCCACCGGTTGGTGAGGTCGCCTGGGAGATCGACGGCCGCGCCGTCGCCCGCGCCGCGTGGCCCTACGAGGCCGCCTGGCCGCTGCGTCGCGGGCGCTTCACGCTCCAGGCGGTCGCCGGCGGCAAGCGCAGCGATCCGATCCGCA
>JBFYZW010000673.1:0-2723 GCA_041309305.1 Deltaproteobacteria bacterium | reverse complement strand
GACGCTCTTCCGATCTGCTGGTCGCCGCCCTCCTCGCCCTCGCCGCGCTCGCCGCGGTCGTCTGGTCCGCCTGGCCGCGCTGAGCGCCGACGGGTGACTCAGGCGCTGGCGCTGCGCTATGATCGCGCTCTGCTCTGACTCGGGAGGTGCCGATGCGCGCGATGCTGCTCCTCGTCGTCCTGGCGATCACGTCCCCGGCGGCGGCGGCGATCCAGACGCTGCAGAACGACAGCTTCGTCGACGGCTCCTTGACCTACTTCCAAGAGGGTTTCGTCGCCGACGAATTCGCCGCGGTGACGCTCGGACCGGTCAGCGAGAGCTTCACGGTGCGCAAGGTGCTGCTCCTGTTCGGCCCCGACAGCACGGCCGGGACCGCGACCGCAACCCTGACGCTGTGGACCGAGACCGGCGTCGCCGACCCGGGCGCCGAGCTCTACAGCGCAGACATCGGCTTCACCCCTTCGTCGAGCGCGATGCACGAGATCGACCTCGTCGGCGAGGGGATCACCGTCACCGGGCCGGCGTCGATCCGCGTCGGCATCGGCATGCAGCACACGGGCTATCCGTCGGTCGCCCGCGACAACGACGGCGCGAGCGCTCCGGGGCGCAACTGGATCCGCGCCGAGGGAATGGGGTGGGTCGGCGCGGCCGTCTTCGGCGTGGCCGGGGACTGGGTCATCCGTCTCGAGGTCGAGACCGCTGGCGGCGGCGGCCCGACGACCGGCTGCACCGTGCCGGCCGACTGCGGCCCGGGCGAGATCTGCCTGGCCGAGACCTGCCGCCGCCTGTGCGACGTGAACGCCGACTGCGCCGGCGGCGAGGTCTGCTACCACGACCTGTGCACGGCCGCCTGCGCCAGCCACGACGACTGCGCCGGCGGCCAGCTGTGCGAGGCGCACGCCTGCCAGCCGATCTGCACCAGCAGCGCGAGCTGCCGCGGCGGCGAGGTCTGCACTGAGAACCTGTGCCGCACGGTCTGCGCCACCGACCAG
Source organism: Deltaproteobacteria bacterium (assembly GCA_041309305.1). Taxonomy (GTDB): domain Bacteria; phylum Myxococcota; class XYA12-FULL-58-9; order XYA12-FULL-58-9; family XYA12-FULL-58-9; genus JBFYZW01. The sequence continues at coordinate 1,731 of JBFYZW010000673.1, read as the reverse complement.
GAGTGCGCCGCCGACGCGCATTGCGCGGCGGCCGCCTGCCTGCCCGGCGCGCCGGCGCCCGACGAGGAGGGTGGCTGCGCCTGCACCGGTTCGGCCGGCGCTCCGGGGTTCGTGCTCACCGCCGTCGGCCTGCTCGTGCGCGCGCGACTCAGGCGACGCCGGCGGTCTGCGCCATGGCCGCGGCGATGATCTCGCGCGCCAGCGCGTACTCGCCGACCACCTGTTCGGCATAGCCGAGCGAGGCCGGCGCCTCGAGTGTCACCGCCCAGCGCGCGCCGTGGCGCTGCGCGTAGCCCTTCAGCGTCCCCTGGTTGTCGCTCTCGGCCAGCCCCGGCTCGCTCAGGCGGTACGAGCGCACCTCGCCGCGCAGCACCGGCCAACGGGCGGCGAAGGCACCGACCGCCGGCGAGAGCAGCTCGGCGGCGCCGTTGTGCAGAGCGAAGAAGCCGTTGCGCACCGGGTTGGCGCCGTGCAGGTCGAGCACCAGATCGTAGCCGCGATCGATGAGGCCGGCGACCGCCCGCACCTCGGCGGGCGCGCCGTCGAGCGCGGCGAAGGTGCGGTTCGGGTCGACGTCGTCGGCGGTGCGACGCGTTCCAGCGCGCATCGTTCGCGGCATGACCGCCGGCACGACGGTGATCTCCACCTCGCGGCGCAGGCGCTCGTCGGCGGCCAGCTGCTCGGCGAGCAGCACCGCCGCGCCCATGCCGCACCGCTCGTCGCCGTGCACGCCGCCGGTGACCAGGATCTTGAGCCGCGGCGCGCCGCCGGTGCACGGCAGGTGGATCACCTCGAGCGGCTCGACGCCGGCCGGCAGCCGCTCGCGCCGCGCCCCGCGCGTCGCCAAGAGATCGAGCCGCCGGTGCGCCTCGGCCACCTCGCCCTGCGGCACGAGCGTGGTGAGCAGGCGCCTGGCCCGCTCGAGCTCGAGGGGGCTCAAGAACCGGTCGCCGTCGTCGAGCTCCCGGGCGGTGACCAGGATCGAGGCCAGCGTCAGCTCCGCGGTCCAGCGCAGGCTCGGCGTGTGCCAGGTGTAGGGGCGCAGGCTTTCCCACAGATCGCGTTGCAACCCGTCTTTGGCCGCGCGTACCGCCTCCGGCGCAAAGCTCTTCTTGCGCCTGGGCTTGGCTGCCGGCGCGGCTCGCGGCGCGAGGTCGACCGCCGCGGTGGTGGACCGCAACCGGCCGCGCAACGATTTCGGTCCATCGATCGGCATCCAAGGGAGGTTCTCGGCGCCCTGGGCGCCGAGTTGCGCCGCGGTGCGTCAGGACGTACCGCCGGGCGTGCCGCGACCGAGGACGTTGACCAGGCAGCGCAGGCTGCCGAAGTGGACGTAGGTGGCGCTGCAATCGATCGGGCGCACGACGTAGCCGGCCGCCCGCCAGACCGCGGCAGCCGCCGCGTTGAGCTCGGGCGCGTGCGCGTAGACCGGCATGTAGACGATCCGCTCCCCAGCGCGGGCGTCGAGGATCGCGTTGACCGGCGTCGCGAAGGTCCGCCCGTCGTCGCCGGCCCAGACCGGCATGCGCAGCACGCGGTAGCCGGCGGCGGCGAGCGTGCCGGCGACCGCGTCGAAGCGCGCCTGCGTCGCCGGTGAGCGGTCGAGCGGCCGGGCGTGCCGCTCACTGCCCGGGTAGCCGGCGCCGAGGGCCGGGTCGGCGACCAGGGCCGTCCGCTCGCCGGTGAGCGCCAGGAACATCCCGGCGTGGTGGTCCGGCGCCTCGTCGAGCA
>JBFYZW010000672.1:0-2953 GCA_041309305.1 Deltaproteobacteria bacterium | reverse complement strand
TCGAGCCCGGCGACGCTGGTCGGCCAGTGGCGCGCCGCCGGGCGTCGGCGGCGACCAGCCGGTCGAGCTGAGCAACCGGGCGGCCGCCCGCGACCGCCTCGTCCTGCTTGCACGCGAGGAGCAGCTGACGGCGGCCGAGCCAGCTGTCGAGCACCGCGGCGCGGACCGCGAGCCGACCAGCGGCGATGCGCTTGGCCAGCTCGACCTCCTGCTCGCGGGTGAGCAGCGGCTTGCGGCCCATCTGGCGCAGGTAGGCGCGCGTCGCGTCGGCCCCGAGCGGCGGGTCGACCGGCAGCGCCACGCGCTCCTCGACCTCTCCGCCGACCTCGGCCGAACCTGCCGGCAGCGCCGCTGGCGCCCGCGCCGGCGCCCGGGTTGCGGCAGGGGTCAACCCGGCCAACACGGCGAGCAAGCGCTCGGCGAAGTGGCGGCGGATGCGCTGGCGGCGACCGCCGAGGATCGGCTGCACCGAGTTGAGGCTGGTCGCGAGCCCGCTGTCCGCGAGCGCCTGCACCAGGCGGCGCGCCAGCGCCCGGCGGCTGTGTCCCGGGTGCTCCGCCAGCCAGGCGGCCGACGCGTCAACGACCTGCTGCGCAGCGACCCAATCGTCGCGTTGGCCGGCGTCCGGATCGCGGCTCACACGGCGCAGCTGCGCCTCGAGCTCGCCCTGCCGGCCGAGCTCAGCGCGGACCAGCTGCTCGAGCGCGTCGAGGATGCGCCGCTGGCCGGTCCGCCGCCGCCCGTTGAGCAGCTTCTGCAGGTGATGCAGGCCGGCCGGGACGCCCTGCGCGGCCAGCCGCTCCTTCAGCTTGAGCGCCAGCTGCCGGCGCGAGCTGCTCGGGTGGCGCTGCTGCCACACCGACGCCAGCTCGACGAAGTGCGGCGAGTCGACCAACGCCCGGCCGGCGAGCGAGTCCGCGATCACCGCGGCGGCCTGCTCGAGCCGGCGCTGCGCCTCGAGCTCCGAGCCGACGCCGTGCGCGCGCAGCTCGGCGAGCAGCTGCTCGACCACCTCGCGGCGCACCCAGCGCCCGCCGCCGCCGAGGCTGTGCTGCAACGGCGCGACCCCGAGGCGCACCCCACGGGCGGCGAGCGTCACCGACAGCGCCAGCGCGAGGCTGCGCCTGCTCTGCGCCGGGTTCAGGTGCAGCCACAGGCGGACCAAGGGCGAAAGCCGCTCGACCGCGACCATCGCTGGCGGCGCACCGGCCACCGCGAGCCGCGCGGCGCGCAGCGCCCGCTGCAACGCGGCGTCGCTGGTCAGGCCGAGCTGCTCGCCGACCAGTTGCCGCAGCTCGGCTTCGATGAACCGAGGCACCGTCTCGACCTGCCCGGCGAGTTGACGGCGCAGCGTGCGCGGATGAAACGTGAGCCCCCGCCGCGCGAGCCGGCGGCCGAGCTCGGCGCCGATCCGTGACGCAGCCCAACCTCGACGCCGGCGAAGGAGCGTCGCGATGGCGCGGAACAGATCGCCAGGCAGACGTTCCTGATCCGCGTCGCTCGGAACTCCCCGCCGCTTGGTTGCAGCTCGCTCGAGCACGATGACACCGTGCCTCCGCGACCTAAGCTGGGGTAGCCGAGCGCGCTGTCAAGGCACCAGACGTCGACCGTCGGCCAGATCGTAGGCCGCGAGGGCCTCGACCGGACAGGCGCGACAGGCGTCGAGGAGCTGCTCCCGCGTCGCCGTACCGGGGCTGGCGGTGAAGGTGACCACGTTCTGGGCGTCGAGGACGAAGACCCCCGGGGCCTCGGCGATGCAGGCCTTGTAGGCGCTGCAGGCGTCCCGGTCGATCTTGATCAGGAGCCCGGCGATCTCGCGTTGTTCGATCGGCTCGACCATGCGCCGCTCATAGCGGCCGCCGCCGCCGCGGGCAAGCGCTCCCGCCGCCGACCAGGCGTTGATTGGCCCATGAAACCAGGCTCGATCTCCGCTACAATGCCGCCGGGAGCGTGCATGCCCGACGAGGCCCGCGAGCTCTACCGGCGCATCGAGGCGGCCTTCCTCCGCCGCAAGGCGGAGTTCTTCCACAGCGAGTATCCGGACGCGCTGCTCGCCGCGCGCCTCACGCGGGTCTTGCCGCGCCTCGCCTTCTACCGGACCGAGAACACGCTGATGCGCCTGGTCTTCCGCGGCGAGTACCTGTGCGTCGAGCAGCTGCTCAACTTCGGCGCGCCGAGCCCGCGGGAGGCCTGGTACCTCGCCCTGCTCGCCTACCGCCTGGCCGTCGCCGCCGGCTCGGCGATCCTGCTCGAGTCGTTCGCCGTCGACCGCTACCGGTTGCTCGGCGAGGTCAGCGAGCAGGAGCTGCAGTTCCCGGTCATCAACCAGGAGGCCGACGACCCGTGGGACGCACCGGAGCCGCCGTCCGACCGGGAGGCGCTGGCCGAGCGGCTGCTCGGCCCGCTCGCGGACGACTGCCAGCTCCACCTGACCCCGTTCTTCGCCGACCTGCACCTCGAGGACACCGACCTGGCCGAGGCAGTCGCCGCGGTGCGCAACGTCAGCAGCCGAATGAAGGTCCTGCACGTCTCGAGCAGCTCGCGCGCGTTGACGCAGCAGCTGCGCGAACAACTACGCGCGCGCGGCGCCCAGGTCGGGGAGCTGCGCCTCAACGCGATCACCACGATCCCACGGCGGCAGATGCTCGCCCGCCTCGAGCGGCGCACCCTCACCTCACCGCTGCGCTGCCAGCTCCTGGTCGAAGGGACCCTGCATGACTGGCCGTAGAACCGGCGCCGGACGGGCGCTCAAGGTCAGCGGCGTCCCGCCTGACCTCCTCCAGCTCGCCGCGGCCCTCGGCGAGCCGACCGCCGCCGAGCTGTGCGCCGCCTTCTACCTGCCGGCCGAGCTGACCGCCGCGTTCATCGAGCTGGGCCTGGCCCGCGGCGTCTGGACCCGCACCGCCGGTGGCGCCCTCCGCCTCGCCCACGCGCCCCCCCACGCCGGCGAGGC
>JBFYZW010000671.1:0-7136 GCA_041309305.1 Deltaproteobacteria bacterium | reverse complement strand
TGCTCGAGCCACAGCGTCGGGCCGAGGTGCCGGCGGCGGCGCTCGCGCCGCTGCGCGCGGCGCTCGAGCTCGGCCTGTCCCGCACGCTGCTCGGCGTCGCCGCCTGCGGCCTGCTCGCCTGGCTGATCGTCCTCGCCTTCCCGCGCGGTTTCGTCAGCCGGCGCGAGTGATCGGCGCAGCCCTTTGCCTCACCGGGCGCGGTAGGCTAGGGATCGAGCATGGAGCTGTTCGGCCGCTACCAGCTGCTCCGGCGCATCGCCGTCGGTGGGATGGCCGAGATCTTCCTGGCCCGCTCGGCCAGCCTGGACGGTTTCGAGAAGGACCTGGTGATCAAGCGCATCCGCTCCGAGTACGGCGACGACGAGAAGTTCTCGTCGCTGTTCATCGACGAGGCCAAGATCGCCATCTCGCTCAGCCACCCGAACGTCGTCCAGGTGTTCGACTTCGGTCACCACGACGGCGCCTACTACCTGGCGATGGAGCACGTCTTCGGCTGCGACCTGGACGGCATCGGCGAGCTGCCCGAGGTCCAGGCGGAGGGCGTGCCGCCGGCGCTGGCGCTGTTCGTGCTCGAGGAGGCGTGCAAAGGGCTCGACTACGCGCACAACAAGCGCGGCCGGCGGGGCGAGCCGCTCAACCTCGTGCACCGCGACATCAGCCCCCAGAACATCATGGTCAGCTTCGACGGCGCGGTGAAGATCGCCGACTTCGGCATCGCCAAGGCGCGCGGCCGGATGACCCACACCGACCCTGGGATGGTCCTCGGCAAGCTGGCCTACATGTCGCCCGAGCAGGCCACCGGGATGCCGCTCGACCACCGCGCCGACATCTTCGCGCTCGGGGTGGTGCTCTGGGAGCTGTTGGTCGGCAAGCGGGTCTACGACGGCGAGGCCGGACCGGACCTCTTCCGCCGCATCCGCCACGCCGAGATCCCGGCGCCGTCGCAGGTCAACCGCAAGCTGCCGCGCGCCTTCGATCCGCTGGTGATGAAGGCGTTGGCCGCCGAGCCGGACGGGCGCTATGGCTCGGCGCGGGAGCTCGGCAACGCGGTGCACGCCGTGCTGGCCGACAAGTTCCCGCAGTTCACCGCCTGGGAGCTGCAGGCCTACCTCGAGGGCAAGCGCACCGCGCTCGGCGTCGTCGGTTTCGACGATGTCGAGGAGCTCAAGCCCACCCAACCCCAGCTCGCCGCCCCGTCGCTGCGCCCGGCGGCAGTGGCGCCGGCGCCGACCGCCCCGACCCTGCCGCCGCTGCGCCACGACGTCGACTTCGAGTTCACCCCCGAGTTCATCGCCGCGGTCGAGGCCTTCCGGCGCCAGCCCAGCCTGTGGCAGCTGGTGCGCCTCGCCGAGGTCTGCGAGCAGAAGCTGCAGGTCGACGCGGCGGTGGCCATCTACCGGGTCGCGGCGGTGAAGTTCGCCCAGCGCGGCCTGCTCGCCCAGGCGATGCTCTGCGGCCGCCGGATGCTGTCGCACCTCGCGCTGGCGGAGCTGCAAGCGGAGTTGGAGCTCCTCCCCACCCTGGTCGGCCGGGCCAACCTGCACATCGGCAGCTACCTCTACCGCTACGACGGGCCGGTCGAGCAGCTGCTGCGTGAGCTGCTCGCCGACACCAACCCGAGCCACGGTCTGGTCGGGGAGGGGACGCCGCTGCTCAACGCGCTCGACGGCAAGGCCTTCGCCGCCTTCGCGGCGCAGGCGACGCTGCGTCGCTTCGAGCCGGACCAGGCGATCATCAATCAGCGCAGCGCCGGGCGGACGATGTACCTGATCGCCCGCGGGCGGGTGTTGATCCACGCGACCACCGACAGCGGCGACAAGCTCTACCTCTCGTCGCTGACCGCCGGTGACTTCTTCGGCGAGAACAGCTTCTTCACCGGCGCGCCGCGCAGCGCCACGGTCGAGGCGCTCTATCCGACCGAGGTCTTCGAGATCGACCGGGCGCTGTACGACCGGGTGATGCGCGACAACCCGAACGCCAACCAGGTCCTGCTCAAGTTCTACAAGGAGCGGATCGTCGACGTCGTGTTGGCCAAGAGCCCGGTCTTCGGCCTGCTGCCCAACGATGACCGGCGCGCGATCGTCGCCCAGTTCAGCCTCGCGGTCTTCGAGCCCGGCCAGGTGGTGATCCGCCAGGGCGAGACCACCGACTCGATCTACCTGATCAAGGAGGGCAGCGCCGAGGTGTTCAGCGAGGCCGGCGGGGTGCGCCGGTCGCTCTCGGTGCTCGGCCCGGGGACGGTGTTCGGCGAGGTCGCGGCGCTGCGCAAGATCCCGCGCACCGCCTCGGTGGTGGCGCAGGGCAAGCTCGAGACCCTCTGTCTGCCCGGGCGCCAGTTCGAGGCCATCCTGGCCGCCAAGCCCGAGGTGCGCGCCAAGGTGCTCGAGGTGATCGCCGAGCGGGTGCGCGAGAACCTCGACAAGCTGGTCCGCTTCCGCCCGCCGAGTTGACGCCCTCTATCGTCCAGCGATCAGCCGGCGGAGCATCTCGTCCCACCGGCCGCGCGCCTGGAGGATCGCGGCGCAGATTTCGCGCACCGCGCCCTGGCCGCCCGGGCGGGTGGTGACCCAGTCGGCCGCGGCGCGCAGCTCCTCGGCGGCGTCGGCGACGGCGATGCGCAGCCCGACCGCGGCGAAGGCCGGCAGATCGGGGAGGTCGTCACCGACGAACGCGCAGCGGGCCGGATCGATCTTCAAGGTGTCACAGATGGCGCGCACGCCCTGCTGCTTGTCGTGGCAGCGACCGACGAACGGGCCGACGCCGAGCTCGCGCAGCCGTTGCTCGGCGACGTCGACCGGCCGGCCGGACAGCACCGCCACCGGGAAGCCGCTGCGGCACAGCGCCGCCAGGCCGAAGCCGTCGCGGGCGTTGAAGCGCAGCAGGCGCAGGCCGTTCTGGTCGTAGATCAGGTCGCCGGCGGTCAACACCCCGTCGCAGTCGAGGATCAACGCCTCGAGCGCGGCGAGCCGCCGCCGCGGGACGCGGCCGGGCGCGCGGCGGCGCCGCGCTCTAGCGCGTTTGTCGGAGGACGCCATCGATCGCCTTCACCTGAGAGAGGAGGGAGTCGAGCATCGGCAGGCTGAGCGCGTTGGCGCTGTCGGACAGGGCGCGATCCGGATCGCGGTGCACCTCGCAGAACAGTCCGTCGACCCCGACCGCGACGGCGGCGCGGGCGAGCACCGGCGCCAGGTCACGGTCGCCGGTGGTGATCCCATCGCCGGCGGCTGGGCGCTGCACCGAGTGCGTGGCGTCGAACACCACCGCGGCGCCGGTCGCCTGGCGCAGCCAGACGAGCGCGCGCATGTCGACCACCAGGTTGTGGTAGCCGAAGCTGGCGCCGCGCTCGGTGACCGACACCGGCCCGCCGCCGCTCTCCTGGTGCTTGCGCACCGCGTGGCGCATGTCCTCGGGGGCGAGGAACTGGCCCTTCTTGATGTTGGTCGGCTTGCCGGTCGCGGCCGCGGCGACCAACAGGTCGGTCTGGCGGCAGAGGAAGGCCGGGATCTGCAGCACGTCGACCACCGCCGCCGCCGGCGCTGCCTGCTCGGGCAGGTGGATGTCGGTGAGCACCGGCACCTTCGCCTGGTCACGCACCCGGGCGAGGATCTCGAGCCCGGTCACCAGCCCCGGGCCACGGAACGATCCCAGCGCGGTGCGGTTGGCCTTGTCGAACGAGGCCTTGAAGATCAGTCCCAGGTCGTGGCGGGCCGCCAGCTCGACCAGCGCGCCGGCGAGATCGATGCAGGCCGCCTCCGACTCGATGACGCACGGCCCGGCGATCAGCGTCAGCCGCCGGCGGAGGAAGAGGTCATCGACCGGGCGGAGGTCCACCGCTCACCCCGGACGCTGGCGGCGGTAGCTCGCCGCGGCGCCGATGAAGCCGGCGAACAGGGGGTGGGGCAGAAACGGCTTGCTCTTGAACTCGGGGTGAAACTGGCAGGCGACGAAGTAGGGGTGGTCGCCGAGCTCGATCATCTCGACCAGCTTGCCGTCGGGCGAGGTGCCGGAGAAGGTCAGCCCCTTGCCCTCGAGCTGCTCGCGCACCGCGTTGTTGACCTCGTAGCGGTGCCGGTGGCGCTCGCTGATCTCGGCGGCGCCGTAGAGCCGCCGGGCCAGGCTGCCCTCCTTCAGCTGACAGGGGTAGGCGCCGAGGCGCATCGTGCCGCCCTTGCCGGCCACCTGCTTCTGCGTCTCCATCATCGCGATCACCGGCGGATCGGCCTTGGCGTCGAACTCCTGCGAGTGGGCCTTGGGCAGGCCAGCGACGTGGCGGGCGAACTCGATCACCGCCACCTGCAAACCGAGGCAGATGCCGAAGAACGGCAGGCGCTGCTCGCGGGCGTAGCGGATCGCGGCGATCTTCCCCTCGATGCCCCGCTCGCCGAAGCCGCCAGGGACGAGCACGCCGTCCGCCGCCGCCAGACGCTTGGCCACCGCCTCGCCGCTGTCGAGCGTCTCCGAGTCGACGTAGTCGAGCTGGACGCGGCAGTCGTTGGCGATCCCGCCGTGCTGCAGCGCCTCGTGCAGGCTCTTGTACGAGTCGACCAGGTCGACGTACTTGCCGACCACCGCGATGCGCAGCTCCTCCTTGGGCGAGCGCAGGCGGTCGACGATCCGGCTCCAGCGGTCGAGCGCCGGCGCCCGGGACCAGATGTTGAGGATCTCGGCCATCTTGTCGTCGAGCCCTTCGCGGTTCAGCTCGATCGGCAGCTGGTAGATGCACGGCACGTCGGTGCAGGAGAAGACGCAGTCGTCGGCGACGTTGCAGAAGCGGGCGATCTTCTTCTTCACCTCGGCCGACAACGGCTGCTCGCAGCGGCAGAGCAGGATGTCGGCCGAGATGCCGACCTCGCGCAGCTCCTTGACCGAGTGCTGGGTCGGCTTGGTCTTCACCTCGCCGGCGGCGCGGATGTAGGGCACCAGCGTCAGGTGCAGGTAGAGGACGTTGGCCCGCCCGACGTCGTAGGGCATCTGGCGCACCGCCTCGAGGAAGGGCAGCGACTCGATGTCGCCGACCGTGCCGCCGATCTCGACCAGGCAGATGTCACACTCCTGCGCCGCGTCGCGGATGACGCTCTTGATCGCGTCGGTGACGTGCGGGATCACCTGCACCGTCGCGCCGAGGTAGTCGCCGCGCCGCTCGCGCTCGATCACCCGCTGGTAGATGCGCCCGGTGGTCGCGTTGTTGCGCTGTGACATCTGCGCGGTCGTGAAGCGCTCGTAGTGGCCGAGGTCGAGGTCGGTCTCGGCGCCATCGTCGGTGACGAAGACCTCGCCGTGTTGGAACGGGCTCATCGTCCCGGGATCGACGTTGAGGTACGGGTCGAGCTTGAGCAGTTGGACCTTCAGGCCGCGGTTCTCCATCAAGGCGCCGATCGACGCCGCCGCCAACCCTTTGCCGAGCGAGGAGACCACGCCTCCGGTGATGAACACGAACTTCGGTTGGCGGCTCGCCATCGTTTGCCTCACGGAAAAGCGGCTTCCCCCAGCTCCTCTACCCGTTCCTGCGCGGCGCGCAAGTCCTCCGCCGTGTCGATGCTGATGCCGATGTCCCGGCCGAGCGACGGGAGGACCAGGATGTCCATGCCGAGCGCCAGCGCGCGCAGCTGCTCGAGCGCCTCGCGCTGCTCGAGCGGGTGTGGCGGCGCCGCGCTCAGGCGGAGCAGCGCGTCCCGATGGTAGGCGTAGACGCCCACGTGGCGGCGCACCAGCGCCACAGCGCCGGTCTGCGCGCGTTCGTAGGGGATCGGCGCGCGCGAGAAGTAGAGGGCGCGGCCGTCGTCGCGGGTCACCACCTTGACGACGTTCGGGTTGTCGAGCTCGCCGCGCTCGTCGATCGGCGCGCTCAGGGTCGCCAGCGGGCCGCGCTCGAGCGCATCGAACAGCGCGTCGAGATCGCGCGGGTCGATGAACGGCTCGTCCCCCTGCAGGTTGACCACCCGCTCGAGGCCCAAACGCTCGGTCACCTCGGCCACCCGGTCCGTGCCGCTGGCGTGGTCGGCGCGGGTCAGCTCGGTGTGCAGGCCGAACGGCGCCAGCGCGGCAGCGATCTCGGCGCTGTCGGTCGCGACGATCACGTGTCCGCCGTGTTGGCACTTCTGCGCCTGACGGGCGGTGCGGGCGACCAGCGGCATCCCGCCGAGCGGTGCGAGGGGTTTGCGGGGGAGGCGGGTCGCACCGAGGCGCGCAGGGATGACGATAGCTGTGCGCATGGGCGGAATGGCGCTATATAGGTTTGGTGTCCCGCAGGGTCAAGCCGCCGGCGCCGAGGCGCGGGCCGAAGCGCGGCGCAGCGGCGCCGCCGGCGGCGGCCCTCGACGTCGCGGAGTTCTTCGCCGGCGTCGACGATCTGCGCGCCTTCCTCGATCGCAGCCTCCAGGATCCGGCGCACCAGGAGCGCCGCCTGGCGGCGATGGCCCGGGCGCTGCTCAAGCCGCGGGGCGTCGCCGAGCTGTGCGTCTGGTTGGCCGAGGAGACGCGCGAGGCGGTCGGCGCGCGGGCCTGCACGGTGGCGCTCGTCGACGAGGAGTGGCGGCCGTGGATCGTCTCCGGCCTGCCGGTCCGTCCGCCGCCGGCCGAGCTGTGCGTCGCGCTGCGCGGGCCGTTCTCGCCCGCCGCGCCGCCCGGGCCGCGCGCCATCGGCCCGGATCTGCTCGTACCGTTGGCCGGGATGACGCGCGTGCCGGCCTGTCTCTGGCTGGAACTCGACGCGACGCCGGCCCCGGCCAGCGTCGCGCTGCTCGGCGCGCTGGCGGCCACCGCCGGCGTGATCGTCGAGCAGGAGCTGTCGGCGGAGCTCTTGCGCCGCGATCCGGTCACCGGGCTGTGGGCGGAGAGCGCCTTCCTCGAGCAGGCCGAGGCGCTGATCAGCCGGGCGCGCAGGGAGCGGCGCGCCGCAATCCTGCTCGCCTGCCGGCTGGTCGGCCTCGACGCGGTGCGCGCGGCCCAGGGTATCAGCGCCGCGCAGGAGGCGCTGCGCGCGCTGGCCGCCGCCGGCGAGGAGGTCTGGCCGGAGGAGCTGCGCGGCATGCGCTTCGCCAACCTGACGGTGCTGATGGTCGGCGACGACGCCGGCGCCCTCGCCGCGGCGATGAACGAGCGGGCGCGGGCGCTGGCGGGCGCGCTGCGGCGCCGCA
>JBFYZW010000670.1:0-4939 GCA_041309305.1 Deltaproteobacteria bacterium | reverse complement strand
CGCTCGCGCCGACCCTCGCCGCGTTGGCGGCGCAGCTCGCCCGGTAGCGCCCGGCTCAGGCCGGCGGGCGCGGCAGGACGAGGTTCAGGGTCAGCGCCACCAGCCCGCCGCTGGCGATCCCAGAGGAGAGGGCGCCGCCGACGACCGCGGGCAGGTGGCTGAGCAGCTCGGGCGCGAAGGTCACCCCGAGGCCGACCGCGAGCGACGGGGCGAGGATGATCACCGCGCGGCGATCGAGCGGCTGGGTGGCGATGATGCGCACGCCGGCGGCGGCCACCGTGCCGAACATCATCAAGGTCGCGCCGCCGAGCACCGCCTCGGGCATGGCGCGCAAGAGGCCCCCGACCGCCGGGAAGGCGCCGAGCAGCACGAGCAGGCCGGCGACGACGAAGCCGACCTGGCGGCTCGCGACGCCGGTGAGCTGAATGACGCCGTTGTTCTGCGAGAAGGTGGTGTTGGGGAAGGTGTTGAACAGCGCGGCGAGCAGCGAGTTGAGTCCGTCACCGAGCACGCCGCCGCGGATCCGCTCGGTGTACAGCGCGCCGCTGATCGGCTCGCCGGAGACCGCCGAGGTCGCGGTCAGATCGCCCACCGTCTCGAGCATGGTCACCAGGTAGATCAAGCCGACCGGGACCAGGGCGCTCCAGTCGAAGGCCAGGCCGTAGCGCAGCGGCATCGGCACGGCGAGCCAGGGGAGGCTGCCCAACCCCGAGAGGTCCACCCAGCCGCCGATCAACGCAACGACGTAGCCGAGCGCCAGGGCGATGAACACCGCGCTCATGCGCAGGATCGGGTTGCGGCTCGCGTTGAGCAGCACGACGGTGGCGAGGACCAGCACGCCGAGGCCGAGGTCGCGCAGGTTGCCGAAGGTGTGCTGCTCCAACGCCGCGACGCCGCCGCCGAGGCTGGTGACGCCGACCTTGATCAACGTCAGGCCGATCAGCGTCACGACGATCCCGGTGACCAGCGGGGTGATGATCCGGCGCGCCAAATGGAGGAAACGACTGAGGACGATCTCGACCAGCGCGCCCGCGGCGCAGACGCCGAGGATCGTCGCCAGCGCGCCTTGCGGCGCGCCGCCGCCAGCGATCACCGCGCCGCCGCAGGCGATGAGCGGGCCGACGAAGCTGAAGCTCGTCCCCTGGATGCTGAGCAGCCCCGAGCCGATAGGGCCCATTCGCCGGGTCTGGATGAAGGTGGCGATTCCGGAGACGACCAGCGACATGCTGACCACGTAGGTCGTCTCTTGCAGGTCGACGTGCAGCGCGTTGCAGATGAGCAGCGGCGGCGTGACGATGCCGACGAACACCGCCAGCACGTGCTGCGACGCGGCCAGCAGCGTCGCGCCCAGCGGCGGCCGGTCGTGCAGGCCGTAGGTCAGCTCGCTCGCACCGCGGTTCTCCATCGCACCCTGCCGGCCGCCCGTCGCGTTTCTTGGCGCGTGCACGGCAGGTCGCATCATGGCATCTTCCGGCCGCGCGCGGTAGCGACGCGCTCGGGGGTGGTCATGACGCACAAGGCGATCGGTCGCGCGACGTTGATCTCCACGCTGCTCGCGGGGTGCGGGGTGGACCTGGCCGTCGGCGACGACCTGCAGATCGAATGCCGGTCTCGCGCTCAGTGCCCGCGCGGGTTCGAGTGCAGCGCGCAGCTCGGCCGCTGCGTGCGCGCCGGCCGGGATATGACCCCGCCGGAGATCCTCTCCTTGACGGTCGAGATCGACGGACAGGAGGAGCTGATCGCCAAGACCGCCGCGCCCGGCCGCGAGGTGCGCTTCCGCCTGGTCGCCAGCGAACCGCTCGGCGCCTCGCCGCACGTCGCGCTCGTCTGGGCCGCCGCGCCGGATGTGCCGCCGGTGAGCGCGTCAGAGGTGGAGGCCGACGCCGAGCGGCGGAGCTTCGTCTTCGCCCACCAGGTCAGCGCCGCCGCGGCCGAGGGCTTCGTCTCGGTCTCGGCCCGCGTCGTCGACACCGCCGGGCTGCCCGGCACCCTCGAGCTGCCGCGCGCCTTCAGCGTCGACCGCACCCCGCCGCGGTTGGCCGCGCGCACCGCGTCGTTGGTCCTGACCGCCGGTGACGACAACCCCCACGCCGGCCGGGGCGCCGTCGACGCGGCGACCGGCGGGACGAGCCTCGATGTCTACTTCGCCCTGAGCGAGCCACTCGGCGGCGCCGGGACGCCGCAGGTGACCGCGGTGCAGGAGACCGACGAGACCGGCGGCGCGCCGGTTCAGCCCGAGACGATCGCGTTGACCCAGGCCGGTGACCCGGTCGGCACCTTCTGGACCTTCTCGACCATCCTCCCGCCCGCGCCGGTGCCGGGCGCCTATCGGATCGAGGTCGAAGCGACCGACGTCGCCGGAAACGAGACAGAGCCGCCGGAGACCGCCGAGGAGCTGCACGTCGTCATCGACACACGCGCGCCGCAGGCGCCCGACGTCGAGCAGGAGGGGCGGATCGTCTACCTGCGCGCGCCCTGGGGTGGCCGCGACGTGCAGGCTGGCGCGGAGCCGTTCGCGCTCACCGGCGGCGCGGGGGCGATCGAGGCCCACGCCTGGGCCATCGCGTTGCGCGGCTGCGGGCCGGTGGCGACACACGAGATCGGCCGCGCGCGGGCCGACGGCGACGGTGGGTTCGGGCCGCTCGGGCTCGGCGGCGCCGATCGCGCCGAGGTCTTTCTCGTCGCCGCCGATGCGGCCGGCAACTTCGGCGACTGCGTCCTGGTGCGCGACGTGACCTGGACCGCGACGCTCACCGCCGATGGTCCGCACGACGTCTCGGCGCGCACCGCGATCGGCGCAGCGCTGGCCACCGGTCGCGGGATGTCGGTGATCGAGGTCGCGCCGCTGGCCGTCGAGGACGGCGCGGTCGCCACCACTCGCGGCGCCGTGGTCGGCTGGGACGAGCTGGTCGCCGCTCCCGCCCCGCCCATCGCGGTCGGCGCGCCGATGCTCGCCTACGACCACCATCGTGATCGGGTGGTCCTCTTCGGCGGTTACGACGCCCTCGGCTACACCGACACCACCTGGGAGTGGGACGGGCAGTACTGGCAGCGGGTCTGCGGCGCCAGCACGCCCTGCCTCGCCCCGCCGTTCCGCTCCGGCGCGGCGATGGCGTACGATCGCCGGCGCGGCCGGGTCGTCCTGTTCGGTGGGGACGGCGGCAACCCGACCGGCGACTTCCTCGGCGACACCTGGGAGTGGGACGGCCATCTCTGGGAGCGCGTCTGCGCGGCGGGCGCCGCCTGCGCCGCGGGGCTGGGCGGGCGCTATCGGGCGACGATGACCTACGACCCGCAGCGCGGCCGGGTCGTGCTGTTCGGCGGCTGCAGCGCGCTCTCGCTTGGCGCCTGCTCGGCGCTGTCGGACGAGGTCTGGGAGTGGGACGGCGGGCGCTGGTCGCGGCTGTGCGGCGGCGACAGCGGTTGCGCCGGCCCGACGGCGCGCTTCGACCACGCCTGGGCCTTCGACGAGCTGCGCGGGGTCGCGGTGCTGCACGGCGGTTGCACGGCCGTCCCCGGGCCGCCGTGCACGGCCTACTCGGACGAGCTGTGGGAGTGGGACGGCGCCAGCTGGACGCCGCGCTGCGACGGCGCGCCGGCGGGTGACAGCTGCGCCTCGCGCCCCTCGGCGCGCATCCGCCAGGTCGCGGTCTACGACCAGCTGCGCGGTGAGACCGTGGTCATCGGCGGCGTGGCGAGTGGCAACGTCACGGTCGACGAGACCTGGGTATGGAGCGGCGACGCGTGGGCGCACGTCTGCGGCGGCGCGCTCCCCGGCTGCGCGACGCTGCCCGAGATCCGGTCGGCCGCCGCCGCCTACGTCGCGAGCGGTGCGACGGTCTTCCTCTACGGTGGCCTGGCCCCGAGCGCGCTGAGCGATCAGAGCTGGGAGTGGGACGGGGCGAGCTGGGTCCAGCGCGGTGGTGGGAGCTTCACGCCGGCGCTGCCCGCGGCGCGCTTCCGCCACGCGATGGTCCACGACGCCGCGCGCGGACACACCCTCCTATTCGGCGGTTGCGTGAACAACAGCGCCCACACGTGCACCGGCCGGGCTCAGGACCTGTGGCAGCACGACGGGCGCCAGTGGCACCAGCGCTGCGACGGCGTACCCGCCGGTGACACCTGCGCGGTGCAGCCGAGCGCGCGCGAGGGCCACGCGATGGTGTTCGACCAGGCGCGGCAGGTCAGCCTGCTGTTCGGCGGTTACGACGGAGCAGCGAACGGAGAGACCTGGGAGTGGGACGGCGGCGCCTGGGCGAGACGGTGTGACGGCTCACCCGCCGGCGACACCTGCGCCGCGCAGCCGTCGGCCCGCCAGCGGCACGGCCTCGCCTATGATGAGGTGCGAGACGTCGCGGTGCTGTTCGGTGGCCACGACGGAGCCGCAGACGGCGAGACCTGGGAGTGGAACGGCACGACCTGGACCCAGCGGTGTGACGGCAGCCCGGCGGGCGACGTCTGCTCGACGCCACCGCCGGCGCGCCATAGCCACGCGCTGGTCTACGACGCCGTGCGCGAGCGCGTCCTCGCGTTCGGCGGTTGCACCGGCACGCTCGACTGGTGGTGCTCCGGTGGGGCGCTCTCCGACCAGCTCTGGGAGTGGGACCCGCAGGCGAACGATTGGGCGCTGCTGTGCGGCGCCGGCACCGACTGTTCCGGCCCCCTGCCGACCCTGGGGCACGCGATGGTCTTCGACCGCGAGCGCGGCGTCGCGGTCGTCTACGGTGGGGTGGTCGATTGGGACGGCGCGGGCACCGCGATGCCGCGGATCACCTTCGACAGCTGGGAGTGGAACGGCAGCGGCTGGACGCAAGCCTGTGGCCACGGGCAGGCCTGCGCTGGGCCGTCGGCGCGCTTCTACCCCGCGGCGGCGTTCGGCGCCGGCGAGGGGCTGCTCGTCGGTGGGCTCGGCGCCACGTGGACGCGCATGGCCGACGTC
>JBFYZW010000669.1:0-3099 GCA_041309305.1 Deltaproteobacteria bacterium | reverse complement strand
CGCGCGGGCGCGCCCTCTCGGCCTGGCCGCCGCCGTGCTCGTCGGTGGAGTCGGCGCGGGCGGGGTGGCACGGGCGACGGCGCCGGAGCGGCAGGTGGTGCTGCTCGGCATCGACGGGTTGAGCTTCGAGATCCTCGATCCACTGCTCGCCGCCGGCCAGCTGCCGAACTTCGCCGCGCTGCTGGCCGGTGGCGCCCGCGCCGAGCTCGAGTCCGAGCGGCCGATGCGCTCGCCCGCACTGTGGACGACGATCGCCACCGGCCAACCGCGGCAGGTGCACCAGATCTACGACTTCGTCACCGGATCGGGCTATTGGCCGAAGCGGCTGCGCGACAGCGAGCGCACGCTGGTCACCTCGAGCATGCGCCGGGCCCGGGCGCTGTGGAACCTGACCAGCGCCGCCGGGTTACAGTCGCTGACCGTCTCCTGGTTGAACACCTGGCCGGCCGAGAAGGTCCGCGGGGCGATGGTCGCTCCCTACGTCGCGCTCGGCAGCAGCTCCCAGGCAACGATCAAGGGGCGGGTCCAGAGCGGGATCCGCAAGCAGACCTACCCGCCGGAGCTGTTCGACGACCTGCGCCCGCTGATCCTCGCGCCCGAGGCGGTGCCGGCCGAGGTGGTCAGCGGCATCGTCTCGGTGCCGTCGGCTCGCTCGCCGCTCTACGCGCAGGTGCCGGTGCTCAAGCGCTACGTCTACGCGGTGCGCTGGACGCTGGCCTCGGCGCTGACCAACACCGCGATCCTCGAGCGCCTGTTCGCCAGTCACCCCGAGTGGTCGCTGGCGATGGTCTACTACGACGGCGCTGACACGTTGGGTCACCGCTTCTGGGCCATGCGCGAGCCGTTGCCGCGCCTGCGCGCCCGCCTGACCGCGATGAAGATGGATCCGAAGCTGGCGCCGGAGCTGAAGCGGCGCTTCGGTCGCGCGGTCGACGGCTACTACGCCTTCATCGACGGCCAGCTCGGCCAACTCCGACGCGCCGCCGGGCCGAACGCTACCTTCGTGATCGTCTCTGACCACGGCTGGGGCGGGATCAAGGGCGATGTTCCGCCGCACGTCTCGGTGCCTTTCGACGGCGAGCACCGCCTCGACGGCGTGTTCATCGCCTCCGGGCCAGGTATCCTCGCCGGTCGCTACCCGCGCCTGACGCTCTACGATCTGGCGCCGACCGTCCTGCGGCTGCTGCGCATCGCCAAACCGGTGACCATGCGCGGTCGGATCGCCAGCGAGCTGCTCACCGAGGCCGCGGCGACCGCCAAGCTGTTCACGCTGCCGGCCGACAAGCTGCAGCCGCCGAGTGAGGCGCCGCCGTCGGGGCCGGCGCCGTTCGGCGAGGCGGAGCTGGAGCGGCTCCGGTCACTCGGCTACGTCGAGTGACAGGCGGGGGCCAAACGGGGGTGCGCGATTCGCGCACACCCCGTTTGCGGTTCTTCCTCGGGCGAGGCCGTTCTTTGGTGATCGAGAATCGTGACCGTTCGTGTGGCGCTACTGATCGACCGCGAGCGGGCGCTTCTTGCGCGGCGGATAACCCTCGGCGAACGGGGCCTCGAGCTGGGGCACGGCCTCGAACGAAGGCACGCGCGTCGGCGGCCGTGCGCGCAGGGCCTCCGCTCCGCCGACCAGCTCGGGGAGGATCTTGCCGCGCATGTCGTCGCCGACCGGTTGGCCGAGGAGGTGCAGGAGGGTGGGGGTGACGTCGAGCACCGAGGCGTCGGCGATCGTGCTGCCGGCGGGGATCTGCGGCCCGGCGGCGATGATCAGGCCGAGATCGCGGTGGTTGCCGCCGTACGGCTCATCACGGCTCGGATGCGGCACCGGTGCGTCACCGAAGCCGTGGTCCGATACGACGAGCACCAGCGTCTCCGGGCCGCGCAGCTGAGTGAGCAGGCGGCCGACGCGCTCGTCGATGTCGCGATAGCAGGCGTCGGCGACCCGGCCGAAGCGCCGCTTCAGCTCCGGCACCAGGTCGGTGCGGATCTTGTGGCCGCGCAGTCGCGCGTCGATCGCCGCCTCGCTCTCTTTGAAGATCCAGAAGCGGTGGAGCAGGGAGTCGCTGCACTGGAAGTAGAACAACGCCACGTCCGGCGTCGAGCGGGCGGCCAGCGCGGCGGTGATCGCCTCGACCGAGCGGGCGCGCGCCAGGCTCCAGCGCAGCGCGTAGACGTAGCGCTCCATGAACGGCAGGCCGTAGATCGGGCTGCCGGCCGGCGGGACCTCGGCGAACGGCGCCAGCTCGGCGTCGGAGATCTGACTCGGCTCGACGATGACCCGCTGCACGTCGGGCCAGAGCGTGGCCGGGGACACCTGTTCCGGGACGTCGCGCCAGAACGTCCCCTTGATCGACGACTGGCGCTTGTCGCTGGCGAACAGCGCCGGCGCGGCCATCGCCAGGTGGGGCAGCTGCTCGGCCGGGTAGGTCGAGATCCAACCGACGACCAGCGACGAGAGCCCCGCGGCGTCGAGCAGCTGCCACAACGCCTTCGAACGGCGCTCGCGGCTGGTGACCGCCTTGCGCTTCGCGGTGCGGAACGGCGGCGGGTTGTAGGCGCTGTTCGAGACGTGGTCCCAGATGCCGTGCTGGCCGGGGAGCTTGCCGGTGACCACCGAGGTCCACACCTGCGGGGTCCTGAGCGGCCAGAACGAGGCCAGCTCACCGCGGGCCCCCTCGCGCGTCAGCGCGCCCAGCGTCGGGGTGACGCCGGCGGCGATGTAGGGATCGACCAGGTTCCACGACGCGCCGTCGATGCCGACCACGACCACCTTCGGGAAGGCCGCCGGCGCGGCCTCGGCGGTGGCCGGCGCCGCCGGCTTCGCCACCGCGTCCGGGGCGTTCGGCGCGGGGGCCGCGAACAGGAGACACGACGCACAAATCAGCGGATGCATGCCCTCTCCCTGGGGTCGTGGCGCGAGCGGGTGGCCGACTGTGGATGGGGTGGAGCCTAGCGGCAGCGCGGGGCAATCTCAAGCCCGGTGGCGTCTGACCGCTGATCACTTTGCGCCCCCTATCCCGCGGCGGCCAAGTGGGCGTTCGGCGGGCGGTTCCAGGTACTTTCGCAGGTTGCGGCAAAACGGACGTGGGGCTGGTTCCCCGGCCGTTG
>JBFYZW010000668.1:0-3499 GCA_041309305.1 Deltaproteobacteria bacterium | reverse complement strand
AGAGCCAGCTGGTCGCCGAGCAGCGACAGCGACGGCGTCATCGCCACCACCGCGCGGGTGAGCAGCGGCGCGTCGCCGAGCGTCAGCGCCGCGAACGGCACGTGGTGCAACGGCCCGTGCGCGGCGATGACCAGAGTCGTGGCGCCGTGAAGCAGCTCGGCGAGCGGCGCGAGCAACCCCTGCCCCAACCGCGCGAGCCCCGGTTCGACCTCGGCGAAGGCGCGCCAGGCGCGGCGCAGATCAGCGACCGTCTCGCCCAGCTCCCGCCGGCCGAGCGCCAGGGTGACGTGGCGCGCCGCGCGCTGCTCGATGACCATCACCTGCGTCTCGCTCCGCCCGACGAAGTAGGCGAGCACGACGACCCCCGCCGGCAGCCGCGCCTGCAGCTCGGCGAGCGGCAGCGGCGCGATGGTGAACAATCGCGCCAGGCGGGGGAACTCGCGCCGCAGGCGTCCGAGCGCCTGGTCGTGCTGATCGCGCGCCGCCTTCAGCTGATCGGCCGCGCCCTCCTGACCGAGGATCAGCGCTCGCTCGGCGGCGATCAACTGCTCGCGAGCGAGCAGCTCGGCGCTGAGCAGCTGCTTGGCCGCCGGGTTGGCCAGATCGATGGTGCGCGAGGCGAGCAGATCGAGGGTGGCGCGGGCCCGGGCGCGCTCCATCAACAGGTGGGCCTCGGGCAGCGCCCCGACCTGCAACGCCAGCGCCACCGCGTCGGCGTAGAGATCGTCGCGCGTCAACTCGGCGGCGGCCTCGGCCTGGCCACGGCCGAGGCGCTCGGCGACGTCGAGCGCCTGCGCGAGCAGCCGCCGGGCCGCGTCGATCTCGCCGCGTTCACGCGCCCCACGGCCGAGGGCGTAGAGCGAGCGCCACTCGACCTCCGGCACCGAGGTCTGGCGCGCCAACTCGGCCGCCTCCTGGTAGCGTTGGCCGCTGCCCGCGTCCCCGAGGGTGTCGAGGATCTCGCCGGCGGCGAACAGGGCCTGGAGCTGGTTGTAACGCTCGCCGATCGAGCGGCTGAGCGCGAGCGCCTCGTTGACGCTCTCCAGCGCCTCCTGCGCCGCGCCCTTGCGATGCAACGCCACGGCCAGGTTGCGCAGGTCGTAGGCGCGCCCTTCGACGCTGCCGAGCTGCTGGTCGAGCTGCATCGCCTGACGGAAGGTGGCGATCGCCTCGTCGAAGCGTCCCGCCTGACGCAGGATGGTGCCCAGGTTGTTCAGCTGCTTGGCCTCCTCGGCCTGGCGACCGGTGAGGCGCGACAAGAAGAGCGCGGCCTCGATCGCCTCCTCGGCGCGCGCCAACTCGCCCTGGTTCAAGGCGATCAAGCCCTCGAGGCTGAGCGCCTGCAGCTCACGGAAGGTGTCCTTGGCCTTGCGCGCCAGCTCCAACCCCTGCCGCTGGCGGTCGAGCGCGCGGCGGTAGTTGCCGCGGTACCAGTAGATCTTGGCGATCTCGAGCGCGACGTCGGCGCGCTCCTTGTCGGTCGCCTCGCCGAGCTTCGCCTCGGCGGCGAACGCCTGCTCGAGCGCTTGCTCGAAGTCACCGCGCGCGCGCAGGATGCGGCTGACGTCGAGCAGCAGGCTGGGGACCGACCGCTGCTGCCCCAGCGCCGTGGCGCGGGCCAGCGCCTCCTGGAACTGGGCCAGCGCCTGGTCGTAGTCGCTGAGCGCTCCTTCATAGAGAAAGCCGAGGAAGCGGCGCACGGTGATCTCGGCCGGTGCGTTCGCCGCGCGGTGCAACGCGATCGCCTGGCTGTAGGCCTCGGCGGCGGCGCGGTAGTTGAACTGCTCGCGCTCGGCTGAGCCGAGCTGAGTCAGGCAGTCGGCCTCGACCGCGGTCGACTTGGCCCGCCGACTGAGCTCCAGGCAGCTGCGGTACCGCTCGGCGGCCGCGGCGTGCCGGCCGGCGACGGTCAGGTTCTGGCCAACCAGGTTGAGGACCTTCAACGCCGAGCCGAGGTCCCCCTTGTCGAGGAAGGCGGAGATCACCAGGTCCTGGAGCGCCACCGCCTCGTCGATCTCCTTGAGCCGGACCAGCACCTGCGCCAGCACCACCTGTCGGCCGATCTCGAGCGCCTTGAGGTTGGCGGCCAGGCTCTTCCAGCGCGCCTCGTCGCTCGCGGCCAGCAGCGCCTGCTTCTCTGGCCGGAGCAGGAAGGCCAGCGCCTCGAGCGCGTCGCCGTAGGCCACCTGCGCCGCCCGCCAGGCCTCGGGCGCGTCGCTGCTCTGCCCGCGCCGGAACGCCGCCTTGCCCGCCTCGTCGAGGCGCAGGTACTCGCCGGCGACGAAGAAGACCGCCTCCTCGGCGTCGAGGCCGTGATCGCCGAACAGGCGGGCGCCACCCGGCTGCGCCGCGGCCAGCTCTCGTGCCGCGGCGATGAAGCGCCGCCGAGTCAGCTGCGCCGAGAGCTCCGTGATCGACGGGGCAGCGAGCGGCCCCTGGCGCGTCACGACCAGCGAGCTGACCCCGGCGAGCAGCGCCGCCTGTGCCATCGCCCGAGCCGGACGAGCGCCGGCCGGGGTGCGATCGACGACCAGGGTGTTGGCGTGCAGCGCCAGGCCAGCCAGGCGATCGAGATCGAGGCGCTCGGCGACCGGCGTGCCGCGCGCGGTCGGGAAGGTCACCTGGTCGAGCCCCGGCCGCTCCGGCGGGCCGGCCTGGTAGGTGCCCGCGAGGCCGAGCCAGAGGATCTGCTTGCCCGCCCCCTGGGTGGCGAGGCTGGTCCGATTCGCCTGACGCGCGTCGACGACCACCGCGCCCGGGAGCGCGGCGGCCGGCGCGAAGGCGGCCACGGTGTCGCGCGGTAGAGAACGCTGCTCGCGTGCGGCGACCAGATAGGTCGCCGACAGGACCTCGCTGGCCGGGTACTGACTCGCCAGCGGTTGGCCGGCCCAGCGCAGCGCCGCGGAGACGTCGTCGAGGACATGTCCGGCGTCGAGGTAGAAGCCCGGCGCCTCGGGGCTGTCCGGCGCGGCGATGTGGGCGAGCAGCAGCTCGGGGACGAGCTCGGGCGCGGTCGCGTCGCCGCGCACGTACGAGACGCCGAAGGCGTCGACCGCGAAGTCGTGCACCGCACGTGGGGTCGGCGCGAACACCTGCACCAACACGGCCCGCTCGCCGAGCGCCGCCTGCACCTCGGCGACGCTGGCCGGCTGCCCCTCGAGGGCGCGGACCAACGCCGGCGCCTTGGCCAGAAGCTCGGCGTAGCGCGCCGGCTCCGCCCGCGCCGCGCGCACCGCATCCCAGGCGGCCTCGATCTCCGGTCGGCCGCGGCGCAGCGGCCCCGGCTGCAGCTCGAGCAGGCGCTGGCGCTCGAGCAACCGCCAGGCGCGTTCGATCTCGCCGGCCCCGGCCAGCATCGTCACCGCCGCCTCGAGGAACTCGGGCGTCTCCGGCGCCCGCGCCGGCTGCGGCGTCGCCTCGAACGCCTCGACCGCCGCGCGCAGCCAATCGACCGCCGGTCCGCGCTCCGCGCCGGGCTTGTCCCACAGCGCGCGCTCGA
>JBFYZW010000667.1:0-20145 GCA_041309305.1 Deltaproteobacteria bacterium | reverse complement strand
AAGTTGGCAGTGCCGTCGCCGTCGGCGTCGCCGGTGCCCTCGACCGCGTCGGGGACGCCGTCCGCGTCGCTGTCGAGGTCGCGGAAGTCGGGGAGGGTGTCGGCGTCGGTGTCGCCGGGGCCCTCGACCGCGTCGGGGATACCGTCCCCGTCGCTGTCGAGGTCGCGCGCGTCGAGAACCGTGTCGTCGTCGGTGTCGATGGCCGCGCCGCCATTGGTCTCGAGCCAGTCGTCGAGGCCGTCGGCGTCGGAGTCGGCGAGCAACGGATTGGTCCCGAGCGTCACCTCGACGGCGTTGGTCAGGCCGTCGCCGTCAGTGTCGTCATCGGCGGCCTGGCCGGCGGTCGGATCGCGCTCGCCGGGCCCGAGGCACCCGTCCTGGTCAGCGTCCTCGCTGCCGTCGAGCTCGCCGCCGCCGTCAGTGTCGGCGAGCAGGGGATCGGTGACGCTGATCGGGCATTGATCGCGGTGCGCCGCGAACACCTCGGGGTCGGTGCCGCGCAGCGGCCCGCCTCCGTCCGGGTCGGCGACGCCAATGGTCAGGCCGCGCTCGAGCCCGTCCCACAGCCCGTCGCCATCGCTGTCGCCGCGGCGCGGGTCGGTCTCCCCGGCCTGCACGATGCCGTCGCAGCCGGCCTCGGCGTCATCGGGGAGGCCGTCATCGTCGGTGTCTCGATCGTTCGGGTTGGTGCCCAGCGCCAGCTCGGCGTTGGTGGTGATGCAGTCGCCGTCTGCGTCGATCCCCTCCACGCCGGTGACGATCGTCGTCGTCGCCGCGTTGGTCTGGGTCGAGGGCTGGGTGTCGGTGAGGAACGAGGCCTGATTGGTCAAGACGGTGCCGACCGCCGCGGTGGTGGTGACGCTGAAGGCGACGACGTACGCGCCGTTCGCCGGCAGGGAGGGGAGGTCGACGCGCAAGGTGTTGCTCGACCAGGACGCGCCGTCGGCGTCGACTGCGTCGGTCCGGTTGGTGAAGCCCCCGCCGCTGTCGATGGCGATCGAACCGGGGACGTAGGTCGTGTTCGCCGGGCGGGGATCGATGAGCACCAGGCCGGTGGCCAAGAAGGGCGAGGTGTTGCGGACCAGCAGGCGGTACTGGATGCGGTTGTTCGACCCGGTGCGCTGGACGGTGACCGGCCAGGCCTCCTTGAGCACCTCGACGGTCGGGTAGCTGAGCACCGTCTCGACGAGCGGGGAGTCGACGCTCGGCCCGTCCGCCCCGGACAGGGTCGCGCGCTGGCGGATGATCGAGCCTTCGGGGAGCTGCCGCACGGACGTGACCAGGGTCACCGAGAGAGCCGTGTCGGGCGCGAGGGCGGGGAGGGTCCAGGTGACGACCCGTGTCAGCGGATCGAAGCTGCCGCCGCCGCTCGTCGAGGAGAAGTCGAGGCCCTCGTGCAACGTCGCGCGCAACACCAGATCGGTGGCGCTCGTCGCGCTTTGCGCGCTGAAGGTGTAGCTCAACGCCTCGTGGGGCGCCGCCGCCGGCCGGTCGACCGCGGCCGCGAGCGAGAGCGCCGACTTGGTCAACCGGTCGGTGTCGGTGGGGTTGAGCGTCCGCCCTCGGTAGGTCGCCCGCGCCCGGCTGTCGAGCAGGTAGACGCCCTCGGGGGCGTCGGCTGGCCAACGCAGCCCGAGCTCGAGCTCGAGCGCCGCGCCAGGCGGTAGGGTCTCACCGGTGGTCCAGGTGAGGCGGACGCGTCCGTCCGGCAACGCCGAACTCGCCGGCTCGAGCGCGTAGGCCGGGCCGGCCGGCGGGGTGACCGTGGCGCTGCCGTCGAGGTAGTCGACCGCGGCCGGCAGCGTGACGCTGAGCTCGGTGCCCTCGACCTCGCCGGCGGTCAACCCGCGGCTGGCGCGCACGGTCAAGGTCACGTCACCGCCGGTGGCCGGGACATGGGTGCTGCTCGGCAGGCCGGTGACGCTCAGCAGCCGGGTGATGAACTCGTCGTGCAGCGGTAGCACGGCGTAGCCCTGATCGAGCGTCTCACCGGCGGCGGGCGCGAGCTCGTCCTGACCGTAGGCGACGGCGACCGGTCCGCTGGCGACGATACGCGTGCCGGTGTTGTCTCCGTCGACGTGGTCGAAGATGGTCATCACCTCGAGCACGTCGAGGACGTACGGGCCTGAGTTGGGCAGCCCGTCGCCGTCGGTGTCGACGTCGTCGAACAGGCCGTCGTTGTCGAGATCAACCTCCACCAGGGTGTCGTCGATGGTCGGCGTGACCCAGACTCCGCAGCCACGGTCACCGGCGCTCGGATAGCGATCGACCGGCGACCAGGAGAGGAAGTACTCGTGGCTGAGCGTCCGCACCGGCACGAGCGAGAAGCCCCAGTCGCGGGCGGTGGCGCGGTAGTCGTAGGCGACCAGGCCCCAGAACAGGCGGTCGCCGGTGATGCGCGCCCCGGCGCCGGCGGGCAACGTCTCGCCCAGCGCGTTGACCCAGGAGGTGACGGCGCCGGCCGAGACGGTGAAGCTGACCCCGTCCGGGCGGGCGCCGTCGAAGGCGGTGAGCTGGGCGGCGGTTGGGTTCGGGTTGAACAGGTAGACGTTGACTGGCGAGATGTTGTTGCCGCGCACCGGCAAGACGTAGTCCCGGCCGTACAGGTCGAGCGGGACGACGCCGTACAGCCGGGTCTGGTAGTTGCCGCCGCCGGCGGTCAAGAGGCCGACCTGGATGTCGCCGCTGGTGGTGATCGTCGTCCCGGCGTTGACGGTGATCGTCGGTTGGCCGGTGAGCTCGTCGATGCGACCGCGGCTGGAGTAGGTCTGGCCCTGCTGCAAGGTCAGGTTGATGGTCGACGTGCCGTTGTTGATCGTCACCGCGGTGTCGTTCTGGAAGGCGGAGATCTGCAGCACCACGTACTCGAACGGCGCGAAGTTGGTCGGGTCGTACAGGTAGGAGTCCTGGCCGATCGGCACGCGGAAGGTGCCCCGGTTCGCGAGGGCCTGGCGCGGGTGCTGCTCCCAGGCGTCGCCGATGACCACCTCGCCCTCCGGCCACATCGCGTGGGCGAAGGCGACCGGGCCGCCCAGGCTGAGCAGACGATCGCCGCCGTCGTAGCGCAGGTCGGTCGCGACGCGCGGGTTGGCCGGGATCACCGCGTTGAGGCCGGCTCCGGAGCCGTCGCTGCGCAGCGAGAGCACTTGACCCCGGTCGAGCAGGTACACCTCGGTGCTCGTCTGTGCCGGCGCGAGCGCGTCGGGCTCGTAGCCGTCCTCCCAGTGGTCGACGACGATCAGCTGATCGTCGAGCGAGGCGGTCAGCGTGATGACCGAGACCATCGTGTTCGGCGCGTTGGCGGCCGCCTCTTGGTTCTCGACGTAGTTGAAGAAGTCCCGCGTCTGCGAGGCGCGGCCGAGGACGACGTACTCCTGCAGCCCGGCGGGCAGGCCCTGACCCGAGGCGGCGGCGGGGAGCAGCGGGAGCACGAACGCGAGGGCGAGGCGACAGGTGGTGGTCACGGGCACGACTGCACACTCCTGGTCGGCAGCCTCCCTCCTGCGCGTGCAACGGAGTGTATCAGTGGAAATCGATGATGGACAGGGATCTCGGCGGCGGGGGCGGACGTTGGCCAGGCCGGCCGGGTCGAGTGGTCGAGCCGCGGCTAGGGGACCAACTGCACGACCACCGCGGTCTGGTCGAGTCCGCCGCCGGCGTCGCTGACGCTGACGACGACCTCGGCCGTCGCGCCACCGGCCGCGCCGCCGACTGGGACCTCGACCGACGCGGCGGTCGAGAGGCTCCCAGCGGCGGGGATCGACTGGTTGGCGGGCAACGACGAGAAGGCCGGCGCGCCGTTGACCCTGACCGTGAGCTCCACCGTGACGGCGGTCGCCGTCGCCCGGTGGTTGGCGAGCGAGAGGTCGACGACAAGCTCCTCGCCCTCGGCCACCGGCAGCGCCGGGCCGGTCGCGTCGGTGATCGTCGCCCACGGCTCGACGACCTCGGCCCGGGTGCCGCTGGCGACGTGCAGCAGCTGCTGCGCGACGCCCGAGGGCCAGGTGAGGCCGAGCGTCGCCTCCGTGGCTGACCCCAGGCCCAGGTGCACCAGGCCGGCGTGGCTCGAGGCGAAACCGGAGCGGCTGTGCTCGACCAGGTAGCCGCAGCCGAGCGCAGCGACCTCGACGCGCAGGCCGAGGCCGTCCCGGTTGGACAGCCGGCCACGCGGCTCGAGCTCGGCCCAGCCGTTGCTCTGGCTGGTCACGTTGCGGTAGAGCACCGGCGAGCCGGCGCGGTTGACGAGCAAGAGGTCGAGATCGCCGTCGCGGTCGTAGTCGCCGACCGCGACGCCCCGGCCTTGGCGCGGGTCGCCGGTGCCGGAGGACAACCCGGCGTCGATGAAGGTGTGCGTCGCGCCGTCCTGGGAGAGGAGGCTGTTCGGCGGCGCGCTCGAGTTGACCGGCAGATCGGCGTCGTCGATCCAGCCGTTGGCGACGTAGAGATCGAGCGCACAGTCGTTGTCGACGTCGAAGAAGGCGGCGCCGAAGCTGGCGATCGGCCTCGACAGGCAGGCATCGGTGTCCACCGCGACGCCGGCGGCGACCGCGACGTTGCCGAAGGCGCCGGCGGTCTGGGCGAGGAGCAGGTTCTCCCCCAGGTTGCTGACGTAGTAGTCCAGGTCCCAGTCGTTGTCGTAGTCAGCCGCCGCCAACCCGCGGCAATAGTTGGCCAGGTCGATCGGCACCGTGGCCGTCGCGTCGGAGAAGAAGTCGTCGGGCCCGGTCGCGGTCTCGCCGTCGTTGTGGAAGGCCATCGCGGCCGCGAAGCCGGGGCCACGCTCCTCGTTGCAGACCAGGAGGTCCGGCCAGCCGTCGGCGTCGTAGTCGGACCAGAGCACCGCCAGGGTCGCGGCGGCGGTGGCCACGTGGTAGCTGCTGGCCAGGTTGGTGAACCGGCCACTGCCGTCGTTGACGTACAGCTGGTTGGCCAGGCCGGCGTCGCCGGCGCCGTTCAGGTAGTTGCCGACGTAGAGGTCGAGGTCGCCGTCCCGATCGAAGTCGGCGAAGCCCGCCGCGACGCTCCAGGTGTCGAGGATCAGCCCCGCGGCGGTCGTCCCGTCGACGAAGGTGCCGTTGCCGGCGTTGAGGTAGAGCGCGTTGGTCGCCGAGGTGATGAGGAAGATGTCGCTGTCCCCGTCGTTCTCGACGTCGGCGACGGCCACGCCCATGGCCATGTCGGGCACCACGGTGGTCGGCAGCCCGGCGGCGGCGGTGCGGTCCTCGAAGGCGGAGCCGTCCAGGTTGCGGTAGAGGGCCAGGCCGCCCCCTTCGCCGGCGAGCAGCAGGTCGAGCCAGCCGTCGTCGTCGAAGTCGAGGAAGGCCGCGCCGGCGCCGAGTCCGAGCGTCGTGCCGCCCAGGTTGCGCCAGGTGATGCCGAGGGCGCCGGTCACCTCGAGGAAGCAGGGGCCGTCGGCGCAGGTCGCGCCGCTGTAGAGCGTCGGCGTGGTGCACTCGCCGCTCGCCGGGTCACAGAAGCCGTCATCGCGGCAGGTGAGGCCCGAGGTGTCGGTGCAATCGACGGCCGCCGAGGCGAGACAGACGCCGGCCTGGCAGTCGGTGGTTGTGGTGCACGGATCGTCATCGTCGCAGGCCGTGCCGTCGGTCACCGGCGTGCCGACGCAGGCGCCGCTGCTCGTGTCGCAGTATTGGTCGTTCTCCAGGCAGGTCTCGGCGCAGAGCACCGAGACGGTCCCCTGGCAGGTGCCGCTCTGGCAGGCGTCGGCGAGGGTGCAGGGGTTCCCGTCGCTGCACGGCGTGCCGTTGGCGCGGTTCGGATCGCTGCACAGCCCGGTCGTCGGGCTGCAGACGCCGGCCGTTTTGCACGGGCCGCTCGGTGTGCAGATCTTCGCCGCGCCGGCGGTGCAGCCGCCGTCGACGCAGGTGTCGTTGAGCGTGCACAGGTTGCCGTCCTCACAGCCGGTGCCATCGGGAGCCGTCGGATCGGGGCAGCCGGTGGTCGGGTCGCAGACGCCGGCGACGTGACACTGGTCGAGAGCGGTGCAGACCACCGGTGTTCCGCCGCCACAGACGCCGGCGGTGCAGGTCGTCGATCGGGTGCAGGCGTTGCGATCGTCGCAGACCGCGCCGTCCTCGATCGCCGGGGTGGTGCAGGCGCCGGTGACCGGGTTGCACACGCCGGTGACGTGACACTCATCGATCGGCGCGCACGGCTTGGGGTTGCCGCCGACGCAGCCGCCGGCGACGCAGACGTCGGTCTGGGTGCAGCCGTTGCCGTCGTCACAGCTGCTGCCGTCATCCTTAGGTGGGTTGGTGCAGCCGGAGGCCGGGTCGCACACGCCGGGCCGGTGGCACTGGTCGAGCGCCTGGCAGACGACCGGGGTGCCGGTCACGCAGCTGCCGCTCTGGCAGTTGTCGTTCTCGGTGCACAGGTCGCCGTCCTCGCACGGGCTACCGTCGACCTTGGCCGGCGTCGAGCACTCGCCGGTGGCTGGATCACAGCTGCCCGGATCGTGGCAGTCGTCGATCGGCGTGCAGAGGACCGGGGCCGCGACGCAGGCGCCATCGACGCAGCTGCCGGTGATGCACCGGCTGGTGCTGCCGGTGTCACAGACCTCGCCGTCGGGCTTGGCCGGGGTCGAGCAGCGACCGGTGCCGGGGTTGCACACCCCGGCCCAGTGGCAGGCGTCGATCGCCTGGCAGGTCACCGGCGTGCCGACACAGGCGCCGGCGACGCAGCGATCCCCGGCGGTGCAGGCGTTGTTGTCGCCGCACGGCGTGTCGTCCGCCTTCGTCGGGTTCGAGCAGCCGCTCGCCGGATCGCAGACCCCGGCCTCGTGGCAGTCGTCGAGCGGTCGGCAGACCACGGTGCCCTGGCCGACGCAGGCGCCGGCGACGCAGGCGTCGCCGTAGGTGCAGGCGTTACCGTCGTCGCAGGCGGTGCCGTCCCGTTTGTCGGGCACCAGGCAGGTGCCGGTGGCTGGATCACAAGTGCCGACCTGCCGGCAGGCGGTGGCGCCCGGGCAGGTGACGCCGGCGCACAGATCGACGCTCGGCCCCTCTCCCGGGGTCTTGGCCCCGATCGGGTCGCCGCAGGCCGCCAAGGTCAAGACGACCGGCGCCAAAGGAAGCAGTCGCAAGCTGGTCATGGTCTCGTCCCTCTCCGCGCTCACTGGCAGATCTGCGTCCGGTCGCTGGTCTGCTGCTCGCAGACCCAGTTGCAGTGGGTGTAGTAGGCCGCGGTCTCTCCGCAGCCGGGCACCGGCGATTGCTTCCACCCGTTGGCCGAGGCGTAGCAACCGCAGAAGAAGCAGATGCCGCAGCCGGAGTCGGGAACGGCCGTGTAGTACTTCTGCTCCACGCCGTCGCAGTTGTAGTCGAAGCTGCTGCAGGCGTTGCGGCTCGAGTACCAGCTGCCCGCGCCGACGTAGGTCCGGTTGTCGGTGTCACAGCAGTCGGTCTTGTTGGTCGCCGTCTTCGGGCTCGTCGCCTGGTAGTCGCACATGCAGGTGCCGACGTCGAACTTCGAGCCCTGGCCGTCGCGGTCGACGTCATCGTAGTAGAGCCGCCACGGCGTCTCGCAGACCCCCTGCGGCGCCTCGTCGGTCGTGCCGTCGCAGTCGTCGTCGATGCGGTTGCAGCCCAGGGCGCCGACCTCGTCACGCGGCTCCTGGGCGCGCGTGCAGCGGCTGAGCGCGCCGTTCTGGCAATGCAGCAGGCCGTTGTTGCACTGCCCCAGCTCGCCGGTCTGGCAGCCGAGGACGCCCCCCTCGGGGTTGCCCTCGTCGACGACGCCGTCGCAGTTGTCGTCGACGCCGTTGCACAGCTCCGCCGTCGGCCCGACGTTGCGGAAGCACTCCAAGACCCCGTTGACGCAGTGGGTGGTGCCGACACCGCAGGCGCCGAGCTCGCCGGTGTCGCAAACCTGGTTGCCCTGCGGATCGCCCTCGTCGATCAAGCTGTTGCTGTTGTTGTCCAGCCCGTCGCACACCTCCCAGCTGGCGCAGGAGAGGAACTTGCCGAAGTTCTGCGGGTCGTAGAAGCAGGTCACCGCGTCCGGGTTGACATCGTAGTCGGGGCACTGCGGCAGCTGGGCGATGCACTCGTTGACGCAGCCGCGCAGGTACGGCTTGTTCACCCACCGGCCGTGATCGATGTACGGCACCCCGGCCCAGACGACGTCGCCGGGCACGAGCGCGCCGATGCCGACCGTCTGGCAGGCGATCGGCGTGGTCGCCGGGTTGCCGGTCTGTGTCACCGGGGCGGCGCTCGCCTGGCAGCGGTTGATGCGGAAGCCGTAGGCGGCGAGGTCGAGCGGCGACATCTCGGTCGGCACCGCGGCGTCCGGGTCGGGGTCGGCGATCATGCACTTGAACTGGCTGTGGTGGTGCATCCCCGACCAGCCCGGATCGCCCGGCTCGAAGTAGCTGGCCAGATCCATGCCGATCGGCGGTTGTTGATCTCGCCACTCGGCGTCGCGCTGGACGGCGCAGACGCGCCACTGCGTCGGGTCGGTGGCGGCGTAGACGATCGGCACCCGCTCGTGCACCGGCACCGACGGGGAGAGCAACCGCGACCGCTCCTTGATCACGTAGCGGCCGTAGGGGCCGGCGCCGCCGACGTACCAGCCGCGGTGCAGCTCGACGAAGAAGGCGAACTCGTTGAACGGCCGTTGCTCGGGCCGCAGGGTCGAGCTGAGCGGCTGCGTCCCGTACTCGACGACATCGGCGGCGCCGTTGTCGTTGTAGTCCATGCGCAGGTCGTGACAGATCTTGGTCAGGCGGTTGAGCTCCGCTGCCTTCGGCCGTCGCCCGTAGTCGGGGAAGCCGCGGGCGCTCCAGATCGCGTTGAGGATGGTGTCGTCGTCGTTGCGATCGGTCTCGTAGAGCGCCAGCGGCACGGTGAGCGGTACCTCGTGAGTTTGGCCGACCTCGTTGCGCAGCTCGAACCGGTCGATGAAGCGCAGGTCGCAGCGGGCGTTGGCGCGCAGGGCCGGATCATCTGACTCGAGGGAGATGCGCGCGCTCTCGCGTACCCAGCCGTCGCCGTCGCCGTCACACCGGAACGGGCCGACGTCGGCGCTCAGCGAGTAGAAGTAGCCCGGCGCGGTCTCGCAGATGCAGGCGCCGGTCGCCGCCGGCCAGGGCCAGCGCTGGACCTCGCCCGGCGCGTCGCAGGGCGGGCAGGGCTCGCAGCGGCTGCCGCTCCAGATCGCCATCGGGCCGCAGTCAGGGCGGCAGAAGGCGTCGGAGGTGGCGGTGGCGTTGGCGCACTCCTCGGTCGCCGCGCAGCTCAGCTCGGCGCAGGTGCGCACCGCGCGGCAGACCGCCGTCTCGGTCTCGAGGACGAAGCCGGGGAGGCAGCCGGCGCAGCGGCCGTTGGGCTCTTCGAGGCAGCCCTGGTGGCTGGCGGCGCAGTCGAGCTCGGCGCAGGTCACCGGCAGCTCGCAGGCGCCGGTCGCCGGATCCTCGCGGTAACCGTCCTTGCAGCCGCCGCAGCGGGCGCCGCCGCTCACCAACAGACAGTTGCGGAACGCGCCGGCGCACGACTCGAGGATGCTGTTCACCGCCCCACCGCCGTCGCAGTTGGTGTCGGGGATCAAGCGGCAGACGCCATCGAGCTCGGTGTAGCCGGCCAGGCACGCGCCGCACTGCGCGTGGCTATGGTCGCCGGCCGGGGTGCAGCTGCGGTGCCCTTCGACGCAGCCGAGCTCGAGGCAGGTGCGCGCCGGCACACAGCCATCGTCGCCCTCGACGTAGCCGACGTAGCAGGAACCGCAGGTGGCGGTCGCGCCGGTGACGCAGAGTCGGTTCTGCAGCTCACAGGCGGGCCGGACGCTGCCAGGCGTACCGACCGGGTCGCAGTTGGGGAAGGCGCAGGTGCCGCCGTCGTCGATCGCGCCGGCCAGGCACGCGCCGCACAGCGCGTCGGTGTGCGTGCCGGCGGGCAGACACTCGCGATTCGCCGCCGCGCAGGCGAGATCGGCGCAGGTCTTGACCGGGAGGCAGGTGTCGCCGACCTCGTTGAAACCGGCGGCGCAGATGCCGCACACCGCGCCGTCGCCGTTGTCGAAACACTCGCGGTGGGCGACGGTGCACTCGCCGAGGATGCTGTTCGCGTCCTCGGCGCCGCAGCTCGGTGGCGCAAGGACGCAGCGGCGTCCCTCGGGATCGGGGATGTGCTTCGCCTCGCAGGTGAGCTCCGGGTCGTCGGTGCAGGCGCCGGACGCGAGGGCGAGCGGGAGGAGGAGGTTGAGCGTGGTGCGCCGCATGGTTCTCACAGCTCCGTGAAGTCCGTGTAGTAGACGTAGAGACGAACATCGCTCAGGGAGGAGAGCAGGATGTCGTCGTTGACGAACTCGTCCTTCTGGTTGAAGACCAGCTCCCAGCCGGTGTTGACCACCGGCCGGTCGCGCAGCCGCTCGTTGCGGTAGACCGCGTCGGAGAAGGCGCGCTCCCCGTTGAAGAAGGTGTCGACGACCGCGGTCCGCTCGGGGAAGCTGTAGAACGACTTGTCGCCGTCGACGCGGCGGACGACGCCGGTGCCGCGCTGTTGGACGTAGATCCGGCCGAGCTGGTCGCCGACGTCGTCGCCGATGACCTCGGCCTCGAGGTAGAGGATCTTGTGGTTGCGGGTCAGCGGCGACAGCCGGTCGAGGGATGTCGAGAAGGGCATGACGATGTAGCCGCGCGGATCGAGCAGGGTGACGTCCTGGATCCGTTGGCGCAGCAGCGCGGTGCGTTGCTCCTCGCTGTAGGCCGTGCTGTCGGGGCCGAGGCGCGGGATGGCCAGGACGTCGTCGCGCAGCGAGATCACCTGCACGCGCGTGTCGGGCAAGCCGTAGAGCTCCTCGAACTCGATGAACGCCTCCTCGAGCTCGGCGAGGTAGGACTCGAGCGAGTAGTCGCCGTGGGCGACCATACGCACGAGGAAGAGCTTGTCGAGCGCCGCGTACGACTGGCTGGTGTAGTACTCGTAGACCTTGGTCGCCTTGTAGGCCTCGCGCACCGCCGCCTGGAAGGTGCGGTCGGCGTTGAGGATCGCATCGTTGCGGTAGATGCGCACGTTCGGGTCGTTGCGCGCCGCCTCGACGTTGATCAGCAGTTCGGTGGCGTCGGCCTGACCGGCCATCAGCGAGGTCGCGTCATGACGGAGCTTCTCCACCTGTGAGGCCGCGAGCTGCACGCCGTACTGGACCTTGATCGTCTCGAGGTGCAGCTCGGTCGCCTGGCGGACCAGATCTTTGACCGCGTACTTGGTGTCGATGGTCAGCGCCTCGCACTCCTGCTCGATCTCCTCGTAGGCGATGCCCTGCTCGAGCTCGGCGATGGTCGTCTGCAGCGGCACCTTGGCGATCTCGGCGATCGTCGCGACGGTGTGGCCGATCGCGGCGATGGTGCCGAAGGTCGTCGCCACCGCCGCCTTGGTCGGGCAGTCGGTGGCGACGCCGACCGTGCAGCCGGCGTAGTCGATCAGGTCCGTGGTGTAGCCGAGCCACCGATCGGTGATGTTGATCGCCGCGTCGAGCGCGTTGACCGCCGTCTGCGCGGCGATGATCCCCTGCTGCATGCCGATGTAGAAGTTCTTGAACTCGTGGATCCGGCCGCACTGTTCGGCCAGCTGCGCGTTGAGATCGGCGATCTGCTCCTTGAGGTTCTTCTGGGCCAGCTTGATCGACTCGAAGTCCAGCTTGGCGACCTCGAGCTCGACGATCGCCCCGTGCAACTCACCGTTGCCCATCAGGCCACAGGGATCGCCCAGCAGGCTGGCCTTGGCGTGCAGGTGGGCGTAGTCGGGGATCGCCGGGTAGATGACCGTGTCTCCACCCTCGTTGACCGCGAAGGTGCCGCAGATGTTGCCGAGCTCGGTCTCGTACTCGTCGGCGAGCGAGGCCAGCTCGGCCTGGAAGAGGGCCGAGTCGGTCTCGAAGGCCCGGTCGTCGGCGAGGGCGATGATCTCCTTCTCGGCGGCGATCTCCAGCTTGCGCAACGCCCGCGCCATCACCGCGGTGAAGGCGTTGGTGTCCAGCGGGTTGAGGGCCGGGAAGGGGATGTAGTCCGGGTCGAAGCCGAAGAAGGTCAGGTTGTCGACGATGTCGGTGTAGACGTTGCGCATGTCGAGCAGCGCCATGCGGTAGATCCGCTGCGCGTTCTCGACCTCCTTCTCGATCTGCGCCTTGTCCGACGGACTGGCGACATCGACCACCTTGAGCATCAGGCGGGACAGGATGATCGACTCGAGGTAGGCGGAGGTGTAGGCCCGCTCGACCACCAGGCGGGCGAGGTCGGGGCGGTTGAACCCCTGGTAGCGCTTGGCGATCTCGCTGGCGGCGCGGGTCTTCTGCGCCGAGGCGCGGATCAAGCGGCTGAAGTAGGAGGTCACGGTCCCCTGGGTGATGAAGCTCTGCCCCGGCGGCAGCTCGCCGATCGACTCCCAGATCACCGGGCTCAGCTTGTAGAACCGGTCGAGCGCCGTCTGGTAGTACTGGGTCGCGAGGTAGAGGCTGAACATCTCATACCCGGCGCCGCCGGACAGGTCGATGCCGTCCGGCTCGAACAGGGAGCCCTTGAAGGACGCCAGGCTCAGCCCCGCCAGGTCGAAGCGCGACTTGAAGGCCGAGGTGTAGGCCTCGTCCCCCATCATGATCAGCAGCTCGGCGTTGAGTCGCTCGAAACCGTCGTGGATGACCGGGGTCGCCAGGCCGAAGACGAACTCCTCGCCGTAGGCGAAGCTGCGGACGAGGAAGTCGCGCAGCTTGACCTGGGTCGCCGGGGTCAGCTCCTGATAGAAGTGCGTATAGAGGTGGGCGGCGCAGTCGACCCGGTCGCGGATCGCCTCGATCGCCGGCGGGTCGTAGCAGTAGGGCACGTCGTCCGAGTTGGGGATGCACATCTCGGGCGCGAAGCCGATGTTCTTGCCCGAGCGGTTGCGGAACTTGGTCTTGTAGCGGAAGGCGTCGTCGATCTCGAGGTCGACCGGCCGCGCGACCGCCTCGATGACCTCCTCACCGTAGAAGACCTTGCCGGCGCGCAGATCGAGCCGGTCGGCGTCGCAGTAGACCGCGTCGGGGTCCGCGCACCGCCAGATGACGTTCCAGCGGATCGCGTGGGTGCCGTTGACCTTCCAGCTCGCCAAGGTGCTCGAGCACTTGGTCGCCTTGGCGTCGATGCAGGCCTGATCGGCGCAGACGACCTGGCACGGGAGGTTGGCGATCGACTCCTGGCCGGCGCCGCCGCCCTGGAGGGTGAAGTACTCGACGCGGCTGCCCGGCGGACAGGCGACCCGTACGCGCTGCCAGCCCGGGGACAACGGGTCGTCGTAGTCCTGCGGCCCGCCGTCGAACAGGTCGGTGTCCTCGCAGTAGTAGTGCACCTTCTCGGCGTGGGCGCCGTCGATGACCGGCGGCGCGCCGCCGGTCGGAACGGTCCCTTCGATGACGGTCTCGGCGACGATGCCGGCGGTCGCCGCCGTCACGCCGGTCGAGGGGATCGGCCCGTAGACCGGATCACCGTAGAAGCGCGAGGTCGGGAAGAGATCGGCCAACAGGTCGGCGTCGCAGCCGACCCCGGCGATCCCGGGCGGAACGCGCACGTCGGCGGGCGCCGCGCCACGGTAGTCGTCGTCCGTGAGCGTCGCGGGCGAGCGGACCAGCTCCATCACTCCGTAGGCGGAGAAGCCCTCGGTGTCGTTGGTGTCGAGGAACGAAGGGAACTGCTCGCGGAAGATGATGAACAACGTCTCCTGATCGATCAGCGCCCCGTCGACCAGCTCGATCTGACGGCGGCGGGTGGCGCCGTCCGGGATCGGGTTCGACGCGGCCAGGCTGATGTTCAGGGCGTGCCGGCTCTGCAGATCGCCGAACGGCAGCAGCTTGTCGCGGCACTCGTAACGGTAGCGATGCCCGTCGCTGCCCACCTCGGTGTCGGCCTCGAAGCCGGGCACCAGCCACGGGAACGCCTGGTGCTTGAAGGTGCCGCTCGCCGCCCGGTGGCAGGTGACGTCGGCCGGGGTGGTCTCGTAGCGCCCGCCGACGAAGACCTCGGCGCCGAACGACTCGA
Source organism: Deltaproteobacteria bacterium (assembly GCA_041309305.1). Classification (GTDB taxonomy): domain Bacteria; phylum Myxococcota; class XYA12-FULL-58-9; order XYA12-FULL-58-9; family XYA12-FULL-58-9; genus JBFYZW01. The sequence goes on along the minus strand of JBFYZW010000667.1, from coordinate 6,128 downwards.
GCAGCGTCACGCAGGCCCCGCCGGCGCTGCTGGTGCAGTTCATCGGGTTGCCGCCGAACACCAACTCGACCGCCGGATCGCCGGCGTACTGCAGCGACTCGGACGAGACGATCTTGCCCTGCCAGACGCCGGGCGCGGTCTGCGCGTCGACGGCGCGCAGGTTCAGGACGATGGGGAAGTCGACCATGCCGGTCGGGATCGGGTTGTCGGGCAGGTAATCGGAGTAAACCGACAGGCCCACCGCGTTGTCGTACAGGTAGCAGGCGGCGTTCGGGTTGGGCGAGGTCTCGTTCGGGCAGCGCGCCTCGACCGACGGCCAGCGCCACGACTCGGTGAGGGTCGCGTTGAGCATCGCGCGGAACTCGTCGACGCTGATCCGGCTGTCGCGCAGGGCGCCCCAGCGGCGCAAAAAGGCGTTGCCGACCACCGAGAGCTTGTCGCGGTTCGAGCGGTCGGCGAGCCAGGCGTCGAGGCCGAGGGTGCCGAAGTTGGCGAAGTAGTAGACCCGCCCGGCCCACTGCCCCTCCGGGCTCTGCGCGTAGGACAGGCGCACGGTCTGTTCGCCGAGCCGGTGGTTCGAGATTTGCAGCACCGCCTCCCAGCGGCTCAGGGTCGGGTTGTCGGCCCCGGCCAGGCGGATCTCGGCGATCCCGCCGTTGCCCTCGACCCCGACCACCAACTCCTGGACCTGGGCGGGTGTCGTCGTCTCGCTGCCGAGCAGCAGCCAGTGCAGCGGATACTCGGTGACCACCACCGGGCCCTCGTCGGTGAACTCGGTGTGCGAGAGCTTGGTGACCGTGAAGTCGAGGAAGGCCGGCGTGTTGTTGACGATCCGGAACGACGCGGTGTCCTGGGTGTTGGACATCTCGAGGCGCTCGGCGCTGAGCGAGAAGGTCCCGGCGAGCGGCGGCTCACCCGGCGCGTCGCTGTCGGCGAGCGCGGTGCAGAAGCCGGCCTGGCCGTCCTTGGTCGAGCAGAACTCACCCGCCGGGCAGGCGTCCACGGCGTCGGTCATGCACGGCAGGCGGCAGACCATCTTGACGCACTGGCGTCCCTCGCGGCAGTCGACGTCCCGCTCGCAGTCGGAGTAGCAGCGGTGGTCGATGCAGGTCTGGAAGTCGGCGCAGTCGGCGGCCTGGTTACAGGTGCCGGTCTCGGGGCTGCTGAGGGCGCTGCTCGAGGTTAGCGCCCCGCGCGTCGACGAGCGCGGCACGACGCAGGTGCCGCGGTCGCAGATCGCCCCGCCGATACAGCCGGCCAGTAGGCCCTGCTCGCTGCAGGGGACGAACTGCCCGTCGGCGGCGACGTAGCCGCCGCGGCATGGCGTGTAGCACTTGGGCGAGCCCGGCGGCACGAGCGATTGGCCGGTGTCGGCCACGCAGGCGCCGTTGAGACAGATCAGGCCGGCGCCGCAGGTGCCGGCTCCGCCACACGAGCAGCCGACCGCCAGGCCGCCCTCACCGCCGCAGTCGGGTACCCGGCAGACGTCGTCGAGGCAGACCAGGCGGGTGCCGTCGGCGCGGGTGTCGCAGCGACCGCTGGAGCGGCAGGGGCAGTTCTCGACCCCGTTCGACGGGCAATCGGCGTACGGGTACTCGTCGATGTTGCCGCAGGCGGCGGCGAGCGGGAGCAGCAGGGAGGCGACGCGCGAGGCTCGGGACATAGGGCTCACTCCGAGGCGAGAGGGGGAGATCATCATGGTGTTGCTCACAGAAAGTTGTGGCGGCTGACGATGGCGATGTCGAAGCGGACGATCGCGGCGCTGTCGGTCTCGATGCGCTCGATCGCCCCGGCGTTCGCCTCGCCGCGCCGGACGCGTCGGCCGAGGGGAACGAGGGTCTCTTCGATGCAGGTGTCGTTGCCGGGCCAGAGGTGGAACAGGCACTGCGACGACTCGACGCCGACGAACCAGCTCCGCTCGAGCCACGGCTCGGCCGGCGAGACCGAGCTCCAACGATTGCCGGCCACCAGTCCGACCTCGAGCCAGGGCCAGCGCTGGAAGACGTAACCGCCGGCGAGCTGCGCCTCGACGCCGACGCGCTGCTCCTCGGGCGTCCCGATGTCGAGGCCGAGGTCGAGGTGGGCGAAGACCAGATCGTTGGTCCATCCGCCGCCGCCGCCGACCAGCGTCACGACGGCCGCCGACGGGGAACCGGCCATCAGGCTGCCGCCGACCAGGGCCTCGGCCCAGACCTGGTGCTGACGCGGGGGCGCGCGGCCGGTCGAGAGCGCCTCGGCGACCGCCTCGGCGACCGCGGCGTCGAGCTCGGCGCGCGACAGGCCGCCCTCCTCGGCGCGCCCGGCCGTCTGGTCGGCGAGGCGGGTCACCGCCGCCTCGATCGCGGCGTCGATCTGGTGCTGGGGCACCGCGTCGGTCTCAGGCACCGCCGCGTCCAGACACGCGAGCACCAGCTCGACGCGCGCGCCCCGGTAGGAGCTCTCTTGGCCCGGCGGCCGCTCGCGGAGCCGTGCGGACGGGACGCCGAGCCGCTTCAGCTCGGCGAGCACGCGGCTCGCGCGACCCTGCGCCCGCGCCTCCTGCGCCGCCCGCTGGCTGCCGTAAGCCTGGACGACCGCCGGCGTGAAGGCGAGGAGATCCACCTGCCCCTGCACCTCGGCGCAGGCGCGGCGCAGGCGAGGGTGGCCGAGGCATGCGGCGATGTCCTCGAGCCGCGCTGTCCACGCCGGGTTGAAGTCGGTGTCGTCGCCGACCCGGAAGCCGGCGCCGTCGAGGTCCCAGCGGCCAGGTTGGCAAGCTGCCGGCAGCTCGTCGGCCGCGTCCGCCGCCCGTGCATCGCCAGGCGACAGCGCCGCTGAGAGGACGGTCCACGACAGGACCCACGCGCGGGCCATGAGAGCTCCTTGTTGGGCTGGGATTGGCCTGCCCCACATATCGGCTGCCGACCGCTCTGAGCAAGCGCCGATGTCGGAATATCACCGACAGGCCCCTCGGACCGTCGCTTTGCGCCAGCCACCGCCGACTGGTTGCCAACGGTCCGCGCGCGTGCGTTGATCTGCGTGCCGAGATCGAGCGCGGCTGATACGCTCAGGGTGAGGAGTACGATGGACAAGCCAACACCAGCGCGCTCGGGCCTGGTCGTCATCGGCGCCGCGGCGCTGGTCGCCTGCGGCGAGCCGTGCCCGCCGGCCGGCGGGCCAGGGGTGCGCTTCGACCCGACCGCCCAGGCCGAGGACGGCTCGGCGGAGAGCTGGCTCGCCTTCCCGTTCCCCGCCGATCACCGGCGCACCGAGGCCGGCACCGTCCGCCTCGACGACTACCCGAACCCGTCGGACACCGAGCTGGTGCGGACCTACGCGCGCTACGGCGAGGAGGTCCTCGACGGTTTCGGCACCAACGGTCCGATCTACCTCGCCTTCACCGACGGCGTCGACCTCACCAGCCTGCCGGCCGCTCCGGGCGACGCGCTGGCCGCGGACGCCGCGCTCCAGCTCGTCGACGTCGATTCGAGCTCGCCCGAGTACGGCCGGCGTCGTCCGCTGCACTGGGAGTACTGGCCGGTGGCCGGTCGCTACGTCGCGGCGCAGACCCTGGCGGTCGCGCCAGCCTGGGGGACGCCGCTGCGCGAGCGGACCACCTACGCGCTGTTGGTCACCCGCGCCGCGCGCGCCGCGGACGGTGCGCCGCTCGTCGCCCCGCCGCTGTTGCGCCGGCTGCTCGGCGAGGAGGTCAGCGCCGACTGCGTCGTGCCGCCGGTGCGGGGCAGCGCCTGGCGCACGCTCGACCAGGCGTTCGCGCCGCTGCGCCGGTGGCTCGGCGATGACCTGGACGGCGAGGCGATCGTCGCGGCCACGGTGTTCACGACGCAGACGGTGACCGCCGAGCTGGCCGCGGTCTACGCCCAGCTCGCCGCGACGCCGGCGCCGGTGGCCGGTGATTGGCAGCTGTTGGCCGCGCCGAGCTACGCGCGGCGCGAGACCTTCCAGTGGACCAGCAGCGCGACGGTCGACTACTGGATCCTCGAGGGGCGCTACGCGTCGCCCAACTACCAGTGGGGTCAGCTCCCGTACGCCGGCCCGCGCGACGGCGGCGGCTTCCAGAGCACGGGCGGCGCGCCGGCGCCGAGCCGCACCGAGACGTTGCGCTTCGTCCTCAGCGTGCCGGTCGCGGCGCCGGTCGGCGGCGCGGGCTGTCACCCGCTGGTCGAGGTCGCGCACGGCACCGGCGGCGACGCCTACAGCTTCACCCGCGACGGCACCGCCGGGCGGCTGGCGGCCCGGGGCCTGGCCGGGATCGGCATCGACCAGCCGCTGCACGGGCCGCGCGGCGAAGGGGGGGCGTTCAACGTCGAGCTGATGACCTTCAACCCGATCAACCCGGCGGCGGCGCGCGCCATCTTCCGCCAGTCGGCGATCGACACCTTCGCGCTGACCCGGATGCTCAGCGCCGGCCTACGCGTGCCGGCGGCCCAGAGCCCCACCGGCAGCGAGCTCTGCTTCGCCGCCGCGCCGAGCTTCTTCGGCCACTCGCAGGGCGGCTTGAGCGGTGCGCTCGCCGCTGCCTTCGCGACCGAGATCGACGCCTGGGTGCTGTCCGGCGCCGGCGGCGGCCTGGCGATGACGCTGACTCAGCGCAAGGACCTGCTCGACTTCGAGGCCTTCCTCGCGCTCTTGCTCTACCTCGAGCCGACCGACGAGCCGCTCAGCGAGCTCCACCCGGCCGTCGGCCTGATCCAGACGTTGATGGACGTCACCGACCCGATCAACTACGCGCCTCACTGGCTGACCGGCGCGGGGCCGAAGAGCGTCCTGATGACCTCGGGCGAGCACGACGCGGCCACCCCCTACCTGACCGCCAGCGCGCTCGCGGTCGCCGGCCGGGTCCCGGTGGTCGAGCCGGTGGCGATCCCGATCCCGGCCTACGCCTGGATCGACCTGCCGCCGGTGGCGGCGCCGGTGAGCGGTAACGCCGGCGAGGGCACGGCGGGCTTCCTGCAGTGGACCAGCGTCTACAACCGCCCGGACTACGACTCGCACTTCGTCATCTTCCACCGCCCCGAGGCGATCCACGCCTCGATGCGCTTCCTCGAGAGCGCGGCGCTCACCGGAACGCCGGTGATCGAGCGCCAGCCGTCGATCGACGTTCGGTGACCGGATTCCCGCGCTCAGCGCCGGCGAGGCGAGGCCCGACGGCGAAGCTCGAGCGGCGTGCAGCTCTCGGGCGGCGCGCGGTCGCCCTCTGGTCGCGGAGTCTCGTCGTGGGGTGGCGCGGCGGCGCCGAGCACCTTTGCGTGGGCCGGCGTCGAGCCCGTCGTGCCGCGCGCGGCGAGCACGAGCTCACGCACGAGCGCCGAGGTCACCCCGACGCTGCGACAATGGGCCTCGAGGGCGCGATCGCGGCTCGCGGCGTCGGCGCCGGCGGACCGGACGAACCGATCCAGCGCTTCGACCTCGCGGGCCAAGCCGGGGGGGATGTGGAGGTCGGGGAGCTCGGCCTTCAGCGCCAGGATGACCAGCGGGACGACCACCTCCTGCTGCGCCGGCGGCAACGCCTCGAGCGCGTCGGCGAGGCGGTCGAGCGCCGACGTCACGTCTGGTAGCCGGGGCAGTTCCGGTACATGTGCCGGAACTCGTTCTTGCGCGCCTCGAGTCGGGCCATGAACCGGTTGACGTTGTCGGGGGTCACGTCGCCCGCCGCGATCATGCCGCGCGCGATCGGGGCGAACTCGTGCACGATGCGGTAATCGCACGGCTTGGCCAGCGCCGCGCCCATCTTGCGCTGGAGGTCGACGTCGGTGCTGCCGGTGGTCTTGAATGTGTTCCAGGCCTTGATGTCGGTGTCTGGCATGGCGTCTCTCCGTGTTGCCGCCGCGAAGCGACGGCCGATTGAGTTATCGGCCCTTCCGCCGAGGAGTTGCGGCCCACCGCGCGACCCGGGGCTCCAGCGCCTGGCGTCGTACCCCCTGGCAATCGTTGATGGTATGATCGCGCTCGATGTCACCGACGCGCCGCGTTGCTCCTCTCGCGCTCGTGAGCGTTGGCCTCTGGTGCGGCTGGGGGGGCTGCACCGGCACGCTCGGGGCCCCGCGCGGCGCGCCCGGCGACGGGCTGCCCCCGGGGGATCACGCGAGCGCAGGGGGTGACGCGGGCGCCGGCGATCCCGCGCTCGG
>JBFYZW010000666.1:0-29627 GCA_041309305.1 Deltaproteobacteria bacterium | reverse complement strand
GGCTCGCCGATCAAGTTCCGCGGGGTGACCATCGGCGCGGTCGGCAAGATTGACGTCGGCCCCGACCACCGCCACGTCGAGGTGGTCAGCGAGCTGGGCACTGAGGCCTTGGCCCGGCTCGGCCTCGACGTCGCCGCCGGCCCAACCCGGGAGGGCGCGACCAAGAAGCTCGAGCAGGCGATCGACCTCCGGGCTCAACTCGCGAGCGCGGGGTTGACCGGGGTCAAGTTCCTGCAGCTGGACTTCTTCACCGTCGCCGACAACCCGCCGCCGGCGCTGCCGTTTCCAACCCCGAAGAACTACATCCCCGCCACCTCGTCGACGATGAAGGACCTGGAGGACTCGTTGGTGGCGGCGATGAGCGCGCTGCCGCAGATCACCGCCCACGTCGATAGCATCCTCGCCCGTATCGACGAGCTGGTCTCGGCGCTCAACGCCAGCGGCCTCTTCACCCAACTGGGCGCTGCCCTCGCCGGCCTGCGCGAGACCATGGCCCAGGCCAACCTCATCCTCGCCCACCTCGACGGCGACGACGGCCTGGTCGAGAGCGTCCAACGCGTCTCGGTCACCCTGAACGACACAGCCCGCACCGCCGACGGCCTCGGCACGCAACTGCAGGACACCTTGCGCTCGGTGGACGAGGCGGCCAAGTCGATCCGCAAACTCGCCGACGCCATCGAGAAGGAGCCCGACATGCTGATCAAAGGTCGCCTCGCCGAGGCGCAACGATGAGCCCGCGGTCAGGCGGCGCGCTGCTGCTCGCCGGCGCGGCGGTGTGTGGCCTTGGCGCCTGCGCCCTGTTCTCCAAGAGCGCACCGATCGCGCCGCGGTACTTCAGCCCCGAACGGCCGGGCGAGCACGGCGGGGCGCCGGCCAGCTCGGCCCAGGCCACCGCCGATCTGCGCCTCGGCCGCATCGACAGCGCGGCCAACATCGGTGAGATGATCATCTTCCGCGACTCGGTGCGCGAGGTCGGCTACTACCGACTGCGGCGGTGGACCGAAGCGCCGGAGCGGTACCTACGACGGCGCCTGGCCCGCGTCCTCTTCGAGGAGCACGGCTTGCGCCAGGTGATGGGCGGCAGCGGGCCGACGCTCGACCTGGAGCTCACCGCATTCGAGGAGGTCCGCTCGGCGCCCGCGATGGCGCGGGTGCAGGTGATCGTCCGGTTTCACGACCAACGGCGCGTCCGGTGGGAGGAGACGATCACCGTGGAGGAGCCGGTGGTCCAGGCCAGCGACGCCGATTCGGCCGACGCCGCCGTCGCGGCCATCGGCGCGGCCCTCCGCACCGCGGTGGAGCGCATCGCGGACGGCGTGCTGCTCGAGCTCGCGCCCGAGCGAACCAGACAGGCGCGCTGGTGAGTCGCCTGCTGGCGAGCCGAGACCCGACGCCGGGCGTTGGCCCCGATTTGCTCGGCGCCGCGCGGGTGACCATCGGTCGTCGTTTGCGACGGCGGCCGTTGAGACTTCCTCATAGTCGGGCTTGGCGCGCGCGGCTATACGATGTGGTTGTGTCGCAGCGAGAGAGAACGACAGGGAGGGTCCCGCGGGCAAAGGCGGCGGGTCGGACGGCGCTGCTCGGCGAGCTGGTCGCCGCCGCCTGCGACAGCGCCGCTGACTACAGCCGGGACCCGCGGGAGATCGCTCGTTTGGCCGCGTTGGTAGTGGACGCGGTGTTGCGGCGCAGCCAGAGGACCTGGCGCGCCGGAGGGGAGAGGTAAGACCATGTTGTGGGCCATCGCTATCATCTTCGTTTTGCTGTGGGCGGTAGGTTTGCTCAGCTCCTACACGCTGGGTGGATTCATCCACGTGCTGATCGTTCTGGCCGTCGTGCTGCTGCTGGTCCGCATCATCAAAGGCCGGCGACCACTCTGAGCTGGTGAGCTGAGTACACCCGGGCGAGGTTGAGGGGGGCGACGTGGAGAACTGGCAACTGACCCTGGTGATCCTCTCGGCGGTGTTCGTCGGCGCGATGATCCCGATGCTGATCATGGGCGCGGTCGCGGTGTATCGGGCTGGCCGCGCCGTCGCGGAGCTCAGCGGCCAGGCGGCAGGCCTGCTGACCAAGGTCGAGAGCGTCTCCGATCGCGTGGAGGTATTGACCCGCGGCCTCGACGGCGACGAGGCGAACGTCGCGGACCTGGTGGCCGCGGTCGGCAGGATCGTCCGCGGTCTCGAACGCAACATGAAGCTGGTCGACATCGTCTCGACGACCCTGGCCGCCATCGGGGCGGCTGTCGCCGCCTACCTCAACGCACGGTCCGCAGCTGCGCAGGCCGGGCCGGTCGACCCGGGCGACGCGACGACGCCCGTCGCGGACCGGCCCCCGCCGGCGCCGGCGGCCGACTCGCCGGAGGCGAACCTCGACGCTCATTAGCGCTGCGCTGACCGACCACCGACGAGATCACCAGCCATGATTGCACCGGACAGAGCACAGCCGATGTCGCGTTTCTTGCTCATCGCCGCGGCGGTCGTGTTCCTCGGCTGGGGCATCACTCAGGCGCAGGCGGTCCTGGTCTCGCTGCTCGTCTCGGTCTTCCTCGCTGTGCTGGCCACGCCGCCGATCCGCTGGCTCGAGCGGAAGCACGTGCCGAGGGTGGCCGCCGTCGCGCTGGTGGTGACCGGGATGGTCCTGCTGCTCTTGGCCAGCGGGGTGGTGATCGGCTCGTCGATCAGCAGCTTCTCCGCGGCCCTGCCGGAGTACCAGGAGCGCACGCAGGCGCAGGTGATGACCCTCCGCGAATTCCTGGCCCGCAGGAGCATCCAGCTACCCGAGGATATCCTCCTCGAATACGCCAACCCGGCAGCGGTCATGAACCTGACCGCGGGTCTGTTCATGCGCTTGGGCTCAGCGTTCTCCAACATCGTCCTGATCGTGCTGACGGTCGCCTTCATCTTGCTCGAGGCGCACAGCTTCCCCGGCAAGCTCCGCGCCGTCCTCGGCGATCCCCATCAGCCCTTCGTTCCATTTACCCGGTTCGTCGATGACATGAAGCGCTATATGGCCATCAAGACGCTGAGCAGCTTGGTGACCGGCGTCTTGATCACCGTGTTGTTGTATCTGCTCGGGGTGGACTTCCCCGTCCTCTGGGGTTTCCTCGCCTTCCTGCTCAACTACATCCCCAGCCTGGGCAGCATCGTCGCCGCCGCTCCCGCCGTCCTGCTCGCCGGCATCGAGCTCGGCTGGTGGAGGGCGGTGCTGACGGCCGCCGGCTACCTCGCGGTCAACCTCGTACTCGCCTATGGGGTCGAGACCAGGCTGCTCGGCCGGAAGCTCGGTCTGTCGACCCTGGTCGTCTTCACCTCCTTGATCTTCTGGGGCGGCCTGCTCGGCCCCATCGGCGCGGTGTTGTGTATTCCCCTGACCATGACCCTCAAGTTCGCCTTCGAGAGCACGCCGCACACCCGCTGGCTGGCGGTGCTGCTCGAGCCGGCCACCCCGGCGGCCGCGCCGCTGCCCGGGACGCACCTGGACCTGGGCCGGAACGCCACTGTCGAGCCGCCGGCCGGCTATCAACGCCCAACGGGAGGACCGCATGAAGAAGAAGACCGTCGAGAGGGACCTGGAGGCGATCGATGCCAGAGTTACGAGATCCCGTGAGCAGCTCGCCGCGCTGACCGCCGGCCTGAACGAGCTCGCCGAGTGGCGACGAGACAACCTCTCGGTCGACGGCTCAGGCTGGCACGAGGTCCCTGGCAACGGCGGTCCGGCCCGAGGCGCTTGGGCGGCTTTCCGCCACCGGCTCGACCAGACCGGCGCCGGCGGGGGAAGACTCGTGCGCGGGCTCGCCGTCGAGATCGAGCGGCATCCGCTCCTCGGCGGTCTGGCCGCCTTCGGGATTGGCTTCGGGCTCGCGATGGTCATCTTCCGGCGACGCAGCAACGGCTCCGCCGGCTGACCGCGGCCGACCGCCGGCGCCACGGACGCGGGGCCGCCGGGTGACGCCGCAACCGCTCTTGGTCACCACGGGTGGGCCCGCGCGGGCCCACCGAGTGATCAGATGGCCATGTCGTTGACGACGGTCCTGACGCCCCGGACGTCGCCGATCAGCTTGGTGGCCAAATCCCTCTCGGCCGCGTTCTTCGCCTGCCCACCCAGGGTGACGACGCCATCGTTGGTCTTGACCGTCGTATGTAGCGCGCTGGTCGACTGGTGGTACAGCAGGGTCATCTTGACCAAGGCGGTGATTGACGCGTCGTCGATCGACTCCTTGACGCCGCCCATCGCCTCGCCGACCGAGCTCACCGAGTCGCCGATCTTGTTGGCGATGGTCTTGTCCTCTGGCCCCTTCGCCACCTTGACCACCGTCATGTTGTTGGTCACGCCTTTGACGCCGTGAACATCCTTGGCGTACTCGGCGGTCAGATCCCTTTGCGCCGCGCTGGTCGCCTCTCCGCTCAAGGTGACCCGGCCATTCTTGGTGACCACCTTCGTCCTCTCCCCATCGACGTTGCGGTGGAAGGTCAAAGTCGAGGTCACTCGCGCGCTGATCCAGGTGTCGGACCTCTCGGCGGCGGTTTCGCCGCGAACGGCCAGACGGTTGTGCACCACCTTGACACCCGGGAGACTCTCCACGACCCGCTCCGCCATCGCCTTGTGCGTGTCCTTGGCGACCATCCCGGTCAAGGTGACGATGCCCGCCGTCGACTCGATCTCGATCCGGTCGTCCTTGAGGTAGGTCTGGAACACGTACGAGCTGCGCGCCGCCGCCGCGATGCGGTCGTCCGTCTCCGCGGCCTGCGCGTCCGCGCCGCCCACCAGGATCCCGCCCACCACCAGCGCCGCCCACTTCGCCTGATTCGTCGTCTTCATCGTTCTCCTCCTTGTTCCTCAACGTTCGTGCGCAAACAGCTGCGCGATCTGCCGCTCCGCGGCCAGCCAGTCGTCCAGCTCACCCCCGGGCGCGAAGCCCCGTCGTTCGGCGATCAACCAGGCCGCTTCGGCCACCAGGTCGTGGCGATCGCCCCGGACCGGCGGCGGGACGACGGTCATCGCCGTCGTGGTCGTCTGACGCCTCTCCTGGTCCGCCTTCACCTTGTTCTTCTGCCGCTGGGCGTACATCGCTTCTCCTTGGTTGGGTTGTCTCGTCGCCGATCGCACGGCCTCGCCGTGTGCCTTCCCGCTACAACCGAGCGCATAGATCGATCTCCCACTGGCGACGATGAGGAAGTTGCGCTGGTAGGCGTCGAGAAAGACGACCTGTCGATCGGTGGCGCTCGCCGCTCCGCGTGGCGCCGCCGCCCGGCGCCAGGCGGCGGCGCGCGACTCACGCGCTGGTCCGCTCGAGGCCACCTGCGCGTACGAGGGCGAGCCGAATCTTGCGTAGGACGCTGTCCTCGATCTGGCGGGCGCGCTCGCGCGAGACCTGGAAGTGCTTGCCGATCTCCAACAGGGTCATCGCCTCGTCGGCCATCAACCGGTTCTGCACGATGTACCGCTCGCGTTCGGTGAATCCCCCCATCGCCTTGGCCACCGAGCCGTGAATCCGTTGGCTCTCTTCGACCGCCAACATCCGCTCCTCCTGGGACACGTCAGCGGCGCTCAACAGGTCCAACCAGGTCTCGTTCGAGTCCTCTTCCAGCGGAGCGTTGAGCGATGCGTCACGGCCGGCCAGGCGGTCCTCCATGGCCCGTATCTCGCTCTCGGCCACCGCAAACTGTTCGGCGAGCTGGCTGGCCGGCGCCACGGTGCCGTCGGCGGCGTTGTGGTCAGCGATCGCTCGGGCCCAGCGCAGCTTGAAGAACAACATCCGCCGCACGCGGCCGGTGCTCAGCTTCACCAACGACCACGAACGGAGGATGAAGTTGAAGATCTCGGCGCGGATCCACCAGATGGCGTAGGAGATCAGCCGAAACCCTCGACGCGGATCGAAGCGGCGCACCGCCAGCATCAGACCGATGTTCCCCTCCTGAATCAGGTCGAGCAGATTCATATTGTAGCCGCGGTACTCATGGGCGACGCGAACCACGAAGCGGAGATTCGCGACCACCAACTGGCGCGCCGCCTCGAGGTCGCCGTGCGTCCGATAACGCTCGGCGAGGTCGGTCTCCTGCTCGCGGGTCAACAGCTGGTGTTGGTTGACCTCGGCCATGTATCGATCGACAGCGGCATCGCGGGTCAGTTCACGAACCATGGGTGTAGCCTTTCGTGCAAGCTACGCTGCGCACGGATGGAACGCGCGACCATGAGGAAGTTCCTGTGCTCAGTGTTGCGCAGAGCGACGGATCGTCGAGACGGTCGCCGAGCGAGCGGGCGGCACCGGCTCAGCTCGCGCCGTCGCCGCCCAGGACGACCGGGAGGGTCTGCAGGATGAGCCGAGCGTCGATGGCCAGGCTCCAGTTGTCGATGTACCGCAGATCGAGCTGCATCCACTCGTCGAAGCTGATTTGGTTTCGACCGCTGACCTGCCAATAGCAGGTGAGGCCCGGGCGCATCGACAGCCGGCGGCGCTGCCACGTCGAGTACTTCTCGACCTCTCCGGGGAGGGCCGGGCGCGGCCCGACGATGGTCATATCGCCGCGGAGAATATTGATGAGCTGGGGCAGCTCGTCGATGCTGTACTTGCGGATGAAACGGCCGACAGTCGTCATGCGCGGATCGTTCTTCATCTTGAAGACCGGGCCGGCCTGCTCGTTCTGCAGCAGCAACTGCAGCTGCAAGGCCTCGGCGTTGGCGACCATCGAGCGGAACTTGAGCATGTTGAAGTTGGCGCCATGCAGGCCGACCCGGCGTTGGCGGAAGAGCGCCGGTCCGGGCGTCGTCAGCTTGATCGCCAGGGCCACGGCGACGAACAGCGGAGAGAGGACGAACAGCGCCCCCGCCGAGGCGGTGATATCGATCAGCCGCTTGACCGCGTGCTGCGTCGGTTTGGAGCGAGCGGTCAGGTAGTGGACGTAGTCGTCCGGCCCCGGCGACGGGAAGGGGACGGCGCGCTGGTATTCGAGGTTGTGGAGCGGCACCGCGAAGGGCATCCCCACCTCCTCGCAGGTCCGTACCGCCGCCTGCATCTCGTCACTCTGGGTCGTCAGCCGACCGGCCACGTAGACCTCGTCGAACGATTGCCGCTTGAGCACCTCCAACAAGCTGGTCGCCTTGCCGAACACGGGCAGCCGGCTGTCGGACACCGAGGTGGGCTCGCCGAGGAAGTCCAAAAAGCCGATTACCGCCTGCCGTCGGGATCGCTCGGCCAGGTGCTTGGCGGTGGCGGCGGCGATCGGTCCAGTGCCGACGACCAGAACGCGATCCAAGCTGCCCCGGAAGCGCAACTCGACGCTGCCGATGAGCAGGATCCGGATCAGGTTCTCGAGGCCGAGCAGCATCAGGCCGAAGGCCAGCACGTCGAACGAGGGCGCCCCGGCGCGCAAGGCCCAATCGGCGACGAAGACCACGCCGCTGGTCGCGATGACGGCCAAGGTTCCCATCGCGAGGCTGTCCATCCGGGTCCGCGGCGTGCACGGCGAGTACAGGCGGACGACGGTCGCGCTCAAGAGCCAGGCCATGACCGCGAGCGTCCCGATCACCGCGTAGGCGAGTCCGGACACCTGCCTGATCGCGGGCGAGGCCACCGCCAACAAGGCCAGCACGAGCACGACGTCGATGAGGAGGTTGATCTTGGCGGTCAGCCCTGGCGCGATCCTGTCGAAGCGGTCATACACGGGCGGCTCCTCTCTCGACTGCACCGGCGACGCACGGCGGAGGCGGCCTGATCGGCAACCTCAACCGTGCGCCACCGGCAATCGGCAATCTGGTTGCCGGAGAGGAGCGCGGCCATGAGGAACTTGCGGCGCGGCCGGTCGAGAATCACGACGTGGCGCGCGCCGGCCGGAACCCGACCCTCATCAGTTGCAGTTGGTGTCGGCGAAGAACGGGATGGGCGTTGCCGTGTTCTGGATGCTGTTCGGATCGGTCACCGCCGCCACCAGCCCCCAGTCATGCAGGGAGGCGTAGCTGTTGTCCGTGGTCATGTCCATGACGGCGCACGGATCATTTCCGGGCCCCCACTCCCAGGCGATCCAGCCGATCTGGTGTGTCTGACTCGAGGCCATGATCGCCCGGTAGTCGACATCCAACCCACAGCCGAAGCCGGCGGCGGCGAACTCGCCGATGATCAGCGGCAGGCCGAGGTTCGCGGTCTCGAGCAGCTCCGCCTCGATGGTCGACGCCGGCACGTTCGACCAGTACATGTGCACCGAAAAGATCAGGTTGCGCAGCGGATCCTGCGTCAACAGGAATGGACCGTTGGCCTGCACCATGTTGATGTTGTAGGCCCACTGGGTCGAGTCGATGACCAACGGCGCGTGGATCCCCGCGGCGCGCAGGCGGGCGATCGCCAGCGCGTAGCCGGCGCGGAACTGGTCCGCGGTCACGTTACCGTCACCCACCTCGTTGCCGATGTTGACCAACAGCGCGCTCTCTCGCGCCAAGACCACGGCCAGCACGTCACTGCGCAGCCAGTAGTCAACCAGGGTCTGCAACATCGACCAATCGCCGGTGGCGTCGTGCAGCTCGACCATCGGCAACAGGCGGTTGTTCAGCGCGGTGGCGATCACGGTATCGAGCCCCGCCGCGCTGCCGGTGGTGTTCCAGACGATGCGCACGACGTTCGCCCCGGTCTTGGCGATCTCGGCGAACGACCGGCTGCCGGTCGGATCGGTCCAGATGTTCATCTTGTTGACGCCGCGGAGGATCACCTGGTTGCCACACGGGTCGTGGAGGAAGCGACCGTTGACGAAGAACACCCCGCTCGGGGTCGTCGGCGCCGGCGGGTCGCTCGGGGGCGGGTTGCCGTCGAACGCAGGTTGGTCGACGAGGTAGGCGAAGAAGGCGCTCCGCCCGGCTGCCCCATCGGCGCGCGTGCCGTGCAGTCGGATCCGGGTGCCGGCCAGCACGTGGTCGCCAGCGGCGAACGCGCCGTAGGCCTGGAGTGGCAACCCGTGAAGGGTGCCATCCTCGAGCTCGTAGGCGAGCGTCAGCGCCTCGGCGTAGACCTCGACCCACCATTGGTTGGCCCCGCTGCCGATGCGGAAGTGTGGGTCGTAGCTCGCCGGCGGGGGCGGCGGTGGTGGCGGGGGCGGCGGTGGTGGCGGAGGAGGCGGCGGAGGCGGGGGAGGAGGCTCGACCGGCGGCGGAGGAGGCTCTTGGATCAAGACCAGATCGTCGACGTAGACCGGGGATTGGTTGAGTCCCGACGCGTCGGCCAGGTAGATCGAATTGAACCGCCCGCTCGACATCCCGAGCGCCGCGCGCGTCACCGTCGCCTGCTGCCACGCGGTCGTGATCCGGCCGCTCGCCAGCTGCGCGGCCACCTCGACCCGGCCGAGCTCCTGGTCATCCATCGCGAGCACCAGCTGGATCCGTTGGCCGCCCCTCCGCCCGCCCCGGATCCATAGCTCGAGGGCGGCGATCTCGGCGGCCTCGAGGCCGGTGGTGTGATGGAACAGGAGTCCAGTCCAGTAGTCCGGCTCGAAGTAGATCGAGCGCCGGCCGCTGTGCACGTAGGTCCGCGAGGTCAGAGAGTGGGTCGCCCAACTCCAATCACGGAAATCAGCGCTCAACTCATCGGCGTAGACCACCAGGGTCGGACCGACCGCGGAGACGGTCGAAAGCGGGGAGCTGCCCAACGGGTCCACGAGGTCCACCGCCGGGAGCTCGCCGTCGGTCCCGATGGCCGGGACCTCGGCGACCTGCTCCCCGTCCGTAACGTGGCCGGGTGGCGCGATGCCGCAGGCACTGAGCAGGATGACCGAGGCTGTAGCGAACCGTCTCATCGTAGCCGTCCTTCCTGGGGCGGGAGCATGAGCCGGCGAAGGTCGTATGCAGCCGGCGGGCCAACTCGGAAGAACGCGAAATCACCTTTGATAACGACCTCAGACCGGAGCGGGCCGCACGAGCCTCGCGGCCGGCCGCCGAAGCTTCGGCACCCCGGCAGCCAGCCCGCGACCCCGGCCGTGCGGTCAACCCCGAGGGCGATCCCTCCGGGCGGTGACTCCCCGGCCCCGGCGCGGGGAAGACCAGCGCGGGAGTGGAAGATTTCGACACCGCCCGCGGGTGTCAGTCTCGCTCGCACCAGGTGCCGAGGGCTCGGCACCTGGGCTCGCCCAGATCTGAGCAGCCGGGAGCGCCCCTTGGTTGACGGGGGGGAACGAGTGCTTAAGGTCCCGTCGGAGGCAGCAGCGCATGGTCGACGGGGGGCAACAGCAGCGGTCGCAACGCCTCCACGTGAGGATGCCCTGCCAGCTCACCATCGATGGCCGAACGATCGACGGCTTCTCCGCCAACGTCAGCACCTCCGGCGCGTTCGTCTGCGTCACCCGTGGAGCGCTCGGCCCGCGAACACCGAGCGCGGGTGATCGCGTAGCGGTCCGCCTCCAACTGCCCGATCCGCGGCCGACGATCGCGATCGGCACCGAGGTGATCTGGGTCGTACCCGACGAGACCAACGCCTGCGCTGAGCCTGCGATCGGCCTCGGCATCCGTATCACCTCGAGCAGCACCGAGGCAGCCACGCAGCTGGCCGAGTTCGTGCGCGACTACCGTCATACGGTGATGGTGCTCACCTCGGGTCTGCCCGAGTTGTTGCCCATTCGAGAGGCGCTCTCCGATCACCACCGCGCGGTCTTCTGCCGCTCGGCGGAGGACGCCTTGGCGAGTTTGGCGACCGAGACCGTCGCGGTGTTGATCACCGATCAGGCCATGTTCGAGACCCTGGGCCGCGGGCCGTTCCACCAACTGCTCCAGAAGCTGCCTCACGCGCAGATCGTCGAGCTGTTCACCGACAGCCGCTCCGACGCCGGCGGCCAGCGGGAGTTTCTCAGCCTCGGTCGGCTCGTTCATCGCGTGAGCATGCCGATCGAAGTGGCCGAGCTGAAGAAGGTCATCCGTCGCGCCGTCGACATCCACAGCATGGAGATGGAGAAGGAGCTCCTGCACATCGAGCTCGGCCGCGCCAACCATCGCCTCCGGCGCGAGAACGCCTACCTGCGCCACCGGGTCCCCGGCAGTCACGGCTTCGAGAGCATCCTCGGGCACAGCGTGGCGCTCCACCGCGCCCTCGAACAGCTGGAGCGTGTGCGACAGACGGACGTCACCGTGCACATCGCGGGCGAGACCGGGACCGGCAAGGAGCTCGTCGCCCGCGCGCTGCACAACAACGGCCCGCGCGCTCAACGACCGTTCGTGGCCCAGAACTGCGCCGGGCTGACCGAGACGCTGTTGCAGAGCACCCTCTTCGGCCATCGCCGGGGCGCCTTCACCGGCGCCGATCACGATCGCCCGGGCGTCTTCCAGCAGGCGGACGGTGGCACGCTCTTCCTCGACGAGGTGGCGGAGTTGTCCCCGGCGACGCAGGCCGTCCTGCTGCGCGCCCTCGAATCCGGCGAGATCACCCCGGTAGGCGCCGCCGAGCCGGTGCGGGTCGACGTCCGCATCATCTCGGCGACCCACCAGGACCTGTGGGAGCGGGTTCACTCCGGCCAGTTCCGAGACGATCTCCATTTCCGCCTGATGGTCGTCACGGTCGAGTTGCCGCCGCTGCGCGCCCGCCTGGGTGACATTCCCCTGCTCGCCCAACACTTCCTCGAGCTGCACTGCCTGCACTACGACAAACGGGTCGCCGGCTTCACCCCAGAGGCGATGGAGATCCTCGAGCGATACACCTGGCCGGGCAACATCCGCGAGCTCGAGAACGAGGTCGAGCGCGGAGTGGTCCTCGGTGATGCCGGCGACAAGATCCGGCCCGAGCTGCTCTCGCGACACCTGCTGACCAGCGTCGGCGTCACGCTGGACTCCGAGCCGGGCGCGAGCGCACCACCGACTCTGGACGAGGACGCCGAGTGGGTGCGCCGTCTCCTCCGCGACGGTCGCGGGATCGACGAGGTGATGGACAGCCTGAACGTCGCGATCCTGGTCGAGGCGCTGACCCAGGCCAGCGGCAACCAGAGTCGCGCGGCCCAGCGGCTCGGCATCCCCCGCCAGACGCTGAACAGCCGCATGCGCCGTTACGGGCTCGCGCTCGACGATCCGCGCTGGACCGGCGCTGCCGCGCCAACGCCCCCATCCCTTGCATCGCGACGGTAGGTGTCCATGGTGAGGAGATGAACACCACACTCGTAGGGTCGTTGCGTTCTGGGCGGTTGCTCGACCGCCGCCGCGCAATGCGCGCCGAGGCGCAGGTCCGCATCGAGGGACAGCCCGGATCCCCCTGCTTCTTCTGCCGCGCGGCCAACCTGTCGGTCGGGGGCATGTACGCCGACCTGGGCCTGCCGCAGGCGGTCGGCACTCATTGCACCGTGCGGCTGGCCTTGCCCGACGGCGGCGCCGAGCTCGTCGTCGAGTGTGTCGTCGTCGCCGGAGACTCGGGGAGCGAGCTGTTCGGCGCGCATCTGGCCTTCGTCGCGCTCCGCCCGGAAGACCGCAGCCGGATCCACCGGTTCGTGACTCGCTGGTGCGAGTATCAGACCATCGAGGAGGCGTTGCGCGCTTGAGTGTTCGAGTCACCGGGACCGTGACGCCGCGGCCACGATCCCGGCTCGTCTCGACCGCGGGCCGCGCGGCCTACGGCGCCATCGAGATCGTCTGCAGGTGGTACTTCTGGGTCGCGGCCCCGTAGGTATCGTAGGCGTAGGACATCACCCCCGCCCCCGTCCGCCAACCGCTGATGTGCAACCAGCTCACCGGGTCGCCGGTGCCGTTCCGTCGCCAGGCGGCCGTGTCGTCGGTGATCCTCCAGGTCGAGCCGTCGAAGTAGCCCGAGCGTTGATAGGTCGGTCCCCGGGGTCGGGACCAGATCCCCCAGGCCGAGTCCTCATCCTCGCCGACCGAGATGGTCGCGTACCAGTTGGCGCCCGGCTCGGGATCCGGGGAAGGGAGGGCCGAGTTCTTCCAGACTCCCGCGGCGTCGATCCGGTCGATCCGCAAGCCGGTGTCGGGAGACCCGTAGGCGAACCAGACCGAGTTGGCGGTTGCCACCGCGTGCCCCATCATCGGCCGGTTCTCGGCGTTGCCGGTCGCGACCGTGATCCCGAGCGCCGCCGGGTCGACGGACCAGTTCCGGCCGGCCGCGGTCAATCGCCAGCGATGGATCTGCCCGGCGGTCGAGCCGTCGTTGTAGAAGTACGGTCCGACGAAGAAGTGCAACGACTTGTCGGCCGGGAGCTGCGCCCACGACTGATCGACGTTGTGCTGTCCCATGTGGACATCCTGGTTGATGAACTCGATCAGCGCCGCCGGGTCCGAGTCGTCATTCCGCCAGAAGGCACCCAGGACGTCGTATCCCGCCGCCCCGTTCGTCACCTTCACCCAATCGACGGTGCTGACCGGCGCCAGCGCCTTGGAGCCGGCCACCGTCCGGGCCACGACCAGCCGCGCTTGCTCCTCGGTCGACGGCCGGTCGACGCCACTGATGATCAGGATGTGGGCGCCGTTGCCGTCGATGACCTCCTGCAGATCCAACCTGGCGTAGAAGGCGCCGCTGCCGTCCACCTCGAACGCTGGCCCGGCGTGGTTCTGCACCTCCCAACTCCAACCGTTCACGTGTCCCGCGGCGTTGTGCGCCAGCCTGATCCGGTTGTAGCGCATCGACGTCGCGTTGATCTGGTAGAAGGCGTAGTGCACCGCGTACCCCACCGTGTCCTGCGCGAGGCTGGCGAACCACGGGCGGTTGTTCTGCGGGTCCTCGTTGGGCTCGTCGTTCGAGGCCGCCAGGTAACGCCAATTGGCGCCCTGGTCGGCGCTGACCAGCAGATAGAAGCGGTCCTCGGGAGACCCGTCCCCGCAGTAGAAGAGGCCGAAGATGTCACCGGCCTGCTCCGGGGTACGATCGACCCGCAGCGCCGCGACCGAGCCGGAGTCCGGCGCGAACAGGTTCTTGCCGTTCGGCGGTGACGCCAAGGTGTCGGTCGAGTGGACCACCGGTCGATTGGCCGGAGGGCCGTCCTCCTCCGTCGTACCGCAGGCAACGAGACCGAGCACCGCCAACAACGCGACTGTTCTTGACACGGGAACCCTCCCAGGTGGTTGCGACGAACCCCGCGCGAGCCCCCTGACGCGAACACGCCGGCAGCCTCGAGCGAAGATTCGCCGAGTCCCTGTTGTAGGCGCCGGGTGCGCAACCAACAATGAGGAAGTTCGAACCACCTGGTTCGCAAAAGGCGACGAGTCGCTGGCCGTCGCGAGTCGGCGCGCCGCCACGGCGCGTCGGATAATCCGCTCCATCCAGTCGGTACTTCCTCATTGTTGGCGACGTGGATCCATCGTTACAGTCATCGCCGAATGCTGGAGACGCACACGAAGACAGCGGCGCGGTACGAGGATGACCGGCGCGAGGGCACGGTGCATGATCGTGACGCCAACCTCGGTCGCGCATCCCAACGGCCGCGCCGGAGCGAGGCGATGATCTTCCGAGAGCTGTGGCAAGACGCCCGCGAGCTGGCGCAGATCGCGCACGGTGGCACCGATCTCAAGGCGCTGCTCCGCACGGTGCTCGGCACGGACTCCTTCCAGGTCACCGCGCTGCACCGATTGGGCAAGGTCGCCCGCGCCTGGCGCATCGTCGGGGTCGGTCACCTGCTGCGCCTGGTCCAGACCGTCATCCACGGGATCGAGATCGGCAAGGACGTCCGCCTCGGGAATGGCGTCTACTTCATCCACCCGCTCGGTACGGTGGTCGGCGGCGATGCTCAGGTCGGCAACCGCGTGCGCTTCTTTGGCAACAACACGGTCGGGACCGCGAAGGAGAACGGCTACCCGGTGATCGAAGACGATGTCTGGGTCGGCGCCGGGGCACGGATCCTGGGTCCGATCCGTGTCGGGGCCCGCTCGACGATCGGCGCGAATGCCGTCGTCATCGCCGACGTGCCCCCTGACAGCGTTGCGGTCGGGGTACCAGCGTCGATCCGCATACCCAAACCCGGCGCCTGAGCTCGGACCCGAGATGAACAACCCGCTCGTGGCCGACGACCTCGGGGCTGCCACCGCGTCCCATGAGGTGCGCCTGGCGTTGCGCAACTCGGTGACCCTGGGCCTCTCCCTGGCCGTCACGCTCGCCGTCGCCTTCGCGGTGCGCTTTTGGATGCCGCGCTTCCTCGGCCCGGACGCCTTCGGCAAGCTGGTCTTCGCCGAGGAGTTCGCCGCCGTCTTCTTCGTCTTCGTCACGCTCGGCACCGAGACCTACATCCGCAAAGAGGTCGCCGTCCGGCCGGAGCACGCCAGCGACTTCTTGGGCAGCCTGACGGTCGTACGCCTCGGGGTCAGCCTGCTCGTCGCGGTGGTCATCGGCTTGTCGCTGTCCTTGATGGGCAAGAGCGCCATCGAGTGGCGGCTGGTCTACGCCTTCGCCGCCGGCCAGTTCTTCTTCGTGCTCAACACCTCGCTCGGCTCGGTGCTCCAAGCGGTGGGCAAGGTGCGCGCCTTGGCCCTGATCAACGCCCTGTCGAAGATCCTCTGGGGCGCCGGCATCGTCACCGGGCTGCTGCTCGGCTACGGGCTGGTGGTCGTCGCGGGCCTGTTCTTCTTCACCGAAGCGTTGAAGGTGCCGTTCCTGCTCCGCGCCGCTCGCCGCCACGTGGGCCTGCGGATGACCCTCAACGCCCATGCCTCGTGGGCGATCATCGTCGCCAGCCTCCCCTATTTCCTCAACTTCGTGGCCCACCGGATTTACGCCAAGGTGGACATCACCCTGCTCTCGGTCCTCACCGATGACGCCGAGGTCGGCTGGTACGGCGCGGCGGCGAACGTCACCTTCCTCGTCTACCTGATCCTGCCGGTGCTCAACGCGGTCATCGTGCCGATGGGCTCGCGCATCGCCAAGGAGTCCACCGCGGCGATGCACGGGACCATGCGCGGCGCCGTCCGCGTCGTGCTGATGGTGTCGGTGCCGCTGGCGGTGATCATCGCGCTGAACGCGGAGACCATCGTCGCCCTGCTGTTCACCGTCGCCTTCGCGCCGAGCGCGGACATCCTGCAGATGATCGCGCCGATGGTGCCGTTGACCTATGTCTGCGTGCTGCTCTCGGCGCACCTGATCCAGGCCGGACGGATCTGGCGGGTGGCGAGCAACTCGTTCATCACGCTGATCCTCAACCCGACCTTGAACCTGCTGCTCATCCCCCCCGCGCACGCAGCGGTCAGCGACGGCGGCGCCGGGATGGCCGCCGCCTTCGCCACGGTGGTGACCGAGTGCGTCTCCGCCGGCTTGATGTTGCTGGCCTTGGGCTCCGCGGCGGTCGACCGCAAATTGGTGCAGCTCTTGTGGCGGTTGGCCGTCTGCTGCGTCGGCGCGGTGGCCGCGCACCAGATCTTCGCGCCGCTGGGGATCTACGCCATCCCGATCGAGGCGGGCACCTACGTCGTCCTGGCCGGTGCCCTGGGCGCCTTGCCGGTCGCTGAGCTCCTCCGGCGGCTCGGCGCCAGGCTCTGCCGTCGCCGATCCGCTCACCACAACCCTGACGAGCCGAAAGCATGAGGCAACCATGAATCGACACACGACTCTCTGCTGGTCGAGTTTACTCAGCGCCAGCCTTCTGGCCTGCGCTCACGGCGGCGCGTTCGTCTGGGCGGAGGAGTTTGTCGACGAGACGCCCGCGCCCGAGCCGTACCGGGTCGGCGCCGGCGACCAGCTGCAGGTGGCGGTCTGGAGTCAGCCGCAGCTCTCTGGCGAGTATGCCGTACGCAACGACGGCCAGATCACCATCCCGCTGGTCGGGGAGATCGCGGTGCTCGGCCTCTCCCTCCCGGGCGTCGCGGCCGCCCTCACCCGGCGACTCGATGGTCTGGTCGTCGAGCCGAAGGTGACGGTGGCGCTGCGGAACGTCCGGCCCCATGTCGTCAGCGTCCTCGGTGAGGTCCGCACGCCGGGACAGTATCCGCTCGACCCGCAGGCGACGGTGCTCGAGGTGCTGGCCAAGGCCGGGGGACTGACGACCTTCGCCGATCCGGAGAGCATCTACGTCGTGCGCCGGGACGCTCGCTCCCTGCGGGTGCGTTTCACCCTCGAGCGCATCACCCGGCCGCGGAGCACGCCCACGGCCTTCCGCTTGCGCGACGGCGACGTCGTGGTCGTCGAATGAGCCGCGGGGGCCAACCTTGATGGGCGCCGGGTGGTTGATGGCGCTGTGTCTCGCGGCCACCGACCTGCAGCTGGAGGCCTTCGTCCGCAACGAGGACCGCGCCGGTGTTCTGGCCACCGGGCCGGCGACGGCCTCCGTCGTCGCGGCCGACCTGGAGCTCTTTCCCCGGCTGCGGCTCGGACTGGCCACCGGGCAGACCCTGACCACCCTGAGCTACGGTCCGCGGCTGTTCTACCGGGTGCCCAATCCCCTCGCGCAACGGCCGCTGATCTTGCACCAGGCCGAGCTGGAGCTGGTGGCGCGCCTCTCGCCCCTGGCGACCCTGACGGCCACCGCCTTCCTCAACGCCGGCGAGGTCGACTACAGTCGCGCCTTGTTGGTCTTCGACGCGCGGACCCAGACACCGGCATCGTTGCCCAACGCCGGCATCATTCGCTTCCTCAACACCGGGGCGGTGACCACCCTCGAGCGGGCCCTCTCCGAGCAGGAGCGCCTGGCCGGCGGTCTGCAGCTATCGACCAGTCGGCCGCTGGGCGGCATGGGGCCGGCCACCTATCCGATCCAGAACCGCGTCGAGCTGACCGCTGAGTACGCCCGCGCCCTCGGTGCCCGCGACGAGCTCCAAGGGACGCTCGGCGTCGGAGAGACCTGGTATCTGCCGGGCCCGGCGTACACCTCCCTGACGCCGCTGACCGGATGGCGTCGCCTGCTGGACGCCCACCAGGAGCTGCGGCTGCGCCTGGGCGCGCTCGTCGCCGCGACCACGGGCTACGCCTCACGATCCGGGCCAGGCACGACGGTGTCGGTCCCGCGAGGCCTTCGCCTGCTGCCGATCGCCGACGGCACCTACTCCTATCAGGGCCGTCCGGCCCGGCTCTCGACCCTCCGCGGTGAGGTCAGCGCGGGGATGGCCGGATACTTCGAGCCGGTGCGGGCCATCGTCGTCCCGCGCGGCTTCGTGAGCCTGCGCGGCGAGCTGGTCATCTCCGCCGCCACCCAGCTCCGCGCCTTCGCCGCGCTCTATGCGCCAATCGATCGGGGGAGCACGACCGCCGCAGCCGGCGCGGACCCGTTCCCCTCCGCCGTCTTCGCCGACACGGTTTGGCGCCAGGTCTGGTCGGCGCGCATCACCAGCGAGGTCGGTGTGCGGGGGAGCTCCCGTGCCTCGCGGCTCACCGCTCGCCGCCTGAGGACCAATCAACCGGAGCTGGTCGGCTTCGTCGCGGTGATCGCCAGCGCTGAGCTGCTCGACTAGGAGACCCGGATGGACAAGCTCGTGCTCATCTCGATCATCATCGCAACCGTTGCCATCCCGGCGGTCGGCGCAGGGCTCGCCGATCCCCGCCGTGGGCTGTTCGTCACCGTCGCCGGCACCGCGGTCGCGGTGCTCGTCTACTTCCTCGCCGTGTTCTTCGTCTACCCGCGGCTGGTCTGACGACGAAGGACCGGGTTCGAACCTCGAAAGGTGGGTCTACCATGGAGCAACGCAGCACAGGCCACAACCCGGATGACGACACCTTGCTCGGCTGGAGCGGTGCCTGGCTGTTGGTCGGCTTCGCCCTCCGCTCGCTCAGGCGGCGCTGGCTGTTGGCCCTCAGCTGTTACGTCGGTACGATCGCGCTCGCCGGCCTCCTCCTCACCATCATGCCGCGGACCTACCGCATCGACACGCGCATCCTCAGTCATCCGAGCTACATCATCCCCAGCCTCACCCACCCTGCCCGCTCGATCCCGATCCAGGCCAGCGAAGGGACCCGGGGCGTCGTCGAGCTGATCAAATCGAGGGAGAACCTCCTCGGGCTCATCGCCGACACCGATCTACTCAACGGCTGGCAACAGACCCGGACCGGCCTGCGGGAGCTCCTCGACGGGGCCCGGCGCCTCCTCTTCGGTGCGCTGAGCCGGGAGGACATGACCGAGGCGCTGCTCAGCACGCTCGACGAGAAGCTGTGGGCCACCGTCGAGAACAACGTCATCTTCATCTCCATCAACTGGCATGACCCGGTCACCGGCCTGGAGATCGTCAAGGCGGCCCAGGAACGGTTCCTCGACAGCAGCGCGGCCCGCGAGGTCAGCGAGATCCAAGAGACGCTCGACATCCTCGAGCAGAACGTCGCCGAGGCCCAGAACAAGATGGAGGCCGCGGCGGATCGCTTGGAGCGGGTGGCGCGGTCTCGCCAAGGCGGTCGCACGATCCGGCGCATCAGCTCGCCCCGGCCGCGCGCGACGCCGGCGACCGAGGGCGAGGCCCTGGACGAGGCCGAGCAGGATCTGATCGCCAAGACCCAGGAGCTCCACCGTCTCGAGAACGACCACGACCAGCGGCTGGCGGCAGCGCAGACCAAGCTCGCCGGGCTGCGGACGGCGCTCGGACCACGGCACCCGGACGTCATCGACGCGGTCCGCACGCTCGAGGTGCGATCGTTGCCCCCGGAGGCGCTCACGACGCTGCGCCGGGAACAGACCCAGCTCGAGCAGGCGTTACGCCGGCTCCAGGCCAACGCCGGCGTCGCCCCACGGCGGACGGAGATCTTCGAGAGCCTGCCCGACGTGGGGCCGGCCGTCGACCCCGATCTCGAGCGCGCGCTGCAGACCTACCGTCAGACCGAGATCGTCTACAACGAGCTCACTGATCGGCTCGACAATGCTCGGGTCGAGATGGACGCGGCGCTGGCCGGCTTCAGCTATCGGTACATCGTCACCCTCCCGCCGGTCTTCCCCCGCCGGCCGGCGACACCAGAGCCGG
Source organism: Deltaproteobacteria bacterium (assembly GCA_041309305.1). GTDB lineage: Bacteria > Myxococcota > XYA12-FULL-58-9 > XYA12-FULL-58-9 > XYA12-FULL-58-9 > JBFYZW01. Next base: position 9,815 of record JBFYZW010000666.1, on the reverse strand, counting down.
CGAAGGTCATGGCCGGGGCCTTGGTCGCCGCGGCCCTGCTGGCCGCGTTGGTCGCCCTGCTCGCCGACCTGCGGTCGCGTCGCGTGCTCGAGCCCTGGCAGATCGAGCGGCTCCTCGGTCTTCGCGTGCTGGGAGAGTTGAATGAGAGCTGAGCTGAGCACGCCGGCGCCATGGCGCGTCGGCCTCGCCGCTGGCGTGGCGGTCAGCGCCGCGGCGCTGTTGGTCACGCTCGCCAACGGCCACCCGGCGGCCGCGGTGGCGGTGCCGCTGGTGATCCTGCTCGTCTACGGCGTCACCAGCGCGCCGCTCCGCATCACGGCCGCGGCCTTCCTCTTCGCCGCGCTCCTGGCCGAGGATGCCCGGGCGCGGCCGTTCATGGACATCTGGATCCCACCGACCTTGGCCCCGGGGAAGGTCCTCTACGACGGGTTGGAGAAGACCCTCGGCGTGCCCGGGCTGAAGCTCTTCGGTATCGAAGCCCTGTTCTTGGTCCTGGCCGTCGTGCTCGCCGGCGCCCTGGCCCTCGGCCAGGTCCGCACGCCGCGTCCGGCGCGACCGCTGCTGCAGGTCGCGACCATCGCCGCGGTCGCCTGCCTCGGCCTGGAGCTGTGGGGCCTCGCGCGGGGCGGGAACGTCCGCTTCTCGATGTTGCAGCTCCGCCCGATGCTGTTCACCAGCGCCACGGCCGTCCTCTTCGCCTTCAGCTTCTCCACCCGGCGCGACGCCCGGCTGGTCCTCAACATCCTCCTCTTCGTCGGCGTCGTCCGCGCCCTGCTCGGCATCTACTTCTGGCGCTTCATCCTCACCACCACCCCGCTGGTGGAGCAGGAGATCGGCGGCGGGACCTACGTCACCACCCACGCCGACACCACCATCTGGGTCGTCGGCCTGATGGCCTGCCTGATGGCGTTGTTCGCCCGACCATCGGCGCGGACCTGGGCCCTGAACCTGACCGTCTCGCCGATCCTCGCGCTGGCGATCATCATCAACAACCGCCGCCTGGCCTTCGTCGCCCTGGCCTTGAGCCTGGTGGCCATCTACGCCCTCGCCAAGCCCGCCCTCCGCAGGCGGGTGCACCGCAGCGTCGCCTTCGCCCTGCCGTTTCTGCTCCTCTACGGCGCCGCCGCCTGGAACGCCAACGGCATGTGGGCGAAGCCCGTGCAATCGATCAAGACCATCCTGTGGAACGCCGATACCTCGTCGGACATGCGCGAGATCGAGAACTACAACCTGGTGATCACCGCCAAGCGCAACCCGCTGTTCGGCACGGGCTTCGGTCACGAGTACGTCGAGGAGGTGCGTGCCTACGACATCACCGAGTACCTGGAGGCCTACCGCTACTTGCCGCACAACAGCCTGCTCTGGTTGATGGGCGCCGCCGGACTGGTGGGCTTCGCCGTCTTCTGGATGTTGCTCGCCGTCGCTGTCTTCTTGGCGGTGCGCGTCTACCGCGCCAGCGACGACCCGCTCGACGAGGTCGCCGCGGCGGCCGCGATCACGGCGGTGATCGTGTACGCCATCATGTGCTTCGGCGACATCGGCATCGCCAGCTGGATGAACATCCTGACCCTGACGGTCTTCGCCGGGCTGATGGCCGGGCGCGCGACCGTCCTCGGCGCCTGGCCGGCCACCCCGCCTGGCCGCCGCCGGCCGGTGCCACAATGACGGCCCTGGCGGCCGCCTCGTTGGTGGCGGCGGTGCTCAGCTTGCCGGTGTGGGGCTATCTCGGCCTGTTGGCCGTCTTGGCCGGTCGTCGTCAGCCGAAGGTCCTGGTGGGGCCGGTCCTGCGCTTCGTAGTCGTCGTGCCGGCGCATGACGAGAGCCAGCTCGTCGGCGCCACCGTGGCTAGCCTGCGCCGAGTTGACTACCCGCCCTGGGCGCGCCGGGTCGTGGTGATCGCCGACAATTGCACCGACGACACCGCGGCGCGGGCCCGAGCCGCCGGCGCTGAGGTCCTCGAGCGAAGGGAGGCGACGCGCCTCGGCAAGGGGTATGCGCTCGCCTTCGCCTTCGCGTATCTGCTCCACGGCGACGACGTCGACGCGGTCGTGGTCGTCGACGCCGACTCCGAGGTCTCCGCCAACCTGTTGCAGGCCTTCGCCGCCCGCCTGCGGGCCGGCGAGCGCTGCGTGCAGGCCGAGTACGGCGTGCGCAACCCGCGCGCCTCCTGGCGCACCCGCTTGATGGCCGTGGCCCTGGGCATGTTTCACCGGACCCGCTCACTCGCCCGCGAGCGAATGGGCCTCTCGGTCGGCCTGCGCGGCAACGGGATGTGCTTCACCGGCGCGCTGCTGCGCGAGAACCCCTATGACGCCTTCGGTGCGGTCGAAGACGTGGAGTACGGCCTCCAGCTCGGGTTGGCGGGGATCCGGGTCGCCTTCGCCCACGAGGCGACGGTTTGGGGCGAGATGGTCACCACCGGCGCCGCCGCCCTCACCCAGCGGCGCCGTTGGGAGAGCGGACGCTGGTCGCTCGTTGCGACGCACCTGCCGCGGCTGGTCGCCGAGGCCTGGCGGCGGCGAAGCGGCGTCCTCGCCGACCTGGCGATGGACCTCGCGGTGCCCCCGGTGAGCTACGTCGGTTTGTGGGTCGCGCTCGGCGCCGCCGCGGAGGCCGTGCACGTCGTCGCCGCCGGCGCGCTCGGCGTCGCTGCGGTGCTCTGGGCGCTCGCGCTGCTCTGCCTCGCCCTCTACGTCGCGCGCGGCGTACAGCACAGCGGTTTGGGCGGCGAGGGCGTCGTGGCGCTGCTCTATGCGCCGATCTACATCGCCTGGAAGTTGCTAATCGCCCGACCGTTCACGCGTGATGCCGGCGGACGCTGGATCCGCACCCGGCGCGAGGTCGACGAGACTACGGGCCCCGGCGCTGCAGATCGAACACCGTCAGCGAATAGGGCGGCAGGGTCGCGCTGAGCGAGCCCGCCTGGTGGCCCACCTCGCCCGGATCGAGCTGGCGCAAGACCGCCGAGGCCTCGCTGAGCCGATACGACGCCCGGGACTCGAGCGCGCCACAGCTCGCCAGCTCAACGCTCGCCGCGATGGTCGCGCGCGAGTCGAGGTTCAAGGCCACCAGCACGACCCGGTCGCCGCGCTCGCTCCGCGAGGCGAACAGCGACACTGGACCGCTGCCGGAGGTAGGCACACTGCGGTCCTGGAAGCGGCCGCCGCTGCCGTCGAAGTCACGATAGGCGCGGTAGGCGTCGAAGGCCAACGAGCCCTCGGCGGGGTACATCCAGTAGAAGGCCGCGGTCAGCCCGTCGAACTGCGAGAACCGCCCCAGCGCCTCGGCCAACGCCAACGCGCCGCTGATGTGAGCCTCGGCCCCGAAGTTGTACTCGCCGATGGCGATTCCGGTGCCCGGGTAGTTCTCGTCGATGAGCTCCTTGAGCCGGGGCAACAGCCGCACCCGATCGTCGATCCAGGACTCGTCGAGGTAGGTGGGATCCCACAGCGCCCGCGTGCTGCGCAAGCGCAGCGCCGCGGTCGCCGGGTCGGTGCGACCACCTCCCGGGCTGGCGAAGACGCCAGCGGCCTGCGGGTAATGGTGGACGTCGAGCACGTTTAGGACGCGAACCCCCGTCTTCTGCTCGTGCGCCCGAAGCTGGCGCAGATACCAGGCCAACAGCCCGACGTCACCGTGGGCCCGGCGGTCGGGCTTGAGCCGAAAGCCGGACGCCGCGTCCTTGGCCGAGAAGAAGTAGGCAGGCCAGCCCCACGAGGCCGGGCCGGCGATGACCGCCTCTGGATCGCCCTGGCGGATGGCCGTGCCATAGGCGATCGTCCGGGCGAGGAGCTCGTCGTAGCCGACGGGCTGAGGATGCACGTCGCGGTGCGTCGAGCTCCACAGCATCGGCTCGTTGTCGAGCATGTACATCTGGACGTGGCGGGCCTTGGCCGCCGCGTCCAGCTCGCGAATCTCATCGATCCACTCGCGCAGGTCCTGTGGCGCGAACGCGACGCTGGTGCGGGTTGGTGGGCCGGGGTCGAGATCCCGGCCGTCCAGGCTCTTGCCGTTGCCGACCTCGGCGCGCCCCGCCATCGTCGCGGCCTGCGCACCGAACTCCGTCACCGGGAACGAGGAGGAGGTGGTGTCCTTGGCGACCCAACCGAGGAGCGGCACGGTCAACGCCGTCGCGACCTCGCGCTCGCGGTTCTCGGTCAGGAATTGGCGCCAATGGAACGTCGGGTCGCCCACGTAGTTGACGTTGGTGAAGAACCAATCGGAGGCGGTGTTCCAGGCATTGCCGAGCCGCCAGTTGAAGCGCGAGGTCGGGTTGCCGCCCCACCGGCGGGCGGTCGGCCGCAAGCGCCAGACGAAGCCGTCCTGCCGCGCCGTCCGCGGCCCGTAGGCGACCCCGTAGATCAGCGGACTGATCGAGTGACCCGCCGCCGCGCAGTCCACCCGCAGGGCGGCGGACTCGCTCGGTGCGGCGGCCGGTGCGGTCAGCCGCCGGCTGCTGCCCCGGCTCGCGGCCTGACCGAGGAGCACGACCTCGTCGATCAACACCCAGTCGCGGCCCACTGACTTCTCGGCCCGCAAGAGGATGGTGTCGAACGGCAGGCCCTCCGGGTTCAACTCGGCGAAGCCGACTTCGATCTCCCACCACTCATCGGCGAGCGGCCGCCGGTGTCGCGGCCGCACGACGACGGCCGGCAGCGTCCCGCCACCCCGGTTACGCAGCGTCACCGAGAGGAAGTCACCGAAGCCGCGCGGCGCTCGCATCTCGAAGCGCAGTGTGGCGAAGGCGGCGCCACCGTCGTGGTGGCCCAACAGCCAACCGCCGCGGCCGGCCAGGTTGAGCCGGGCCGGTTGGCCGGCCACCAGATCGCGCGGCGCCCAGCCCCAATCCTCCCAACCGCCGGTGAAGCCGCCAGCGAAGATCTCCGCGACCACCTCCGGACTGGGCGCCTGGCGGGCGGCCGTGGTCGCCCCGGCGGTGCTCTGCTCGGCGGCGGACGCCCTGCCGCGCTCCCCTCCTTCACCGATCTCGAGCCGCGGGGGCGCGCCGACCAGGGCGGCGAAGCCGGCGGCGGCCAACGCCAGCCAACGTCCCAACGCGCCCCACGGCCCGTATCCCCGCCTCGCCCTCATTCGCTCACCTTGGCCCGGCGGCCGAGCACTGCCCGCACGACCGGCACCAGGTGGCTCGCGCTGAGCCCGCGGTAGAGCACACCGCTCAGCCGCCCGCGCCAGGAGGGCGAAGGCTGCACCGCCTCCCGGTAGATGACCTCCCGCGGCCCCCAACGAGTCTTCGACACGTCGTTGCCCGTCGACAGGTTGACCCAACGAAAGCGGCGCTCGACCGCGAACCGCAACGCCTCGGCCACGGTCGTCGTCATCACGCTGTACTTGCCCCACTCTGGATCGTAGCCGGAGTAGTAGAGGTAGAGCGTCTCGCCGAGGCCGAAGCCGAGCCGGACCGCGACGACCTCGCCGCTCACGCGGAGCTGGAAGACGTACATCTGCCCGGTCTCGGCGAAGCGCGCGCCGACCTCGAGGAGGAAGGCCCGCGCTTTCACCGAGGCGAAGACGTCCGCGTGATGCACGGTCTCGGCCAGCCGGGCACGCGTGGTGTGCAGCTCGAGGAACCGTTCGAGGCCGGCCTGCACCGCGGTCGGGGTCGTCGCCACCTCGAGCGCGAAGTCGTGGTGATCGCGCTTCAACGAGTTGTAACACTTGCGCAGCGACTCCTTGATGTTCCTCGACCGGCTGGCCTTGAGCTCCTCCCACGTCCGCGGCAGCTCGAGCAGGTAGTTCGGGATCTCGCGCACGAACGAGACCTCCGGTGACTCGGCCACCAACCGCTCCGCCTCCCCACCCGCGCGCAGGCCGCTCCAGCTGGTCCATTCCCACTCGTCGGCCCGCTCGCGCAGGTGCTCGAGCAGGGCGCTGTAGAACTGGCCCTCGTGGGCCGGGTCGGTCAGAGGAACTCGCAGCTCGGTGATGTTGGGATCGGCGCCCAGACCCCCGAGGGTGCGTAGGCCGATCGGCCCGATGCCCGGTCGCTGGCTGAGCATCATCGGCGCCACGCCCACCAGCTCCCCGTCACGGGTCCGGGCGGCGAAGACGCGCAGACGATCGCGCACGGCGAGGCGGTTCTCGGCGAAGTGGCGCCACCAGGCATCGCTCCACGTCCAGGTCTGAAAGGGCAGGCTGACCTGGGAACGCGCCTCGAGGGCCCGCCACTCGGTCTCGAGCCCGGCGAAGGCCGCCGCGCTCTCGATCGCCTCGATGGTGAGCGCCGTCAACGCCATCGCCGCCGCTCCTGGTCGAGGAGCTGCCGAGCCGGCGGCACCTCGCTACCGACGCTCGCTCGCTTGCCCCCGACGCCTCGCCGTGGCCGACCTGGTCTCCGCTCTGACACAGCCTCCCTCTCTCTCTCTCGGCCGCCCGTGGAGCGGGCGATGGGTTGTTGGCCTACTCGACGGTGACGCTCTTCGCCAGATTGCGTGGCTGATCGATGTCGGTGCCACGCAGATCGGCCACGTGGTACGCCAGCAGCTGCAGCGGCACCGTCGCGACGATCGGCGTGAAGACTGGATCGACCATTGGCACCTCGATGACGTGCGCCGCGAGTGCGTGGATCCGGCGGTCGCCGCGAGTCGCCACGGCGATGACCATGCCGTCGCGGGCCCGCACCTCCTGGATGTTGCTGATCACCTTGTCATAGAGCGGCCCCGCGGTCGCCACGACGACCACCGGTAGGCCGGGCTCGACGAGCGCGATCGGTCCGTGCTTCATCTCGCCCGCGGCGTAGCCCTCGGCGTGAAGGTAGGAGATCTCCTTCAACTTCAGCGCGCCCTCGAGGGCGACCGGGTAGCCGTAGCCCCGCCCCAGGTACAGGGCGGACGGGGCGCGGCTCATCGCGTTCGCGATGGCGATGATCTTCTCCTCCTCGAGCAGGATCTCGTCGAGGGCGAGGGGAAGCCGACGCAGGCCGTCGACGAGCGCCGCCGCCCGACCCCGGTCGAGGCCCCGCGCGCGACCCGCGCCGATGGCGAGCAGGTAGAAGGCCACCACTTGGGTGATGAAGGCCTTGGTCGAGGCGACGCCGATCTCCGGCCCGGCGTGGGTGTAGAGCACGTTGTCGACCTCTCGCGCGATCGAGGAATCGAGCACGTTGACGATCGCCGTGACCCGGGAGCCGTGCTCCCGGGCCTCCCGGATCGCCGCCAGGGTGTCGGCGGTCTCACCGGACTGGCTGACCGCGAGCGTCAACGTCCCGGGGCCCATCACGCCCCGGCGATACCTGAGCTCACTCGCCAGCTCGACGTCGCAGCCGATGCCGGTCAACTCCTCGAGCACCAGCCGGCCCACGAGGCCCGCGTGGTAGCTGGTGCCGCAGGCGGTGATCATGACCCGCTCCGCCGTGGCGATCCCGCCGACGAGCTCGGGCGCCAGGCAGACATCGTCCCCCGCCGGGGCGAGCCGCCCGCGCAGCGTGTCGACCACCGCGCGCGGCTGTTCGAACATCTCCTTGTGCATGAAGTGCTTGTGGCCACCCTTCTCGGCCAGGGCCGGCGACCAGGCGATGGTCCGGGCCGAGCGCTCGACCGCGACGCCCTCGAGCGTGCAGATCTCGACCGCGCCCGCCCGCACGACGGCCATCTCGCCTTGCTGGAGGATCTTCACCTCGCGCGTGAACGGGAGCAGCGCCGGGATGTCCGAGGCGATGATCCCGGCGTCGGCCAAGACGCCGACGACCAGGGGCGAGGCGTTCTTCGCCACGACGATGCGGTCGGGCTCCGCCAAGGAGATGACCGCGATCGCGTAGGCGCCCTGCACCCGCGCCAAAGCCGCCCGCACCCGCTCGACCAGCGTCTTCGCCGCGGACATGGCGATGAGGTGCCCGATGACCTCGGTGTCCGTCTCACTCTCCAACCGCCGGCCTTCTGCCTCGAGCTCCGCGCGCAGCTCGTGGAAGTTCTCGACGATGCCGTTGTGGACGATGACCACGTCATCGACCCGGTGCGGGTGGGCGTTCTCCTCCGACGGCCGGCCGTGGGTGGCCCAACGGGTGTGACCGATGGCGATCGAGCCCGCCAGCGGCCTCTCGCGCAGAAGCCCGGCGAGGCCGTGGATCTTCCCCTTCCTCCGCCGCAAGTGGATCTCGCCGGCGAAGATGGTGGCGATGCCCGCGGAGTCGTAACCGCGATACTCGAGCCGCCGGAGCCCGTCCAAAACGTGCTCGGCGGCGCGCTCACTGCCCACGAACCCGACAATCCCACACATCCTTACCTTCCGTTTCTGGTGACGCCCGCCGTCTCGGGATCAGGCGCGATTGACCGCCAGCAGCGCGGCGAACGCGCCGGCGGCGACCGGCCGGCTGAAGTAGTAGCCTTGCCCTTCGCCGCAGTGACGCGAGCGGAGGAAGGCGAGCTGTCGCTTCGTCTCGACGCCCTCGGCGACGACCCGATGCTCGAGGCTGATGCCCAAAGCGATGAACGCGCTGGTCACCGCCATGCCGCCGCGCCCGTCGAGATCCTGCACCAACGATCGGTCGAGCTTCAAAGTGTCGATCGGCAGGCCGCGCAGCTTGCTCAGCCCGAGCCACCCGGTGCCGAAGTCGTCGATCGCGATCCGCACGCCCAGCTCCCGCAAGGCGCGCAAGGCCGCCCGGGTCGACGAGCCGTCCTGCCCCAGTCCTCGCTCGGTGAACTCGAGCTCGAGGTGGCTCGGATTGAGCCCGGTCTCGGTCAAGACGGCGCGCACCCCCGCCAAGAACCCCTTGCTGCGCAGCTCGTTGGCCGAGACGTTGACGGCGATCTGCCCCAGGTGCAGGCCGGTGAGTCGCCAGGCTTGGATCTGGCGGCAGGCCTCGCGCAGCACCCAGCTGCCGATCGGCAGGATCAGGCCAGAGTCCTCGGCGGTCGCGACGAACTTCGCCGGGTAGACCAACGCCTGGTCGACCCCCTGCAGCCGGAGGAGCGCCTCGGCGCCGGTGATCACCCCCGTCACCAGGTTCACCGCCGGTTGATAGTGCAGCACGAGCTCGCGCCGCTCGAGCGCCCGCTCGAGCGCGTCCCTGGTCGACTGGCGTTCCACGACCCGGGCCTTCAGCGTGGGCGTGAACACCTGGCAGTTGTCGCGCCCATTGCGTTTGGCGTGGTACATCGCGTTGTCGGCGTTGCGGACCGTCGTCTCGGCGTCGTGGCCATCGTCCGGGTAGAGGCTGACCCCGATGCTGAGGGTGACGTAGACCTGATGGTCGCCGATGAGGTGGGGAGCGACATTGACCGCGATCAACTTGTCGGCCGTGATCATGGCCTCGTCGATCGTATCGATCTCGGGCAACAGAACGACGAACTCGTCACCACCCTGGCGGCTCAACGTGTCCGACTGCCCGACGCAGGTCTTCAGGCGCGCGGCCACCGACTGCAAGAGGCGGTCGCCCATCGTGTGGCCGAGCGAGTCATTGACCTGCTTGAAGTGATCGAGGTCCAGGAACATCAGCGCGACCTTCTTGCCCCGCCGCTCGGCGAGCGTGATGGCCTGGCTGAGCCGTTCACTCAGCACCGCGCGGTTCGGCAAACCGGTGAGTACGTCGTGCTCAGCGAGGTACGCCATCTGCGTGGCGACCTGCTCGGCGGTCTCGGTCATCGTCTGGGCCTGGACCGCCGCGATGACCAGGCGCTCGTTCGCCTCGCGCAGTCTCGCTTCGGTGTCGTCGAGGTCGGGGCTGGCCGTCGTGGTCTCATCGGCGGCGCGGAGCACCCGCTCCCTCATGGTCGCGCCGTCGTCGCGCCGGTCGGCTGGCTCGCGCCGGCGGTCGATCGGCTCCTCGCGCCGGTCGGCGGCGTCCTCGCGCCGCTCGA
>JBFYZW010000665.1:0-9162 GCA_041309305.1 Deltaproteobacteria bacterium | reverse complement strand
CGCCGAGCCCGTGCAGGCGGCCGAGCAGCCCCTCGACCGCGCGAGAGCGTATCGCCATGGGCGAGGGTGTACCCGCAGCGGCTCGGGCAGCGCAAGGGCGACGGCCCGGTAGGGAAAATCCGCACGCCGGGTGTTCGCCTGCGGCGGGCGCTGGTCTAGACTGGGCCCATGCCCGGCTCCCACCCAGAGATCCCCCGCCTCGCCTCGACGCCGACCCCGGCCGACCTCTTGCGCGAGGTCCTCGCCGGCCACCGCGGTGAGCGCCACCTGGTCGCCATCCGCGGCTACCCGGATCCGGACAGCATCGCCAGCGCGATGGCCCACGCCTACCTCTGCGACCACTTCGACATCGAGACGGTGATCCTCTACTTCGACGACATCTCGCACCACGAGAACCGCGCGCTGGTGAAAAAGCTCGCCATCGAGATGGTGCGCTTCAGCGAGAAGGTGAACCTCGCCGACTACGACCGGATGGCGGTGGTCGACGCGCAGATGCTCGAGCCCGGCGACGGCCTGTCCGGCATCCCGCTGGTCAGCATCGTCGACCACCACAAGCTGCAGGGCGAGATCAAGGCCGAGTTCGTCGACGTACGCGACGACGTCGGCTCGACCAGCTCGATCTACGCCGAGTACCTGGCCGCGGGCCTGGCGCCGATGGAGCGCGAGGACGCCGCCTGCGCCAAGCTCGCCTCGGCGCTGCTCTACGGCATCCGCTCCGACACCGACGACTACCTGCTCGCCCGGGAGATCGACTACAAGGCGGCCGCCTATCTGGCGACCTACGCCGACCACGAGCTGCTCACCCAGATCTCGCTGCAGGCGATCTCGGCGCGCACGATGGAGATCACCCAGCGCGCCTACGCCAACAAGGTGATCGCCGACACGCACATGCTCGCCGGCGTCGGCTACGTCCGCGACGAGGACCGCGACAGCATCGGCCAGGCGGCCGACTACCTGCTGCGCCGCGAGGGCATCGACACGGTGATCGTCTACGGCATCGTCAACAACCAGTTCGTCGACGGCTCGCTGCGCACCACCTCGGCGGTGGTCGATCCGGACCGCTTCCTCAAGGAGCTGTTCGGCGTCGACGCGCATGGCGTGCCGTACGGCGGCGGCCGGGCCGACAAGGGCGCGTTCAAGATCCCGCTCGGGCCGTTCGCCCACTGCTCCGACCGCGACCTGCTCTGGGGGATGGTGCAGCGGACGATCGAGGACCTGTTCTTCAACAAGATCGGCATCACCCGCACCTGAGCGCTCAGGCGCGCGACGGCGGCCGACTCTCCTCGACCGCGTGCAAAAGGCCAATCAGCTCCGCCGGGTTGAACGGCTTCTGCAAGAAACCCGCGGTCACCGCCAGCTCCCCGAGCCGGGCGTTCGCGTCGTCGCGGGAGTAGCCGCTGATGACGATCACCGGCAGGTCGGGCACCAGCGCCCGCATGCGCGCGAACGCCTCCGGCCCATCCATGCGCGGCATCGTCAGGTCGAGCACGACCGAGACGACCTGGTCGCGGTGCTCGCTGAGCAGCTCGACCCCGCGCTGGCCGTCCTCGGCGGTGACCACCGTGTAGCCGACCTGCTCCAGGCTGAGGCGCGCCACCTCGCGCACCAGCTCCTCGTCGTCGACCACCAGCACCGTTCCCTGACCGCGCCACGAGGCCTGCTGCGGCGGGATCGGCGTCAGCCGGCGCTGGTGGGCGACGACCTGCCCCTCACCGACCGGCAGCAGCACCTGCATCCGGGTGCCCAGCCCCACCGCCGAGTCGACCACCACCGCGCCGTCGTGGGCCTGGACGATGCCGGCGACCGCCGCCAGGCCGAGCCCGCGGCCGGCGAACTTGGTGGTGAAGAACGGATCCCAGATCTTCGCCTGCACCTCGGCGCTCATCCCCGGGCCGGTGTCGGCGACCTCGAGGCTGAGGTAGTCGCCGGCGGCGAGCGGCGCGCCACTCCGGTGGTCGAACAGCTGCCCGGCGACGACGCCGACCTCCCGCGCCGTGACCGTGATCCGCCCATCGCCTTCGCCGATCGCCTCGGCGGCGTTGGTCAACAGGTTCAGGACCACCTGCTGCAGCTGGCCGGCGTCGGCGAGCAGCCGGGGCAGATCCGGCGGCAGCTCGAAGACCAGCTCGATCCGCTTGCTGATCGAGGCCTCGATCAAGGCGGCGATCTCGCGGGTCAGCTGCGGCAGGCTGACCGACTCGACCACCATCTTCCCCCGGCCGGAGTAGTCGAGCATCTGCCGGGTCAGCTCCGCCGCCCGCGTCGCCGCGGTCTCGATGCGTGAGAGCCGCTCGTAGAGCGGCGCGGTCGGCGGCAGCTCCTGGCGCGCCAACGCCGCGTGACCGAGGATGCCGACCAAGAGGTTGTTGAAGTCGTGCGCGATGCCGCCGGCGAGCACGCCCATGCTCTCGAGCTTCTGGCCGTGCTGCAGCTGCGCCTGCAGCTGCGCCTGCTCGACCGCCGCCCGCTTGCGCGCGCGGATGTCCCGCCCGACGACGACGAAGCCGGCCGGCGCCCCCTCGGCGTCGCGCAGCAACGCGGCGCTCGCCTCGACCGGCACCGACTCACCGTCCCGCCGCTGGACCACCCACTCGACGTCGCGCACCAGCCCCTCGCGACGCATGCGCTCGAGCACCTCGACCAGGCGCGGGCGATCCGCGTCGGCCAGCGCCTCTGCCGGCACCGGCAGCGCAGCGACCAGCGCCTCCGGGCTCGGATAGCCGAGCAGCTCGGCGGCGCGCTGGTTGGCCATCAGCATCCGACCGTCGAGGCCGATCACCGCGATGCTGTCGGGCGAGGCCTCGACCAGCGCCCGGTAGCGATCCTCGCTCTCGACCGCCCGACGCTCCGCGATACCCGGCGGCGCGAGCAGGCCGAAGCGCAGCATGCCGACCAGCAGCGCCGCGCTGCCCGCGGCCATCGCCAGCGAGCCGATGTAGGGCGTCACGACGCCGAGCAGCGACAACCCGCCGTTGGTCGGGAAGGCGACCAGACAGATGGGCAAGACGACGACGACGAGGTAGCGCGAGGCGCGCACGAAGGCGGCAGTGCCCGAGCGACGCGCTGCCGCGAGCAGGACCACCGTGCCGACGACCACCGCGGCAGAGAAGTAGACCGCGACGAGGAAGAGCCAGGGCGAGGCGTGCGAGTGGAAGTACGGCGCCCGGACTCCGGCCGGCGTGAAGTCGACGAACAGCGCGCCGCGCCACATCAGGACCACGATCACCGCCGCGGGCGCGGCGAGCAGCGCCTCGCGCCAGAGGAGCCACGGCCGGCCGGCGTAGGCGAGCGTGACGCGGACCAGGAGATAGGGGACGAGCGCCCAGGCCGGCACGAACAGGTAGGCGAGCGTGCGCATCTGGGCGGCGCTGGTCGCCAGGTTGGCGAGCAGGTCGGCCAGGCACCACAGCGCCGCGGCGGCGAACAGCGCGACCAGCGGCCGGCGGACCGGCTGGCGCGGCGTCGCGGTGACGATCACGGTCGCGCCGATGACCGAGAGGATCATCCCGGCCAGGTAGGCGTATGTCATCGGGTAGCTCATCGCGCTCGGAGCTTGCCTCTTAACCCATCCCGCCGGGCGTGTCAGCCGCCGGTCACTGGTTGCCGAAGCCGTTCTCCGCGCCGCAGTCCGGACAGGTCCAGGTGATGTTGTTGCAGGTCAACCCCCAGCGGTTCTCGTCCATGCACGGCTGGCAGATGGCGAAGCCGCAGCGGCAGCTCCAGACGAACGGCGCCTGAGCGCGGCAACAGACGCAGACGCGCGCCGCCCGGCGCCGGCGCCACCCGGACGAGGTCGCGTCGCTCATCGCCGGTCCGGGCTCCTCAGGTGCCGAAGCCGGTGCACTGATCGCCGGTCCCGCCGCTGCACGAGCCGGCCGGCACCAGCGCGTTGCCGACCAGGTCGGTGACCGAGGTCGAGACACGCACGCGGTGGTTGGTGGCGTTCTTCAGGCCGCTGCCAGTGACGAACTCGGGCGTCAAGGTCACCGTGACGCCATCGGGCTGGAGCGTCACCGCGGCGGTGCGATCGACCCAGAAGATGACCAGGTTCTGCTCGAGCAGCCGCAAGGCGCCCGGGACGATCGTGTCCGGGTCCACCGGTTCGCTGAAGACGATGACCACCTGGCCGGGGTAGGCCGTGTTGCAGGGCAGGTTCAGCAGCCGATCGACGCCGGTCGCGCCGTCCGCCGGGCAGACGCTGACCACCTGCGGCGGCACCAGGTCGCTCCCGGCGTCCAGGGTCGAGAAGCTGGTCTGCGCGCCGACCTGCAGCGCGTTGCCGGCCAGATCGCGCGGCCCCCCGGCGGCGACCGTCGCCTGGTAGCTGGTCTGGCTGGCGAGCAGCACCTGCGGGTTCACCGTCGCGACCCGGGCGTCGACCGACAGGGAGACCTCGGTGGGGACCCGGTTGCCCAGGTTGTCGTACAGGGCGCCGGTGCTCTGCGCCGAGATGCTCAGCGGGTCCATCGGCTCGCTGAAGGTGACCACGACGTTGACGTTGAGCGGCACGTTCGTGCTGCCATTGGCCGGCGTCATCGAGACGACGGTCGGCGGCGTGGTGTCCGCCCCCTGGCTGACGATCCAGGCGAAGACCGGCGCCGGCGGCCCGTCCGGCGCCAGACAGCCGGGGGCGGTCGAGCCCTGGTCGAGCGCGTTCTGCTCGGGGCTGGCGTCGAGGAGCGCCTGGGTCAGCTCGAGCGTCAATGGCCCGAACGGCAGCGGCGCCGCGGCGATCACGGTCGCGCCGGTGCCGTCCGCGCTGGCGGTGACGGTGATCTCCACCGGCGTGCCGCTGGCGCGGAGCAGGACGTTGCCCGGGACGATCGTGCCGAGGGCCATCGGCTCGCTGAAGCTGACCGCGACGTGGGTGTTGCTCGTCAGGTCGGTCGCGCCGTCCACCGGCGCGACGCCGACGACGCACGGCGCGATGGTGTCGGTGTCGACCGCCCAGAAGTGCGAGACGAACTCGGTCGCCAGCGGGTTGCCGACCGCGTCAGTGACGCCGGTGGTCACCGTGACCCGGTAGCGCCGCGCGGCGGTGAGCGGCTGCTCGGGCGCGAAGGTCGCGACCGTTCGATCGCCCGAGAGCGACACGGTGCCCGGCACCGGCCCGTCGATGATCAACCCGAGGCCCCGGTACCGCTCGAGGATCACGGTCGCGGCGCTGACCGTCGCGGCGGCGAGCGGCTCGGAGAAGGTGATCGTCACCTGCGTATCGAGCGGCACGTCCTCGGCCGAGTCTGCCGGCGCGACCGCGATCACCGTCGGGGGCGTGAGATCGGGCGCCGCGGCGGTGAAGAAGCTCGAGTTCTGCGGCGCCGCCAGCCGGTTGCCGGCCACGTCGGTCACGGTGTTGTTGACGAAGATGACGTAGCGCTGGTCGGGGACGAGCAGCGCGCCGGGGACGATGCGCACCGTCAGCCCATCGCTCGACAGGCTCAACGTCGCGGCGATCGGGCTCAGGCCGTCCTCCTTGAGCTGGATCGACGCGCTGGTCACCGTCGCCGGGGCGAGCGGCTCGCTGAACAAGATCTCCGGCTGCACCGCGACCGAGACCCCGCTCGCCCCGGACGGCGGCGAGAAGAGCACGACGGTCGGCGGCGTGGCGTCCGGCTCGACCGCGGTGGTGAAGGTCGCGCTGTAGGCGCCGGCCAGGGCGTTGCCGGCCAGGTCGCGCAGCGCGGTGCTGACCTCCAGCCGGTAGCTCTGCGCGCAGTCGAGGTCGAGCTCGGGGGTCGACGGCTGGCCGCTCAGGCAGCCGCCGCCGCTCACCGGGTCCGGGCCGCTCTGGTCGTAGCCGGCGTCGCGCACCGTCCAGGTTACCCGGGTCGCGTCGGCCGAGAGCGACCGGGTCGCCGGCACCGGCAGGCCGGTCGCGACGGCGATGACCCGGATCGCCGTGCAGGTCACGGTCCCCGTGTCGGCGCAGGTCGGCGACGCGGGATCGGCGCTGCCGCCGTTGGCCATCGCCTCCGAGAAGGTGACCACCACCTGCGTGCGCCGGTCGACGTTGACCGCGCCGGAGGTCGGCTGCGAGCCGAGAACCTGCGGCGCGACGGTGTCGTCGAGCTTCGACGTCGTGAAGGCGGCGACCACCTGGCCCGGCAGCGCCAGCCCGACCAGGTCGCGTACGCCGGTGGTGATGACCACCTCGTAGGTGCGGTTGTTGACCAGCTCGTCGGTCGGGTCGAGCACCGCCTGGGTCGGCGAGGCCAGCGTGACCGTGGCGCCGAGCCGGGCGGTCTGACCGCGCTGGCGCAGGTAGATGTTCGCCGTCGCGGCGTCGGTCGAGTTGATCGTCGCGGCCTGCATCGCCTCGGAGAAGGTGACCACGACGTTGACCGCCGGCGAGATGCCGACCGCGCCGTCCGGCGGGTTGGTGCTGGCGACCTGCGGCGGCAGGGTGTCGTGGACCACGGTCACGTAGCTCGAGTTGCTGCGGTCGACCCCGTCGAGCAGCTGGTAGACCTCGAGCCGGTTGGTCGCGTTGGTCACCAGCGACACGCTGGCGCTGAAGCGGCCGCAGTAGGTCACCGTGCCGATCGTCTGGCAGGGGAACACCGTGTCGTCGCAGATCGTCGTCACCGGCGCGGCGCCGCCGAGGATCGTCACCTCATTGGTGGTCGGGATCTGCTCCGGCGGCGGGCTGAGTTGGTCCGGCGCGGTCAAGGTGGTCACGCAGTGGCCGCTGATCGTCGGCGCGCCGTTCTGCGTCGGGCTTGCGACCGGATCGATCGCCGGCGGCGGCGGCCAGCCGTCGTCGACGACGCCGAGGACCTGCCAGTAGAAGGTGAAGTTGGTCTGGCTGGCCAGGTTGAAGTGCACGAACCGGCAGGCGGAGTACTCACCCGGGCCGAGCACGTTGTCCGGACCGAGCGCCTGGCTGAAGTCCCAGCCCGGATCGTCGGCGGTGTCGCTCGCGTCGTCGGGCCAGATGCAGTCGAAGGTGCCGTTGCGATCGAGGTCGGCGCCGGCCACCGTCAGGCCGTTGGCACCGCACCCGGCGTTGACCAAATCGGTGTTGACGCTGACCACGACGCTCGGCGGCGTGATGCCGGTCACCCGCAGCTCGACCGGCGCGAGGTAGACCGCCGCGCTCGAGCGGTTGCCGATCATCACGTTCTGCGACAACACCAGGGTGCCGGGGTTCCAGCCGGCCAGCTCACATCCGTAGGCGCCGGCGTTGGGCAGGACGTCCGAGCTGTCGAGCAGCTCGGTCCCGGCGGGGGCGCTCTCCCAGACGACCGCCCCGGCGGCGGCGTCGAAGGTCGCGCGGCCGCTGCCGAGCACCCGGCGCTCGGCCGGGACCTCGACGCCGACCGGCGCGGCCGGGCTACAACCGACGAGCAGGAGCAGGACAGCGACGCGCTGACCGTGAGCCATAGCCACTCCTTGGCAGATGGTTAGGATAGCGTATCCGGCCCGCTCTTGCACCCACCGCCGCCGGGGGTCAGGCGCCCGAGCACTGCACGTCGGCGAAGCAGAGGCTCGGCGCCCGCAGGCTGCTGAACGGGTACGGGTCGTTGCCCACCTCCACCAGGCTCTGCCACAACGTCAGGTGGTTGCCGGCCATGTTCATCTCCGAGACCGGCGCGACCGGCCGACCCTGCTCGACGAGCTGCCCCTTGATCCCGAGCGAGAAGTCGCCGGTGGTGCTGTTGGAGTTCCCGCCGAGGAAGTCGGTGACCAGGATGCCGCGCTCGAGCCCGGCGACCAGCGCCGCCGCGTCCCGCGTGCCCAGGCCCCAGTTCAGGTTGCTCGGCTCGGCGGTGGTGGGCGCGGTCCCGTGCTTGGCGGCGTAGTAGGTGTCGAAGAAGAAGGTCTCGAGCCGACCACTGGCAAAGACCGCCCGATCGCGGCTGCTCATCCCCTCACCGTCGATGACCGAGCTCGCCAGCCCGCGGGGCAACAGCGGCGCGTCGCGCACGGTGAGCGCCGCCGCGCCGACCGGCTGGCCGAGCCGGCCGTCGAGGAACGAGCGCCGCTGCTGCACCGCGTCCCCGCCAAGCGCGCGGAGCAGATGCCCGAACAGGCGGGGCACGGCCCGGTTCTCGATCACCAGCGTATACCGCCCGGTCGGCGCCTGCCGGGTGCCGAGCTGCGCCGCGGCGCGCCAGAGCGCCTCCGCCCCGAGCGGGCCGGCGCCCGGCAGGTCGGCCAAAAAGCGCGTGACCGCCTGCGCGTAGCCGCTCGGCTTGCGCTCGCCGGCGTCGCGCAGCGCGGCGCTGGCCCCCTGCCAGGCGGTGGTCGTCTGTTGGCTGACCGCCAGGCCGTTGGTGTTGAAGCAGACCGCCTCGCCGGTCACGTCGCCGACCCAGCTGGTCACCGAGACCAACCGCTCGCGCTCCGGCCCCTGGCGGGTCGCCTGCTCGAGCGCTTCGGCCAGCTGCAGCCGAGCCTCGGGGGTGCGCGCACGAACCGCGTCGTCCCAGAGCTCCAGCGCACCGGCGTGGCGGCCGGCGTAGGTGGCCGGCTCGGGCAGCCGGCGGGCCGGATCGGGCGCGAGCAGCCGGGTCGCAGCGACCCACTCGCGACACAGGCGCTTGAGGACGCCCGGCCGCAGGTCCGAGGTCCGGTTCGCCGAGTAGCGTCCATCGACGAACAGCTCGATCGCCAACCCTTGCCGGGTCGACTCGCGCAGTCGGTCGTGTTGGCCGTCGCGCCACTCGACCTCGACCTCACGCGCGCGGCTCAGCTTGACCCGCGCCGCCTGCGCGCCGGCGGCGCGGGCGAGCTCGGCGACCTCGCCGGCGAGCGCCAGCAGCGCGGCGCTCATGACACACCTCCGACCGAGATGCCGCCGCAGCGGACAGTGGGCAGACCGAAGCCGACCGGCACGCGCTGGCCGTCTTTGCCGCAGTAGCCGGCCCCCGAGTACATCGCCAGGTCGTTGCCGACCAGCTCGACCTTGGCCAGCACGTCGGGGCCGAAGCCGATCAGGTTCGCGTCCTTGACCGGCCGGGTCAGCCGGCCCTCCTCGATCAAGAAGCCGTTCTTGAGGTAGAAGCTGAAGTCGCCCGAGCCGATGTTCACCTGGCCGTTGGTGAAGGTCTCGGCGTAGACGCCGCGCTTGACCGAGCGGAGGATCTCCTCGGGAGCGTGCGGTCCGTTCTCCATATAGGTGTTGCGCATCCGCGGCACCGGCGGGAAGCGGTAGCTCTC
>JBFYZW010000664.1:0-7500 GCA_041309305.1 Deltaproteobacteria bacterium | reverse complement strand
ATTCGCACGTACGGAGTGCCTGCTATTCAGTTTTGAAAGACTCGCCGGCAGCAAGGAAAAGCGACTCCTACGAGTCGCTTTTTTTTTGTCGCCGCGGCGCGCGCGGTCGCTGTTGTGTCGAGCCGGGGTGAGCGCCTATAAAGACGAGACTGAGATGAACCGATCGCTCTCATCTGGCCGATGGCTCGTGCTGCTCGGCGTCGTGCTGTCGGCCGGCCCGGCCGAGGCGGCCGGGGCGCTGGTCGCGCGCAGCGGCGAGGTGACCGTCGCCCAGATCCACGCCGCGATCGTGCTCGAGGAGAACACCACCGCGCTCATCCTCCAGGTCGGGCTCACCAGCGGCGGGGGCGACCTCGCCTGGGTCATCCCGACCACCGGTCTCGCACCGGCGTTGTCGGACGTCGATCTGCCGGCCGAGCTGCGCCCGATCGCCAGCGAGGCGCCGCCGGACGCTTTCGCCCGGCTGCACGAGGCGACCGCGGCGCGGCTGGTCACCTTCAGCGAGAAGCGTCGCGATCTCGGCTGCACCGAGCTCGGCCGTCTGAGTGAGACGCCGACCGCGGCGCCGCCCTGGGCGGCCTACGCGGTCTCGCGCCGCGAGCTGCGCGTCTTCGACCGCGCGGCCTCCGACGGCCTCGCCGGCTGGCTCGGCGGTCGGGGGTACGGGGTGTCGACCGAGGCCGAGACGCTCCTCGACGAGCTCGCCGCCGAGGGGCGGTTCTTCGCGCTCGTCGAGCTCGGCGGCGTCGCGCTGCTGGGCGAAGAGGGTGAGCGGAGCAGCGCCGCGTCGCCGGTGCTGCTGTTTCTGCGCGGCAGCCAGAAGGTCGTGCCGCTCTGGCTCGCTCAGCTGTCAGCCGCCGCACAGGTGGAGGTGGTGCTCTGGGTCATCGGGGCGGACCGCAACACGGTGACCTCGTACGCCACCGCCGAGCTCGAGGTCGACGCCTGGCTCGGAGAGCAGGAGCTCGACGACTGGTACGCCGAGACGATCGACGCCGCGTTCGCCGACCGTGGCCAACCGACCTTCGTCGTCGAGCACGCCGACTTCATCGACTATCAGCTGGTGCAGTACCTGTTGCGCCGGCCGGTCAGCGTCGCCGACCGCGGCGCGATCGCGTGGTTCGCGACCCGGATGCGCGCCCGCCTGGCGCCCGCGGAGCTGACCGCCGACGCGACGCTGGCGCCGGTGCCCGGCGATCCGGAGGACCAGCGCCTGCGGGTGCGGGTGGTTCGCGACGGTGAGCCGCGCCACGCGTCGCTGCCGTTGTGGGGGACGCTGCTCGTCGTCGCTCTCGGCTGGCGGATCACGCGGAGGCGGGGATGAGCGGCCGCTGGCGGGCGCCGGTGCTCCTGCTCGCCCTGGCGCTGGCGAGCTGCATGGCCGGGACGCAGTCGGTGCGCCCGGGCACCTTGATGCCCGGTCAGCTGCGCGTCGGCGTCGCGCAGGGGCTGGGGCGCAACCTGACCGACGACTTCGCCTTCGCCGCGCCGACCAGCGAGGCGAAGCGCAACGCGCACGCGGTCTGGCTCACCGAGCTGTCGGCGCATTACGGCCTGGTCCGCGACCTGGACGTCGGCGTGCGGCTGCGGCCGTTCGGCCGCGGCGGGCGGGTCGAGCTCCTCTACCAACTGGTGCGCGAGAGGAGCGTGGGGATCGGGGTGGCGCTCGGGCTGGCGGCCGACGGCTTCTTCCAACCCGAGACGCAGCTCGCCTGCGCCGGCGGCGGCTGCTACAGCCGCTCGTTCGCCGGGGTCCTCGGCGACGTGCCGCTGATCATCTCCGGTTACGTGACCCGCCGCATCGCGCTCTTCGGCGGTGGCCGATACAACCACCTGCTCATCGTCGGTCGCGAGCGCTACCGGAGCCAGGACCGGTCGTTCCGGCCGCTCGTCATCGACAAAACCGTCCACCAGCCGCTCGGCGGCTGGTTCGTCGGTGCCGAGTTCGAGGGGCTCCACCTGCGCGTCGTGCCGCAGTTGTCCGGCAACCTGGTCTGGCTGCCGGACGAGAGCCTCACCCACGTCATCCATCCGTCGCTCGAGGTCGCGTTTGTGTTTTGATCTCGAGGGGATAGCTCGAGTCAGTGCGGAGCACGAAAGCGTGCACAATCCACGGTTTTCGCCGACAATCAACCGGGCGCGCGCTTTTGCTTCCGGCCACCTCCAGGGAGTGTGACATGGCCAGTCGACCCCTCGCATCGGCAGTCCTTCTCCTCGTCGGTCTCGGCGCCTGCGCCGGAGAGGTGCTCAACCCGCTCGACTGCAAGAAGGACAAGGACTGCAAGAAGGGCTTCATCTGCGTCGGCAACCGCTGCGTGCTCGAGTGCGAGACCGACGTCGACTGCGACGACGGCAACGTCTGCTCGACCGATATCTGCGACCTGCAGCGCGGTTGCCAGCACCTCGACAACGCCGAGAGCTGTGAGGACGGCAACCCGTGCAGCGAGAACGACGCCTGCATCGCCCAGCAGTGCATCCCCGGCACGCCGGCGCTCGACGGCGCGGTCTGCGACGCCGACGGCCTGAGCGAGACGCGCGACATCTGCCTCGCCGCCGTCTGCGGGCCGAGCCGCTGCGGCGACGGGTTCCTCGATCGCGGCTCCTCCCCGGCGGAGGAGTGCGACGACGGCAACACCAACAATCTGGACGGCTGCCAGGGTGACTGCACCATCCTCCCGCCGCAGCTGACCATCGTCTTCCCCGACCGCGGCGCGACGCTCAGCGGCAGCAGCACGGTGACCGTGCGCGGCGTCGCCGAGGATCCGATCCTCGGCCTCGACGGCGTGACGGTGAACGGCGCTCCGGTCACGGTGCAGCCCGGGGGCGTCTTCAGCCACGAGATGACCGCGGTGCACGGCCTGAACACCGTCGAGGTGATCGCCACCAACCACGGCGGCAAGGCGGCGCGCCAGACGCGCGGCTTCTACTGGTCGACCGCCTATGCGGCGTACGACACGCCACCGGCGGCGAGCGACCCGTTGCCGGCGGCGTTGGTGATGGACCTGAGCCAGGCGGTGCTCGACGACCGCGACCACCCGTGCACCTACGGCCCGAGCGGCTACAGCTGTACGGCGATCGACGACATCGCGACCCTCGGCGAGATCATCTTGAACAACCTGGATCTGAGCGCGACAGTCGGCCAGATCCGCGTGTTCCAACGGACGACCACGTTCCTGAGTCAACGCTACGTGTTCGGCCCGTACACCAACCTGCTCGGCCTGCCGCTCACCGTCGGTGGCGACATCGTCGTCAACGGGAGCGTGATCGTCGCGGTCGACGTCACCGAGCTGGATCTCAACACGGTGGCGCTGGCGCTCGACGCGCGCACCGGTGGCGCTGACGCCGACATTCGGGTCGATACCCAGGACAGCCTGCCAGGGATCTCGATGACGGTGGTGACGACCGTCGAGGTGCCGATCACCGCAGCCTTCGACCCGGCGAGCATCACCATCGCCTACGACGACTACGAGACCTACGAGCTGGCGTGTCTTGCCCTCGATCTGTTCGGCTACTGCGAGGACGTCGACATCATTTGCCCGTGCGGCAACGCGTCGCTGGCTCCGATCGCCTCGTTGACCCAGAACCCCAAGCCGTTCGTCGAGTCGGGGCTCTCGGTCGGGACGATGCGCATGCAGGCGACCTTCACCATCACCGCCACGCCCGGCGGCGGCGCCGACGTGACCCTGGTCGCCGGCGACGTCGACTTCGAGGGCTCGACCATCGACGTCGAGCCGATCCGCGACATGCAGATCAACCTGGGGACGATCGACGTGCTCGGCGCCGAGTTCGAGCTCGGCACCGTGCCGCTCGAGGACATCGCGCCCAACCTCAACAGCGCGATGAACACGCTGTTGGGGCTCATCCTCAACGACCTGCAGCCGCTGGCCGAGGTGGCGATCAGCCTGCTGCTCCTCAACCCCTCCGATCCGCTCACCGTTGGCGGCGTGCTCGAGGACGCGCTCAACGCCCTGGCGCCACAAGGGGCGCTCGAGCTGCCGGTCTACGCCGGCCAGGCGGCGGCGCCGGAGGTCACCATCGATTCGGCGATCACCGCGGTCGACTGCCGGGCGACGAGCGGCGGGAACATTCTGACCGGCGGGATCAAGCCGACCCTCGAGGTCCTCTACTCCTCGGCCAAGGTCGTGCAGCGCAACCCGCTGGGCAGCATTCAGGCCACCGGGTGCTACGGCAGCCCGGTCCCGGCGCTCAGCTTCCCCGACACCTCGCGCCTCGAGCTGGCCGAGCAGATCGACCACCTGAACCAGGCGCTCTTCGCGGTGTGGCACAACGGCGGCTTCGACTTCGTCTACGCCGACGAGCACCTGCCGCCGGGCTCGCCGCTCGCCGGCCAGGAGTTCAGCGTCGCGCACGCCTTCTTGACCGCGCCGATCCTGGATAACTGCGCCGGCGCGCCGTTGGCGCTGCAGGTCGCCGACGTGCGACTGGTCGGCAGCTTCGGCGCCGGCAGCGCGACGCGCACCTTCGAGGCCTACGCGTCGCTCAGCCTGCCGGTGCAGGTGGCGGTCTCCGGCGACCAGGTGGCGCTCGCCGCTGCGGCCGCTGCGCCGCGCGTGGTGTTCGAGATCGTCACGCCGCGCACACCGCCGCCGTGGGCGGCCGAGCTCGAGGCGCTGGTCGTGCCGCTGCTGCGCGACCAGGTGCTCGTCCGCTACGGGAGCACCATCCTCGGCGCGATGCCGACCTTCGCCATCGATCTGCGCGCCTTCCTGAACGACCCCGCGGCCGCGACGCTCCGCTTCCTGCCCGCCTCGGGCGCGATGGCGAACGACTACCTGCGTCTCAGCGGCGCGGCCGAGTAGCCGCCGTCCCCGTCTCGCGTGGGGGCCGGCGGGGCGGTCGAGGCGCTCGGCGACCCTCGACGACGGCCGCCGGACGTGACACAAGACCCGGGTGGTCCTCCGGCGCGGGGAGCCGCCGTCGGGAGCGTGGCGGGTGGGGAGGTCGGTGTGAGGCGCGAACGCAAGAAGGTGTCGCTGGTCGGCGAGCTGCGCCGGATCAACCTGCTGACCGTCAGCACGGTGCTGCTGTTCACCGCCGCGACGACGTTGGTCAGCGCCCACTTCATCGGTTTGCACGCGCTGGTGCGCAACAACCAGGTCAAGGCGCGCATCCTCGCCGCCAACGCCGCCGCCGCGGTCGCCTTCGACGAGCGCGCGGCGGCTGAGAGCCTGCTCGAGGCGTTGCGCAACTCGCCGGAGGTCTACGCCGCGACGATCGCCGGCGAGGAGCTCGCGGTTTTGGCCCGTTACTCGCGCTCGGGGGAGCCGGCCGCGCGGGTCAACGTGCCGAGCGCGAAGGCCGGCTTCGTCATCGGCTTGACCCGGGTCGAGGTCTTCGAGCCGATCGTCTTCGACGGGGAGGTCTGCGGCGCCGTGGCGATCGGCGCCGACCTGAGTGACCAGCTCGGTCGCCTGGTCCTGCAGGCGCTGGCGGTGCTCTTGGCCAGCCTCGTGGCCCTGGCCGCCGCCGGGAGCTGGCTGCGGCGGTTGGCCGGTGCGGTGGTCGCGCCGCTCGGCCGCTTGACCGAGCTGATGGCGCGGGTGACCGGCGGAGGGCTCGACGCCCGGGCGCCGTCGAGCACGGTCGAGGAGGTCGACGCGCTGGCCACCGGCTTCAACGCGATGCTCGAGCAGATCCATGATCGCGACGCGCGGCTCGCGGCGCACCGGGAGAACCTCGAGCGCGAGGTCGAGGTGCGCACCGCCGAGCTGCGCACCGCCAAGGAGGTGGCCGAGGCGGCCAGCCGCGCCAAGGGCGAGTTCTTGGCCACGATGAGTCACGAGATCCGCACGCCGCTCAACGGCGTGCTCGGTACGATCGACCTGCTGCTCGAGACCCGGCTCGACGATGAGCAGCGGCGGCTGGCCGAGACCGCCCGCCAATCGGGACGGCACCTGCTGACCTTGATCAGCGACATCCTCGACTTCTCGAAGATCGAGGCCGGGCGGCTCGAACTCGACCCGGCGCCGTTCGCGGTCGGGGCGCTGGTGCGCGACTGCGCGGCGATGTTTCAGCTGGCAGCGCGAGGCAAGGGGCTGGCGCTCGGCGTCGAGCTGGTCGGCTGCGACGGCGTCTGGCTCGAGGGCGACGTCGTCCGCCTGCGGCAGGTCCTCTCCAACCTGGTGCACAACGCGATCAAGTTCACCGCCGTCGGTTGGGTCACGATCCGCGCCGCGGTCGAGCCCGGCGACGGAGCGCGCGCGCGGCTGCGGCTCGACGTCGAGGACAGCGGCATCGGCATCCCACGCGAGGCCCAGGCGCGCATCTTCGAGCGCTTCACCCAGGCCGACGGGACGATGACCCGCCAATACGGCGGCACCGGCCTCGGGCTGACCATCTGCAAGCGGCTGGTCGAGGCGATGGGCGGCGGCCTCGAGGTGCGCAGCTTGCCCGGCCAGGGCTCAGTCTTCACCGTCCAGGTCGACCTGGCGCGCGCCGTCGCCGAGGCCGGCGAGGCGGAGACCTGGCGCGGCCTCGGTCCCGGTCACCTGCCGCGCGATCACGCGTCGGGCCCGGCGCGCCTGCCGGTGGTCTCCACCGGCCTGGGCGGCGCGGCGCCGCGGCTGCTGCTGGTCGAGGACAACCCGATCAACCAGGCGGTGGTCGAGGCGATGCTGCGCCGGCTGGGGCTCGAGGTGCGCGTCGCCGGCCACGGCCGTGAGGCGGTCGAGCTGGCGCGCGGCGAGCAGTTCGACCTGATCCTGATGGATTGTCAGATGCCGGTGATGGACGGGTTCCGCGCCACGCAGCTGCTGCGCGAGGGGGCCGCCGGCGATCGCCGAACGCCGATCGTCGCGCTGACCGCCAACGCGGTTGACGGCGACCGCGAGCGCTGCCTCGCCGCGGGTATGGACGACTACCTGGCCAAGCCCTTCTCGCTCGACGATCTGGTCGTCGTGCTCGGTCGCTGGCTCGGCGATCGCGCCGCGGCGCGGTCGGTCAGCGCGCCAGGTTGACGTTGACGAACGTCGCCTCGTCGGTGACCTCGCGGACGATCGCCGGCGCCAGCCAGGCGGGCGGCTCGACCGGGTGGTCGGCGCGCGGCAGCTCGACCTCGGCGAGGAAGAGCTCACGGTCGAGGAAGGCGTCGATCTCCCAGGTCAGCTCGCCGTCGCTCACCCGGTGGCGGCGCTTGCTCACCCGCTTGCCGGCGGTCAGGGGCCACAGCTGCGCGAACAGCTCGGCCGAGGTCTCCTCCTCCAGCTCGATGCGGCTCAACCCACGGCCGACCTTGACGGTGCGGAAGTAGCGCTCACCGCCCTCGTCGACCACGCGGCGCAGGCGCTCCTGCAGCCGCTCGCCCGGCAGCCAGCCCTGCTCGACCAGGAGGCTCGGGGCGGCGGCGGCGACCGCCGGCAGCTCGCCGAGCAGGTACTTGCGCTCGATCTCGGTCCGCTCCCCCGCAGCGTGGACCAGCGAGGTGGCCACCGTCTCGACCTCGGCGCGCAGCCGGGCCGGCGCGGCGCCGAGCCACTCGTC
>JBFYZW010000663.1:0-3223 GCA_041309305.1 Deltaproteobacteria bacterium | reverse complement strand
CACGAAAGGAGAGGCCGCCTTCGCGGCCGGCCTTTTGAGAATACACCACACCCGCGGATGCATGCCTCTGCCAATCACCTGGCCGGTGCACCACCCCCAACACCAACATCGGGCTCTGCCCACATCGAGGGCAGCACAGAACGTCTACGTCGAACACACGCTTCGCAAGTTCTCGCCAGCTCAACCGATGGCGAATCGACTCCCGCCTAGGGCCCACCGCTCCACGAACCAACTCATCACATCCACACTCCACTCCACGCCGACAATGGCCGCCGCGGAGCGGGGCTGCGGCAGCGCGATGGCGATGGCCAGGGCCAGGGCGCTGGCCATGGCGCCGCCGCCGACTTCTCGGTGGCAGGTGCAGGCGGAGCTGCGCGCCGCTCCTGGATGAGGCGCTGGCCGGGGGGCGGGGGATGATCGCGGCGCGGATCGAGGCGTGCGGCGCCCAGGCGCCGTGGTAGCGGATCTGGTTCACCCGCGGCGGGGGGATGAGCGGGATCAACTTGGTGACGAAGTCGAGCGGCTCGAACACGAACGAGCGCGTGCCGTCGGCCCAGGGCTGGCGAAGCCGGTAGAGCACCTTGCCGTCGCGGGTACGCTCGAGGCGCTGCGTGGCGATGGCCGGGCGCAGGATGTAACGGAGGAGTCGCTCACGGCCGCGCCGATCGTGGGCGGCGGTGCGCATCCCCGCGTGCAGGTTGAAACCGTGGCCGGGCCCCTGGGTTCGCAGGCTGTGATGGTCATCGGCGCTTGCGCCGCCCTCGCCGAGTTCGGACTGAGCTTCCGCGAGCGCACGCGGGTCGGGCCGGTCTCCCAGGCGAACAATGCCGCGGCCGGCCCGGTCGCCCAGGGAGACGAGCGAGAGCAGCGAGGCGCGGTAGCAGGCGGCCAAGAGCGGGTGGGCGCGCATCAGGTCGTCGGCGTCGTCCGGGTCGGCGTCGAAGTAGCGGCCGATGCGCTGCAGGTGCTTCGTCGTCCGCTCGCAGATGGCCCAGGCCAGGCCCAGGATGTCGCCCTTGGTCGGCGCCGGGAGGGCGCGGAAGACTGGGCGGGCCGGGTCGTCGCGGCAATCGAAGACGCCGTCGGCGAAGGCGCTGTGCAGATGGAGGTTCAGGTTGATCGCCGAGCCGACGCGGTGGATCGAGGTCACCGCCGCGGGCACGAAGTCCCCGGCGTGGGCCCTGCCGGCGCCGAGCTCCTGCCGAGCGACGCGGCGTTGCCAGGCGAAGATCGTCCGCACGAAGATGTTCAACACCTGCGAGCAGATCTCGGCGTCGTAGGCGAGGAGGTAACGCAACGGCGGCGGGAAGGTCAGGGCGAAGTGGCGCAGCGGCAGGTCGGCGATGACGTGATCAACGAGCAGCGCCGTGGTCTCGTTCATCCGCCGGCCGGCGCAGCTCGGGCAGAGGGTCCGGGTCTTGCACGAAAAGGGGAGGAAGCGGTCGAGGCCGCAGGCCGGACAGCGCAGGTGGGTGAAGCCGAAGTCCGGGTCGCCGCAGGCGAGGAAGCTCTCGAGCTCGCCGCGGACGAAGTCGGGCAGCGAGCAGTCCCCCTGCTCGACCAACTCCAGCAACGCCGGCCAGGCCTCGCGCACCACCTGGTGGAGCACCGTGCTCCGCGCGTCGCGTGGCTCGTATCGCCGCTGGCGGCGAGACGGGGCCAGCACTGCTGGGTCGGCAACAGCAGTGGCGGCAGCGGTGGCGCCCATCGTTGGCGCCGGTGCAACTCCGAGGCCGCGGGAGGCGGGTCATCACTAGCGCGGAGGGGCTTGGATTGGCTTGGAGATTCGTGCGGCGGCGGTCGGCCGAGGCGGGCGGGCTGTTGCAGTGTCGCGAATTGCGACACCGGGCGGCGCGGGCCGGGGAGTGCGGCGTGAGCTACTTCAGGTGCTCGGCCAGGAAGGCCCAGATCTCGGCGCGCGACTCGCGCGCCAGCGGCGTGTCGACGCGGTTGAAGCTGTGTCCTCCGGGGGCGTCGTCGTAGATCCGGTGGCGGAACTGTTTGCCCGCCGCCGTAAGCTGCGCGATCAGGTGCTCGACCTCGGAGACATGCACGTCGCGGTCGTTGGTGGTGGTGTGGATGAGCAGCGGGCGGGTGAGCTTGGCCGCCTGCCAAGCCGGCGAGCGGCGGCGGTACTCGTCGACGTCCTCGTACGGAGTCTTGCCGATGTGGTACGGCGCGGCGTACAGCGCCCGGTAGTCGTCGGTCTGGTAGCCGAGCCGAGCGACCAGGTCGGAGACCGGCACGCCGGCGTAGGCGACCTGGAACTTCGCCGGCTCACGCATCACCGCGAGCAGCGCGATGAGGCCCCCGTGGCTCCAGCCGATGATCGCCACCCGCGCGGCGTCGATCCCGGGCACTGCTCCCACCGCCCAGTCGCGCGCCGCGACCACGTCGGCGACCTCCTCTCCGCCGTAGTCGATCGCCTCCCAGTAGGCCTTCCCGTAGCCGGTCGAGCCGCGGTACTCGGGCGCGACGACCACGTAGCCCTGGGCGATGAGCTCCCGGACGATGTGCGTGTAGTAGGTGTCGAAGTCGGCGTGCACCCCGCCGTGCGGTAGGAGGACCAACGGCCGCCCGCCTGCCGGCGCCTCGCCGCGCGGCACGAAGACGTAGCTCCACATGCGGAACGGGTGGCGCTCGTTCGCGATCCCGTAGGTCTCCTCACCCTTGGAGTGCGGCACCGTCGGGATGAAGACCTTGTCGACCTCGGCCACGTCGCCGACCCGCTCGAACCAGAGGACATCGTCGATCTTCTTGGCCAGCTCGTCGAAGCGGTGCTCGGCGTGGGCGAGCGCCTCGGCGAGCGCGTCGACCTTCTTGCTCAGGTCACCGGCGGCGGGCGGCGCACCGCCGGCGCCGGCTGCGCATCCGCAAAGCCACACCAGCCCGAAGCCAGCCAACCCTGATCGCTTCATCGCCCTCTCCCTGTTGTGACCGCGTCGCGGTCAGCGCAGCACCAGCACGCCGGCGCCGCGGATGGCGCCGTCTTTCAGCTCGCGGAGCGCCTCGTTGGCCTGCTCGAGCGCGAAGCGCTCGACGTGGGTGCGCACGCCGACCCGCGCCGCCTCGCTGAGGAAGGCGCGCCCGTCGGCGCGCGTGTTGTTGGCGACGCTGCGCACCACCCGCTCGCGGTAGAGTCGCTCGTAAGCGAAGGACGGGATGTCGCTCATGTGAATGCCGCCGAGCACCCGCGTCCCACCCACGTCGAGGTGCGAGAGCG
>JBFYZW010000662.1:0-22912 GCA_041309305.1 Deltaproteobacteria bacterium | reverse complement strand
GACGGGACGACCTGCGTGCTCGAGGGTGGCGGGGACGGCGTCTGCGCGGCCGGTCAGTGCATCGAATCGCTTGCGCCCGAGGCGCCGTACGACAGCGTCGTCTATGGCGCCCCCCCGCCGGTGAGCCAGCCCTGGTGCCCGTCCTCCGGCGGCGTCGGGTTGCCCGGACTGCAGCAGCTCAACCCCGTGGGCGGGGCGAGCTGTCCGATCATCGGCGCGGCGCAGCAGGCGTACGGCAACTGCCCGATCGACTCCTATCCGCTCGAGGACTTCGAGAGCTGGCCGGAGGTGCACGGCTGGGCCAGCGCGGCGCCCGGGGCGCGCAAGCTCTTCGACCTGCGCCTGCTCAAGTTCGAGGGGATCCAGAGCCTGCGCTTCAAGCTCCCCGAGCAGCCGACGCAGGTCGTCTTCAACTTGTCCTCCTTCGCCTACGGCATGGACCTGTCGGGCTACCGTGTCGCGATCTCCGACACCCCCTGCGCCCTCTCGACCAGCGGCACGGTCGTGACGGCCGCCTACTGCGACGGCTCGACCGGTCTGCCGCCCGCGCTGGTCGCCGCGGTCGGATATCCGTCCATCATCGCCTGCCGTGAGCTGCGCCCGGGTCACATCTACTACTTCACGATCCTCGGCGGCGGGCCGGCTGACGTCGCCGGCGACGGTGTCATCGAGGCAGGAGATCGCCTGCTCATCACCATCGAGTTCGTGCGCCAGTGAGGCGCCCCTGCCCAGCTGGTGCGACACCCGCGCCGACAGTGGCCGGCGCCCCGCGGCTGTGCTTGAATCCCCGAACCAGCACGACGGAGGTCGCCATGCGGCTGTCGAACTGCGCGCTCGTCGCCCTCCTCCTGAGCGGCGTCATCGCCGCCTGCCGCCCCGCCACCGTCGTGCCGCCGGTCCCCTCGTCAAACTGCGACGGCCTCCCCGACGGCGCCGAGCAGTCGCGCACCCGCTTCGCCACCGCGACCGTGCCGTTCGGCGGCAGCTGCGCCGCCGAGACCCAGATCCGCCGCTGCGTGCAGGGCACGTGGAGCGCGTGGAGCGGGACCTTCACGGTCGAGAGCTGCGCGGTCAGCCCACCCGCGAGCTGCGGCGCCGTCGCGCATGGGCAGCTCGAGACACGCTCCTGCTTTGATTCGGCCAGCGTCCCAGCCGGCAGCACGTGCACCTTCGTCACCCAGGTCCGCGCCTGCGCCGACGGCGCCTGGAGCCCGGACTTCCCCGCCTGCGCGAACCTCACCTGCGCGGTGGCGGGCTACGCCGGCTGTGACGGCACGCCGCACGGAGGCACCGAGACGCGGCGCTGTTTCGACGCGGCGACGGTGCCGCCGGAGCAGAGCTGCACCTACGTCGAGCAGCTGCGCACCTGCGCCAACGGCGCCTGGAGCCCCGACTTCCCCGCCTGCGACCACCTGAGCTGCGCGGTCAGCGGGCATCCGAGCTGCGGCGAAGAGCCGCACGGCACGGTCGAGACGCGCGACTGCTTCGCCGCCGCCGCCGTGCCGTTCGGCCAGACGTGCAGCGCGAGCTCGCAGAGCCGCACCTGCGTCGACGGGGCCTGGAGCCCGGACTGGCCTCCCTGTGAGCACCTGAACTGCACCGTCGAGCCACCGCCCCTCGCCTGTGGCTCGACGCCCTCGGGCGGCACGGAGGGCCGGCCGTGCTACCAGGTCGCCGCGGTGCCGTTCGGCCAGACCTGCCCCTACGACTGGCAGGAGCGGACCTGCGACGACGGCGCGTGGATCCCCGACTGGCCGGCGTGTGAGCACCTCGCCTGCACGATGTTGCCACCCTCGGCGAGCTACGATGGCGACGGCCCCGACTGGCTCGGGATCAACGCGATGTGCAACATCTGGGCGCGCGACTGCGAGGCGACCAGCTGCGACTATTGCAGCGACCCGGGTCAGTGGGACGAGGCGTGTGAATATGGCCGCGAGCGGGCGTTCGAGGACTGCGAGCTCACCCTCGTTCTGGCCAAGAACCTCGGCGTCAGCTGGGTGCGCTGGGGTCTCTCCTGGGCCTTCTACACCAGAGAAGACCTGACCATCGCCGAGCCACAGTTCCAGCTCCTCGAGCGGGTCCTCGTGGCAGCGCGCCAGCGCGGCCTCAAGGTCCTGCTCCAGGTGACGCCGGACGCCCCCACCGGCGCCTACCCGGACAGCCGCCCGGGCGGCCCGCGCAAGCTCTACTTCACCGACGACGCCTTCACCGCCTACGCCGACGGGGTCATCGCCACCGCGCGGCCGTACACGACGCACTTCGAGCTGTTCAACGAGCCCAACCTCTCGGTCGAGGGCGTCGACAATCTCCGCTTCTGGATCGACCAGGATACGAGGAGCGCTGACGACCCGCGCGCGCGGTGGCGAGAGCGGATGACGCACTACTACACGCTCTTCGACGCGCGCCTCGCCGCCGCCTCGTCGCGCTTCTCCGACTTCGCGCCGAAGGTCTTGAGTTCCGGTCTGTCGCACGGTCGGTTCAGCTCGCCGGCGTACCTCGATCTGCGCGACTACTGCTGCACCGAGATCGTCGGGCTCGAGCCGGCGGAGCAGTGCTGCGGCGCGGCGCCGGCGACCACGTGCAACACCTTCCATGGGTTCGGCCCCGGCCCGGGCTCCGGCAACGGCTGCGGCACGTGGAGCGACCCGGTCGCCGATCTGAACACCTACCACGCGGTCAACGTCGTCAACGACCTCGCCGCCGGCGGCACCCCGCCGCTCGGCTCCTCGGTCGACATCCTCTCCTTCCACACCTACTACTGGGACCCCTTCCCGCGTGCCACCATCGCCGACGAGATCCAGTACCTGCGCGACGCTCCCGGCGCGGCCGGCGTCCCGATGTGGCTCACCGAGACCGGTTGGCCCACCTACGGCGGGCCCGACAGCAACGGCGTGGCCGTCCTCGGCCAGGCGGTGAGCAAGGTCACGAGCGGCGCGCTGGAGAAGATCTTCGTCTTCACGGTGCGCCGCTGGCTCGACGACGACCAGGCGGCCGACCCATACACCTTCGGGCTGTTCTCGAAGGACGGTTGGCGCTACGAGCGGCCGACCTACCTGAGCGCGCTCTGGTCCTATGCCCGGCAGGTGCCCTACGACCAACGCTTCACGCCGCCGCCGACCGGCGCGCCGGTGCTGCGTGATCTGGCGGCGACGGCGAGCACGGCCGGCTGGTGGGTCAACGGCTACTCGCCGCCGAGCAACGCCCAGGTCTACGGTGGCCCGAGCAGCCACGTGGGCCCGTGGAGCGGCGTCGCCGAGGACGGCAGCAGCCCCGGCGGTATCCGGCTCACCGTCGACAACGCCAACACCGTCGTCTTCGGCGACTATGGCGGCATCGCCGTCCCCGCGGCCGGTATCCCCACGCTGAGGGCCAAGGTCGGTTTCGGCCAGAATGTCCCGGCGGGCACGCGCGTGCAGTTCGAGGTCTGGGTCATCGGTGGCGATTGGGTCGGCAACGAGGTGCTCTTCCCCTACGACAAGACCCGCGATGGCGCCCTCGAGACCCTCGAGCTCGATCTCTCGCAGGTGCGCGGCCGGACGATCAACCTCGTGCTCCGCGCGCTGCTGGTCGGCACCCTCGCCGTCGGCAGCAGCGCCGACGTTCTCTTCGCCACCCCGCGGATCATCGACCGCGGCGACTGAGCCGCCTCGCCGATCGAAACCTGCGCACGGGCGTGATAGAGGACGAGCCTGGCGCGTCGCGCACGTCGACGCCCGGGAGGGGAACGATGCGGCGAGCCGTCGGCACCAACCACCCGAGCACCGGAGCACACGCCCCGGTGGAGACAGCAGCCTGGGCGAGCGCCGATTGGCCGCTCGGTGCACATCGCCGCGGCGACGGCGCGTGCACCTTCGCGGTCTACGCCGCCGCGGCCGAGAAGGTCGTGCTCGAGCTCTACGCCGCTCCGCTCGACCAGGATTCGATCTGCGACTACGACCTCCGCCGCGGCGAGGACGGGATCTGGCGCGGCGCGGTCGCCGGCGTGCCGGCGGGTGCGCTGTACGGCCTGCGCGCCTGGGGGCCGAACTGGCGCTTCCACCCCGAGTGGCGGAGGGGCAACAGCGCCGCGGGCTTCGTCTGTGACGTGGACCGCGAGGGCAACCGGTTCAACCCCAACAAGCTGCTCTTCGACCCGTATGCGCGCGAGCTCTCCCACGCCAAGGTCGAGCCCTCGGTGCTCGCCGGCGGCGACGACGGTGGCATGTATGGCACCGGCGGCACCGACGTCAGCCTGGCGCAGACATACGTCGGCGCGCTCGCGCGCGGCGTCCCCGTCGATCGGCGGTGCATCGACACCGGCCGACGAGCGCCCAAGAGCGTGGTGATCGACGACGCGACCGCGGTGGGCACCAAGCCGGGCCTGCCGGCCGCCGACGCGGCGATCTACGAGGCGCACGTGCGCGGCTTGACCCAGCACCCCTCCGCGTCGCGCCTCGCTCGGCTCGTCCGCGGCCTGACTGGCTTCGAGTCGGTCGTCGACGTCCCGCCGGCGCTGCGCGGCACCTACGCCGGCGCCGCGTTGATGGCCCCC
Source organism: Deltaproteobacteria bacterium (assembly GCA_041309305.1). Classification (GTDB taxonomy): domain Bacteria; phylum Myxococcota; class XYA12-FULL-58-9; order XYA12-FULL-58-9; family XYA12-FULL-58-9; genus JBFYZW01. The sequence continues at coordinate 18,381 of JBFYZW010000662.1, read as the reverse complement.
TACCTCAAGGCGCTCGGTTTCTCCGCCATCGAGTTGTTGCCGGTCCACGAGACCCTCGCCGGCGACAACCCGACCGATCGGCCAGGCGGCAACTTCTGGGGCTACATGACCTATGGCTACTTCGCACCCGATCGGCGATACGCCGCCGATCGCTCCCTCGGTGGCCCGACCCGCGAGTTCAAGAAGATGGTCGCGGCGTTCCACGCCGCCGGCCTTGAGGTCTACCTCGACGTGGTCTTCAACCACACCGGCGAGGGCGGTGTCTGGGACGCCACGCGCGCCTGCGCCGAGGTCCTCTCCTTCCGCGGCCTGGACAACGCCACCTACTACGCGCTCGTCCCGAACGACCCGACGGCCTTCTGGGAGAGCACCGGTTGCGGCAACAACCTGAACGCCAGCCACCCGGTGGTGCGCCGCCTGGTGCTCGACTCGTTGCGCTACTGGACCGACGAGCTGGGCGTCGACGGCTTTCGCTTCGACCTGGCGCCGGTGCTCGGCCGAGACAGCGAGCGAGGCTACGGCTTCAACTCTCACAGCCGCTTGCTCACCGAGATCGCCGACCTGGCGGCGGCGCGCAACATCGAGGTGATCGCCGAGGCGTGGGACACGGCGGGCGGCGGTTATCAGGTCGGCAACTTCCCCGATCGCTGGGCCGAGTGGAACGGCCGGTGGCGCGACGCGGTCCGGCGCTTCATGAAGGGATCGCTCGACGGAGACATCACGCCCGCCGAGGCGCTCCACGGCGACTACCTGCACTTCGCCGACCAGGGCGGCCCGGATCAATCGGTCAACTTCATCTGCGCCCACGATGGCTTCACGCTCGCCGACCTGGTCTCCTACGACAACAAGAACAACCAGACCGGCTGGCCCTTTGGACCGTCCGACGGTGGCAACGATGCGAACGACGCCTGGTGCTCCGGCTGGGTCCCGGCGGGCAGCGGCTGTCCCGACGTGCCCGCCTTCCGCCGCCAGCGGTTCCGCAACTGTTGGACCTTCCAATGGTTCAGCCGCGGCGTCCCGATGGTCGTCTACGGCGACGAGCTCGCGCGGACGCAGAACGGCAACAACAACCCCTACAACATCGACTCGGTGGCCACCTGGAACAACTACGACATGCTGGCGTCGAGCAGCCCTCATCGCGTGCCGACCGGCGCCGCGGGCGAGCCCTATCACGACAACTTCGGGCTCGCCGACGGGCCGACGAACCGCAACCCGTTGTTCAGCTTCGCCCGCTACCTGGCCGACCTGCGCCGCCGGAGCAAGGCGCTGCGCCAGGGCACCTACGAGATGTCGATCTACTACTCCCTGCCCGAGGGGCAACCGGGCTACGACGGCCGACGTCACCGGGCCTTCCGCGTCCGCATCGACGGGAGCGGCGTCGGCGACCGCGACTACCTCCTGCTCATCAACCTCGACGTCGAGCCGGTGCGCTTCGTCGTCGAGCCGCCGGACGAACGAACGCACTGGCGGCGGATCATCGACACCGCCCACTGGGCCGAGGCCGAAACCGCCAACTGTTGGCCGCTCACTCGGGCGACCGTCATCGAACACGACTACACAGCCCACGCCTGCTCGATCGTCGTCTTGAGCGCATCCTGAGCCGCGCGGGCCGGGCAATCACGGCCCGTCGCGGACACAGCGCGCGCCGACCGAGGCGGACTTGACCACCGTGAAAGGCACGTACGGCGACTCGAGCACGGCGTGGGCGATCGTCGGCGCGACCACGAGGGAGGTCGAGGTCCAGGACGGCACGGTGGTCCCGCCAGGGAAGGCGATCGGGTCGAGCGACATGCCGACGCCGCGCACATCCAGGATGCTCTGATACTCAGCGATGTTCGGCAGCCGCCAGTCGGAGAGACCACCCCAGTCGAGGCTCTCGCACAAGCGGAGCGCCGCCTCCCAGGTCAGAAGCTGCACGGCGCCGTTCGCGCAATCGGGCCCGGTGTAGCCGGCGAGGCACCCTTGCCAGATCAGGCTGGCGCGCCGGTCGTGCACGACCCACTGCCCGGAGCCGACGACCGGCTCGCTGCGCTCGAAGCGGGGCCCGCCGCCCCAGGGGCGTCGGCCGGCGCCGTCGCGCACGCAGAGCATCGTCTGACCGCTGTCGGTGTCCTTCGTGCTTTCGGAGATCGTCCCGCCGAGGAAGGCCAGACCCGCGTCGTCGCCGAAGGCGGTCGAGGTCCACAAGGGGGAACGGTCGGCGCGCGGAATGAGGAGCGCGTCGATCACGCCGGCCCGTTCAACCTCGACCAGGTCGATCTCGAACACGTCCGGCAGACGCCAGTCGTGGTGGCCTGCCCAGGTGAGGTCATTGCAATAGGCGAGCGCATGCCGCCAGCTCGCGAGCCGGGGGCGCTCGCCGCGCGAGCAGTCGGCGCCGCCGTGGCCGGCGAGGCAGCCCTGCCAGACGAGGCCGGTGAGGCCGTCGATCACCGTCGGCTCGTCGGAGCTCACCCGGGTCCAACGGAGCGACGGGTCCGGGTGCCCCACGTCCCAGCCGTACTGCGCGTCCTGGCCGCAGAAGGCAGGGCCGCCGTCGGCCGCGCACGGCATGGCTGAGCAGGGGCCGACCGCCGTCGCGTTGTGGCAGGCGAGCTGGCCGGTGTCGGGGAGCACCCACCCGGCCTCAACGTCGGCGCGCAGGTAGCCCGGCCCCGGGGGGTTGCAGGCGCGATCACCGCAGCCAGGGGACACGCACGCTCCAGCGACGCAGATGTCGTACCAGCGGTCGGGCTCGGTGACGAGCAGGCAGGGAGTGAAGTCGGGCTGGCCGGTACAGCTCGGCACGACGCAGCCGGCCTGCGGCCCACCGCACAGGCTCGTCGGTGCGGCGCACGCCGTACACGCGGGGCCGCAGTGCGTGGTCTCGGCGCACGGCTGGCACCCGCCGGCGACGCACCGGTTGCCGCGGCCGCAGCTGCCGTGCGGCGACGGCTCGAGCTCACACTGACAGCCCGTTTCTGAACCGATGCAGATCGGCTCGGCCGGGGTGCAGGGAACGCACTGCGGGCCACAGCGCTCGACGACGTCACACGCCGCGCAGCCGCCCTCGGCGGCGACGCAGACCCCGCTGCTCCCGCCTGCGGTCGTGCACGAAAGACCGTCGTTGCGCGAGAGCGCGAGGTGAAAGATGGGGCCGTCCGGCGGAGAGAGAGCGTCATTGCAGCCGTCGAGCGTGCAGGAATCGCCGTCGTCGAGGCCGACCACCGCACCGCCCTCGCAACGGTAGCGGTTGCACACCTCGAGGCCGTTGCAGGCAAGGCCGTCGTCGCAATCGGCGCCGAGGTTCTCCGGCATGCAGGGTCGGCCCGGCGCGCAGCCGCCGGTCGTGTCGCAGTAGCTGCCCGCTGCGCAGCGGGAGTGATCGACGGTGACGTCGCACGTGCCGTCGCCGCCGCCGAGCTCGACGCAGGTGGTGATCACACAGTCGAAGGCGCTGACGCAGGGGAGGCCGAGGCGAACACACCCGCCGTCGACACACCGGATCGGGCTGTCACAGAACGTGCCGTCGTTGCAGTCGCCGTGACCAGCGCAGGCCGGGTTGAGTTGGACCGTAGCGCGCGGGGAACCCCGCCGGGCGAAGGTGGCCAGCGTGTGACCACGCGCGAGGGCGGTACCGTCTTCGGCGCGCGCCTCGGCCCAGAGCTCGGCCTCGCCAGGGCTCGCCCGCGTGACCGTGACGGTCAACGGCAGCGTGGAATGAGACACCGCGACGGACGCGAGGTGCTCCGGCGCGAGGCCGACGTAGATGGCGGCGAAGCCCGCGGCCGCCCCCTGGGCGTCCTCGATGCCCAGGAGCACGAAGGGCGGCCGCTCGGCGCACGCGACGAGCGCCGCCAGCGCGATCGGTGCTGCAACGCTCCACCTGCCCGCGTGGTGATGACGACGAGCGTCGGCGCTCATGGCGCCGTCCTGACGCAGAAGAGAAGCTCGGTGTAGTCTTTGGAATCATCGCCCAGCCCGACCCCCGCCAGCGCCAAACCATAGGCTCGCCCAGGCGAGGCCGCGACCGACGTCGAGCTCCACCGCCCGTAGGGGTGCCAGGTGCCGGGGAAGATGCTCTGATCGGGCGAGCCGTCGCCAACCCGCATGGCCGCGAGGGAGAGGAGCTCGACGATGCTCGGCAGCCGCCAGTCGCTCGCCCCGCCCCAGGTCAGGCCTTCGCAGGTCGCCAAAGCGTCCCTCCAAGTCTGGCGGATCGCCGCGCCGGTGTCGCAGAAGACGCCGGTCTGGCCGATCGGGCAACCCTGCCAGACCAGACCGGTCCGCCGGTCGGCGACCGTGTACTCCCCCGAGCCGGCGATCGGCTGGGTTCGCGCGAAGCGAGCAACCGAGCCCCACGGCCCAATCGAAGGTCCGGCGCGCACGCACAGCGCGGCGGCGAACGCGCTCTTCGAACTGATGTAGCTGGTGCCGCCCCCTCCGCTCCAAGCGTCGTCGACCTCGCTCGGAGAGGTGGTGAGGGACCAGACGTTGCCGATCTCCTCTGCACGTGGGAGCGCCTCCGGATATCTGGTCGGGCGGGAATGGTCGACGAGCGACCAGAGCTCGGTGATGTCGGGGAGACGCCAGTCGTGGTGCCCCGACCAGCGAAGGCCGTCGCAATAGACGAGCGCCTCGTCCCAGGTGAAGCCGAGCACAAACCGCTCCTCCTCGGCGCAGCCCGGGCCGGTGAGCTCGGCGGCGCAGGCCTGCCACTCGAGACCGGTGACCGCGTCGAGGACGACCGGCTCCGGATCGTCGACGAGGGTCCAACGAACCGCCGGGTCCGGGTGCGCCACGTCCCAGCCGTACTGCGCGTCCTGGCCGCAGAAGGCCGGGGCCCCGGTGGGCTGGCACGGGAAGGTGGAGCACTGGGTCTGGCCGGTGCCGTCGTAGCAGCCGTGCTGGCCGGTGTCGGGGTACTGCCAGCCGGGCTCGCGATCGGCGCGCGCGAAGCTCGGTCCCGGCGGGTTGCAGCTCGCGTCACCGCAACCGGGCGAGACACAGAGCCCGGCGACGCAGATGTCGTACCAGCGGTCGGGGTCGGTGACGACCGAGCAGGGGGTGAAGTCCGGCTGGCCGCTGCAACTCGGCACGACGCAGCCGGCCTGGGGGCCGCCGCACGCGCTTTTGACCCCGTCGCAGGGCGCGCACTCGGGACCGCAGCGCGCAGCGTCGTCGCACGGAACGCAGGCGCTGCCGTCGCAACGGTTGCCCCGCGGGCACGAGCCACGTGGGGCCGGTGACAGCTCGCAGGCGCAACCGTCGAGGGGCCCGAGGCAGCGCGGCGTCTCGGGCGGGCAGGCGGCGCAGGCCGGACCGCAGCGCTCCGGAAGGTCACAGGCGACGCAGCCGCCGGCCGCGGTCAAACAGACGCCGACGACCCCGGTCGCCGTCGTGCACGCGTTTCCCTCGTTGGCGACGAGCGCCTCGTGGAACACCGGCGGGACGAGCCCGTCGTTGCAGCCATCGAGCGTACAAGGGTCCCCGTCGTCGACGTCGATGGGCGTCCCCGGCTCGCAGCGGTAGCGATCGCAGCGCTCGACGCCGTTGCAGGCTCGACCGTCGTCACAGTCGGCGCTGGCCGTCGCCGGCATGCAGCGACGCCCCGGCAGGCAACCGGCACCCGTGTCGCAGTAGGTTCCATCGGGGCAGCGGCTGTGATCGACACCGTAGGCGCACTCACCGGCACCGCCGGGCAGGTCGGTGCAGGTGGCGACAACGCACGCGACGTCGCTGGCGCAGGGAGCGACGACGGTGATGCAGCCGCCGTCGATGCAGCGCATCTCCCCGGCGCAGAAGCGACCGGTGACGCAGTCGGAGTCGATGTCACAGCTCTTCGCCAGCGTGAGGGTCGCGGCCGGCGAGCCCCGCCGCGCGAAGCGGACCGGGGCGCTGCCGCGCGCCAGCGGCGACCCGTCGCCGTCCCGCGCTTCTCCCCAGAGGACCGCGTTGCCTGTCGCCTTGGCGACGACCGTCACCGTGGTTGGGAACCTCGGCGTCGTGAGCGCGACCGGCTCGAGGCGGTCCTGCGCCAAACCGAGGTGAAGGGTGGCGAACCCGCGGGCGGCGTCGGTCGGATCCCGGACGGTCAACTCCGTGAACGGGGGGCGACCCTCACAGGCGAGCCCACCCAGGGCGACCGTGAGCGCCACGACGGACCGCGACGTCGCCGCGGCGCGCGCAGCGGCAGGTCTCACTGCGAGCTGGTCGCGCCGCCTGCACCGGCAGAGGCGAGCGAAGGAGGGACCGCGCCGATGTCGGCGAGATCCACGACCCACAGCGGCGGACCGATCACCACGCCGGCGATGATGAGCGGGAGGCCGTCGTCGCCCACGCCCCAGGCATAACCGAGGACGGCGAGGGCGACGCCTCCGACAGTGAGCACCCACTTGCTGACCTCGAGGAGGGTCGACTCCTCGTTGCGGCGCGCTGCCCAGAGATCGTAGCTCGCCCCCGAGCGCATGAAACTATCGAAGTCGGAGGCTGACAGCCCCGCGGCGAGGAAGGTCGAGAGCTCGAGCCCGAGCGAGGGTGTGGCGGTCGATGACGTCGCCGTCCCGGCTGCCGGCGCCCCGAAGAGCCCAGCCACCACCTGGGGCACGCTCTTGAGCATCGTCGCGGTGTCCCCTTTGACGAATTGGGTGCTGCGGTGCAGCGCCTTGGCCTGACGGATGTCGATGACCTTGCTGGCCAACACCCACTCGTTGTCGACGAGGCCGACGCGCATCGAGAGGAGCACGTCGACGCCCAGGGCGCCGCCGATCTCGGCGAAGCATTTGACGTCGTCGCAGCCGAGCAGCTCCTTCTGCTTCTCGAAGCTGAGCAGGGCGTTGAGATCGTCCTGCCCCACGACCTCGTACGGGGCGATCGTCGCCGTGGCGGTGACCACGGCCTCACTCAAGATCTCCACCGGGACCAGAGCGGCCGCGCTCGCCTCGACCTGCACCGGCAGCACCGCGAGCTTGCCGGCACCAGTCGACAGCGCCACCAAGATGCCCGTCACCAGCGCAAGCGAACCAGACATGGCCGCCCCCCCCCCCTCGCGAAGAGCTCGGATGAGCGCGAGACTACCCGCGAGGGGTTTGTCGGACAAGGGCGGCCAGCCCGGGCCGCGTCACCGAGCGCGCGCGCTATTCAGGCAGGGCTCCTGCGCACGGGCTCAGCGGAAGTCAGCGCTCAGGGTCTGGATCAACTCGCGCAACTCGGGCAGGGCCCGCGGCAGAACGGCCTCGAGGCGGTTGGTGCTGGCGCCGTCCTGGGCGACGAAGTCGATGAGGCGCTGGCGCAGGGTTTCGGCGTCGGCGGCACTTCGGCGCAGCTTCGCCAACCCGTCGCGAACGTACTGTTCGTCGCCAATGCTCTTGAGCAACGTACGGCAGACGCTGCGCGCGTCACCGGCTGACGGCTCGGTCGGACGCGCCGGTGTTGCTTCGGACGGACTGCCTGGCGGGGTGATCTTCATGGTGGGGCGTCCTCTCCGCGGCGGTGTTGTCCAGCCGGCACTAGACGCTCACTCTACCAAACGACGCGCCCGTCATCCATCCTCGGCTATCGGCGTGAGCGCCGGCCGAGCGTCGCCTCGCGTCAGTCGCCGGCGGCGGGGACCAGAGCCCGCCGCAGCGCCTCGAGGCGCGCCGCGCCGGGCGGCGCGAGGTCGGGGCGCGCCAACAGGTGGGCCAGCGCCGGATACAGGAGATCCGAATCATAGGAGAAGAGCACCAGATCGACGCCGGCGGCCAGCGCCTGCGCGGTGGCCGGCCCAACCTCGCGCTCGCGCGCGATCGGGAACATGCTGAAGTCGTCGGTGAGCAGCGGACCGGCGAAGCCCCAGCTGTCGCGCAGCAGCCGCACCGCCGCCGGCGAGATCGAGCAGGGCTCGCCGTCGGTCAACCCCTCGACGCGGGCGTGGCTGAGCATGATCGCCGCACCGGGCAGGCCTTCAGCCACCCGCGCGAAGACCGGCGCGTCGGCGACGAAGCTCGCGCGGTCGACCGTCGCGCCAGCACGGTGGGTGTCGGCGAAGACCGAGCCGAGCCCCGGGAAATGCTTCAACGTGCAGCCGAGTCGGGCGGCGGTGAAACCCTGGCAGATGGCGCGCGCGACCCGGACGACCTCGCCGGCGTCGGCGGCGATCGCCCGCTCGGCGATGCGCGAGTACGCGTCGGCCGGGTTGTCGAGGCCGCGATCGATGTCGACCACCGGCGCCAGGTTCAGGCTCACGCCGAGCTCGAGCAAACCCGCGGCCTGCGCCGTTGCGATCGCGACGATCTCGGCCTCGGCCATCCCAGCGAGTGAGCGCGCCGGCGGCGGGGCGGCCAGCGGCGGCGACAGCCGCGTGACCGTACCCCCCTCCTGATCGGTCATCACCCACAGCGGCGGCAGGCCGGCGGCACGCCGCGCCGCCTGCAGCGACGCGAGCGACCGGCGCAGGCGTGCGCCGTCGGGCAGATCGACGTTGTGTCGCCCGAGATAGACCCCGCCGATCGCACCGCGGCGCGCGAGCGTGAGCACCTCCGCCTCATCGTGGTAGCCGACCACCAGGTGGGCGCCCCACGGCGCGACGGTCGCCGCCGGCGCGCTCATCACCGCCCGCCGCTGCCACTGGTGTCGCCCTTCGCGCACACCGACCACGGACAGCAACACCGCCGCCCAACCGAGCACCAGCCAGCGAACGGCGGCGACGCGCCAGCGCCAGCGCCAGACCACCGCGGCCACGAGCGCGGCGACGGCGACGACCAGAAGGCCGTCCCACGGGCGCAGGCGCGGATAGAGGGCCAGGCGGAACACCCAGCCGCCGTACGCCGTCGCAGCGACCGCCAGCGGCAGAAGGCCGGCCACGGCCAGCCAGCGGCAGAGATCGTGGCGCGCGCGCCAGTTCACCGCGACGTCACCGGCTGGTTCGGGTGTCGAGGTCCTCGACCACGAGCGCGACGACACCGCTTCGCGCTTGGCTCAACCCCACTCGCCCGACGATTCAAACGCGGCCCCCTGTCGACGAATCCATCAACGCACGACCCCGGGCGCTGGACAACCCGTCGGTCGACACCAACTGCGCCTGCCCGAGCGACAATCGCCGCGCGGCGACCTATCTTGTCATGATGCGGAACACGACGACAACGCGGCCGGCGAAGGTCAGGCCGGCGCAGATCTCGACCGGCGTGGTACACGACGTCCCCGAGGACCTGCGCCGGGCGCTGAGCGCGAATCGGCGTTTGAGCGCGGCGTGGAACAGCCTCACGCCGCTGGCGCGCAACGAGTGGATCTGCTGGGTCATCTCGGTCAAGAAGCCCCAGACGCGGAGCCACCACATCGCGCGCGTGCGGGCCGAGCTGCTCGAGGGAAAGCGCCGGCCGTGCTGTTGGCCGGGGTGCCCGCATCGCTGAGCTCGAGGTGATGGCCTTGCCGACCCTTGCGTCAACCAGGGTCCACCGGTCCACGGTCCGAGACATGACCCTTGCTATCAACTAGCGGAAATGACTGCTATTCCCCTTGGCTTGGAAGTTGCAAATCTCCAGGCAGTCAGCTCGATCAACCTTCAGGAGGGTTCTCGATGAGGCTCCACCACCTGCTCGTGACCTCGGCTGCGCTGGTTGTTGTTGCCTGTGGTGACGGCTACGAGCCGCCGAGGGCGCTGACCGCGAGCGAGGCTGCCCTGGTTGCCTCGAGCAACAGCTTCGGCTTCGACTTCTTCGGCCAGGTTGTCGACGACACGCCCAACGGGAACGTCTTCGTCTCACCGCTGTCGGTGTCGATGGCGTTGGGCATGACCTACAACGGCGCGCGCAACGACACGGCCACCGGCATGGCGACGGCTCTCGCCTATGGCGAGATGGACCGGGCCGAGATCAACCAGGCCTACCGCGGCTTGCTCGAGCTCCTCACCGGGATGGACCCGGACGTCACCCTCGAGATCGCCAACGCGATCTGGTACCGGCAAGGTCTCGAGCTGATCGCCGACTTCGTCGATGCGTGCGAACGCCATTTCGCCGCGACGGTCGCGGCGCTCGACTTCGCCGCCCCGGACGCGGTCGACACGATCAACGCGTGGGTCGAGGAGAAGACACACGGGAAGATCGACAAGATCCTCGACAACCTGGACGCGATGGCGATGGTCGTTTTGGCCAACGCCGTCTACTTCAAGGGCGACTGGACGACTCAGTTCGAGCGCGACGACACGCGGGATGCCACCTTCCACGGCGCGGCCGGCGACAGCCAGGTCAAGATGATGCGCTCGCCAGACGACCTGAAGCTGGCCTACACGGTCACCGAGACCTACCAGGCGGCGCGCCTGCCGTACGGCCACGAGCACTTCGCGATGACCATCCTGTTGCCACGAGAGGGCACCACGGTCGACGAGCTGGTCAACAGCATCGACGCGAACTCCTGGAGCGCCATGCAGGCGGCGATGAACGAGCGTGAGATCCCGCTCTACCTGCCGCGCTTCGAGCTCGCCTACGAGGCGACCTTGAACAGCGCCCTGGCTGCCCTCGGCATGGATGAGGCCTTCGATCCGGCGCTGGCTGACTTCTCCGGCATGACCTCGATTCCGCTGTTCATCGGCCTGGTGCGGCACAAGACCTACGTGAAGGTGAACGAGGAGGGCACCGAAGCGGCGGCGGTGACCGCCGTCGTCATGGAGGCGAGCGCCATGCCCGACCAGATGCGCGTCGATCGCCCGTTCGTGTTCGTCATCCACGACACGCACTCGCAATCGCTGCTGTTCATGGGGCGGATCCTCGACATCTAAACGGGCGGTCACGATTCCCGATCACCAAGGCGCGGCCTCGCCCGAGGAAGAAACGCAAACGGGGTGTGCGCGAATCGCGCACCCCCGTTTAGGCTCCTGCGCCGCGCCGCCGCTCGCCCGCTCAGTCACAGATGTCGACACGCTCGAGCACGCAGCGCCCCGACGGCGATCGCGGATCGAGACGGTCCGTTCAGCGTCCGTCGTCGGCGGTGGCCATGTACTGGGTCGAGGCCGTCTCCGCCGTCGGGGTTCCGCTGATCACGCTACCGACCAACACCAACCCGGCGGGCAAGGTCAGGTCCAGGCTGAAGGACAGCGCGTCGCCGTCTGGGTCGGTGCAGTAGTCGGCCAGATCGAGGCTCACCGGCACACCGACGACCCATGTCTGGTCGGGGATCGTCTGCCAGATCGGTGCGCGGTTGCCTCCGTCCCCTGGTGCGACGCCGTCTGATTGGTCGGCGTCGCCAGGCGCGGCGTCACCTTCGTCGCGGCCCAAGAGATGTCCCGTGCACCCCGCGACCACGGTCGCGGTCAACGCAACCGCGCCCTCCAACACCTGGCGTCGGGTCGGGGAAGAACCGTCGTGCTGCACCACAACCGCCTGGTCGTCGTTCATCGTTGGCAGACTAGCAGACCGCGCGAGTGACCGGCAACCTTCGTCGGGCAGCCACGCCGAAACAACTGCGCCCACACCAGCCGCTGCGCCGCCGGCCGGCGTTCCAACGCCGGTCATTCGACGGCGCCGACGATCGTCATCGCTTCGAGCGCCGGTGAGCGCAACAACGCGTCGCTGGCCATGTCGACGCGGTATTCGACGAAGCCGCCGGCTTCGAGACGTGGCAACGCGAACTCCAGACGGCCGCCGCCTGGATTCAGGCTCTCGCTGAAGCCGCTCAGGGGAGTGCCGTCGCTGCCGACGAACAGACCACCACTGCACCCGGCATCGGGACACACGCGGATCTGGTAGACCGCCCGTGCCGCACCGCGCAGGTAGAGCGTCGCCACCTGACGCGGCGTCAACGCCGTACGCCAGATGGTCAGCTCATCGATGGTGCTCCGATCGTCGCCGAGGAGGCCGCCGCCGATCTCGAGGTCGTCGGTGAAAAGATCCGCGCCGTCGATGGTCCCGCCGATCTGGCAGGGGAAGACAGGCACCTCCTCGCCGTCGGCGTACATCCGCCCCCTCTCGCCGACCGGAGCGGTGCCATCCCAGGTCACCGCCACGTGGGTCCAGACTCCGTCACGGACCATGTAGTCTGGGCCGCAGTAGTACTCGGAGCCCGACGAGCCATCGAGCAGGCGGAGCTCGAGCCCCTGGTACACCCAGTTGGCCGCGGTATTGCCACGCACCAGCGCAAATCGGGTCCCGCCGCCGTCGCTCTGCGTGACGATGACGCTGTATCCACTCGTGGACTCCGGCCGGTACCAGAAGGTCCACGACCGGAGCTCGTCGCCGGCGAAGGTGTAGTCGCCACCGCCGTTGCTCACCGTGAGCCGGTCGCCGTCGTTGACCGAGAACGCCTGCCCCAGCTTGCCGACGACCGACTTGTTGCCCGTGCCGTCGTTGGTGATCACCTGCCCGACGCGGCCCGTCTTCTCGTCGGCGACGGCGTTGGTCGGCGCGACGTTGGTCATCTGCGCTTGGTCGAACGAGAAGTGGCTCACCACCGCGTGGCGACTCACCCCGTCGGCGTAGCCGTTTGCCTCGTCGGTGATCAATGAGAGCGGCCGGCCGAAGGCGCTCGGGACGCGCGGTAGCATCGTCCGCCAAGACACCAGCTCGCCGCCGGCCGCAGCGAAGCGCCGCGAGGAGAAACCGCCGAGCGTCGCGGTCAACGGCCAACGGCGATTCGCCAGGTCTCGAACCTCGTTGGCCGAGAGCACCCGGTTGAAGAGGAACACCTCGTCGATCGTGCCGGTGAAGGCCTCTGTGCCCGTGCCCGTGGCGCCGAGCACGAGTTCCCCGGCGCTGTCATCGCGCCGCGCTCCGCCGGCGTTCTGCGTCGTCGACTGCGGCACCTCGTTGCCGTTGAAGTAGAGCTTGAAGGCGCTGCTCGCCGTCGTGCCGCCGTTCCAGGTCGCGGCGATATGCATGAAGGCCGACTGATCGACGCTGACCCCGTGACAGGTCGCCGACGACGCCCATAAATCAGAGGTCGCATAGTCGAGGTGGAGGAGGATCTGCAGGCACCCGTCGGAGGGGAGGTAGAGGAAGAGCCGCCAGCCACCGGCGCCGTTGACGCCCTTGCCGACGATGACGATGTCGTGCGTGGCCGTCAGGTCGGGCACCGACACCCAGGCGCCGACGGAGAACGCCGCCAGCATGTCGACGCTGCCGGGCGAGCCGATGCGGATGTAGTCGCCGTTGCCATCGCCACGAAAGCCGCGGCCGATCACCGCCGGGAAGGACTTGTTGGCCGTGCCGTTGTTGGTCACCACGGTTCCGCTCAGGCCGTTGCCCGACCCGTCGGCGATCGCCGTCTGGGTCGAGCTCATCGTCGCCTCGTCGAGATGCCAGACGCCCAGCAAACCCGTGGTGTCGAAGCCGCGCGGGTCAGGCGTCGAGAGGCCGCGGGCCGCGTCGCTGTGACGGTCAATCTCCAATGCCGCCGCGGCCGCGTTCCAGCTCGCGTCGACGAAGACGCCGCTCGCGAACGCGGGCGCGTCGTCGTCGACCATGCGCACGAAGGCCCCCTCGAGCGCGCCGCGGTCCCACGGCAGGCCTCGCGCCCGCCCTGCGAGGTCGCGATGGTCGAGCAACACCGGGTGCGCGCTCAGATCGGTCCCGCTGTCGCGCGCCGTGCTGTCCGTCGCCGAGAGGCGGTAGTCGACGCCGGCGGCCAGGAAGGTGATGGCGCCATTGAGGAGATCGTGCGCGCCGCCCGTGCCGACGCCGGTCGGGCTGACATTGTAGTCGCTGCCGGCAGCGACCGCGCCGACGAACGGCACGCTTGCGCCCTGCACCACCGTGTTGATGACCACCGCCGTGGCCGTGCCGCTCGCGATGCCGATGCGACAATCGACCATGGTGGTGTTGAACACGAAGACCGGACCGGTGCTCTGGTTCTCGAGGCATGAGGAGTCGACGCTGCCGAAACCACTGATCAGGCTGTTGGCGACCAGCACGCCGTCAGCCGAGCCGCCCACGACCTCGACGCCCTTCTCGTTGATCAGGCCAGCGCCCAGACGGCGAATGATCAGACCCTCCAGGCGCACGCCGCCCGCCGGCGGCGCGACGTACACGGTCGGCGTATTGCCGGACGAGTTGACCATGGCGATCTGCAACCCGTCGAGGCGGACGTTCCCGACCACGACGCTGATCGCCCGGCCGTCGGCGAAGACGCTGGCGCGGCTCTCGTCCCAGACACCGCTGTGCCGTTGACTGGCGCCGACCTCGGCGGCGGCGGCCGGTGCGAAGATACGCAAGCGATGAGTCGGGCTGGTGACCCACCCGTCGATCACTAGGCCGCCGGGGTCGGCCTGGTCACCATACAGCGCGATGTTCCACTCCTCGTCGTTGGCGACCAGATCACGCCCGCCGCTCCATGCGTCGAAGGTCACGCCGAGGGCCGGGTTCTCGTCACCGGCTTCGGCGGCCGCCAGGCTGACGTAGGCGCGGTAGATGGCCCAGTCGTGATCGGCGGCGGTCGTCGGTGGCAGACCGCCCGCGGCGTCGCGCAGATACAGCACGACGTCGCCGGCGCGCCCGTGCACGAAGGCGACCGCGTCGCGTACCCCGTCGGCGTTGCTATCGTAATGAACGACGTCGCCGACGCCGATCGCGGCGGGCAGCGGCGCGGCGAAATCAGCCCGCCCGGCGACGACCGTGAGGGCGTTGCCTGCCCCCGAGGCGAGCGGCCAGGTCGTCGCCGGCCCGACGGAGCGGAAGATCGCCCGCGTCGTCGGCAACGTGACGGTCGTCTCCAGCGGTGAGCCGGACACGCCGTCCCCGTCGACAGCGACGACGCGCAGCCGCAACACGTCACCGGCATCGTCGGGCGCGGTGAGGTCGTCGAGGACGCTCGAGAAGACACCGGCGCCGCGCACCATCAGGCGGGCCGGGCCCATCTCCGCGGCGCAACCCGGTGACTTGGTTTGGTTGCAGCGGTAGAGGGTCACGCGAGCGTCGGCGTTCGTATCGCCCAGGTAGTCGACGGCCACCGCGAAGCCGCGCGGCTGCAGCGACGCCACCCTTAGGTTCGCGATGGTGATGCCGAACTCCGCGACCGCCCCGTCGCCGGGGAGGCCGGCGTCCCCGGCGTCCCCGGCGTCCCCGGCGTTTGCGGCATCGCCGGAACCATCGCCATGGCTTTGGGCGTCGTCGCCGCCGGACAGCCCGTCGGCGCCGGCGCCGTTCGCTCCGTCTGCCGGCGTCGGGTCGCCACCGTCGGTCGCGGACCAGCGCAGGGCCTCGAACCCGACGCGACCGCAGCTGCCCGTCGCCAATGCGAGGCCACAGCAGCCAAGCAGGTGGCCTATCGGTGCGCGCGCCCGGGGTCTCGACCGCATCGCTCGAGATTAGCGCATCTGTCGCCAATCCACGAGTGCACCGTCGGGAGCGCGCGCGAAGCCTCGCCCGTGGCTCAGTCGACGCCGTTGCTCGGGTGGGCGAGCATGGTCACGCCGGTCACCACCCCGCCGACGAACGTGCAACGTGCGGTCGGCTCGCCATCACCCTGGTACGCGCCGATGTTGGGTGCGTAGACGCAGGTCTCTCCCGACTCGCACAGCCCGTCGTCGTCACCGACGCCGTCGAGCACACGCTCGATGGCGTTGATCAGAAACGTATTGGCCGGGCTCTGCCGATCGGTGATCACGCGGTCGCCGTGCACCGAGGCAGGGCAGGCCGCATCGGCGACGAAGGCGCCATTGAGATTCAACAGCCGCGTGTCGGTCGCCACCAGGCGCCAGTCCCAGATCCGGCAGCTGCCGGTGCACTCGCCCAGCGCCGCACTATCGAGGAAGCTCGTCGCCTCGGGGCCCCAGGTACGGAACGGACTCTCGAAGCCGCTCCAATCGCCGATGCTGGCCGCGCTCCCGCTCCCGGCGTTGTCCGATTGATTGACCGCGTCGTCGGTCGTCACGCGTCCAGCGAAGCTGCTCGTCACATCGACGTTGATGTGCAAAACGGCGTTCGACAGCTGCCCCGGGTAGCTGCTGGAGCCATCCGCGCCGGTGCTGGTGCAGGTGTTGTCGATGATGCCAGAGTTGGTGATGCCGCCGACGACGTTGCAGTTGTTGCTCGCCGCGCTGCCCCAGAGATCGCCGGTGAACGTGTTGCCGGGTGACCCAACCCGGACGTTGTGGCTGTTGTGCAGCGCAGCCAGGCGATGGATCACATGACCGCCGGACGTCGGTGAGTTGTAGAAGTCGACGCCGTCATCGCTGTGCAGGCTCAAGAAGTTGTTGAAGGTGTGCTGTTGGGCTGGCACATCGGCGTTGCCCAGGCGCATGCCGTTGTTCAGGTTGTTGACGGCGGTCACGTGCGACAGCGTGGAAAAGACGCCGTTCTGCAGGTAGAGCCCGCTGTCGCCGTGGGCGGCGAACACGCCGACGTAGGTGTTGTTCTGCGGCCCGGTGCTGGTCCACTGCCGCATGTCGGTATAGTTGTTGGCCAGATAGGCCCCGACGACGACGTTGCGCCAGCCGCCGATGCGCAGGCCGACGACCGTGTTGCCGTAGGCACGCACACGGTAGAAACGATTGTCGTGCGTGTTCACGTACAGCCCGGCGTGGTCCCCCGAGCCACACAGCTCGACGACGACGTCGACGAAGCGATTGAAATGCGCGCTGTCGTACAACGCCACCCCGGAGTCCTCGGCGGCGTGCACGGTCAACGCCTCGACGTGGTTGAAGGCCGACGTGTCCTTGACCACCAGGCCGTCGTCGCCGCTGCCCCGCACCGTCGCGCCGGTCACCCGGTTCTGGCGTGATTGCCCGGCCAGCAACACCCCGGCGGCCGAGGCGTCGAGCCCGCTGAAGCGATGCACCCGGGAGAAGGTGGTCGTCGCGAGCAACAGGTGATGCTGCGCGTCGGTGCCGATGCTCGCGTCGGCGTCGAAGCTGCCCTCGAGCCAGAGGAAACGCTGACTACCCGCCGCCACCTGACAAATGGACTCCGTGCCGACCTCTCCGGCGGCGTTGCAGTTCCGCGCGCTGCTGCCGCTGTAGGTGAGCACCGCATCGCCGAGCGTCACCAACGACACCCGATCGGCGTTGACGTTGTAGCCGCTGCTCGTCCTCGAGGCCGCGAGGGTGTAGACGGCACCTGCCTGAGCGAGGCTGGCGACCGCGCCGCCGCTGTTGTCCGGGAGCGGCTGCACCGGGTTGGCCCAACCCCAGACCCCGGGGGTGCTGTAGGCGACGACCTGGCCGCCGCGGGTCACCGTCACCGCGTTGTCGCGGAAGCCGTTTGCCCCGACCAGGTGAGCGAGCCCCCGCCCGGCAGCGAAACCGGTGCTGTAGAAGACCACCGGCCCAGCACCGCCGTTGTCCTCACAGACCCAGGTGAAGACGCCGAGGTCCTCCGCGAGGACGACGTCGGCGCAGGCGCTCACCACGCTGACGACGACCTTGCGCAGCTCACCGGCGTGGAGACAGGCGTCGAAACCGACCTCGTTGCCCGTGCAGGCGACGTCCGCCTGGTGGTACGCAGCCAGCGCCGGCTGGCTGTTGACCACGTAGTCGTTCCAGTTTGGGTTGCCGGCGTAGACTGGCTCGACCACGACGACCGGCACGACACAGCTCGGCGCGACGCAGATGGTCCCGGGCAGGCAGTCGAGGTCATCGACACAGCCGTTCGGGCACGCGGCGACGGGTTGACCCACGTCCGCGGTGCACAACACCGGCGCGAGGTTGTCGGGACAGGCGCGCGCTTCCCCGGTGCACCCCGAGTCGTCGTCGCTCGCGTCGCGAGCGCAGGTGTTGTTGGCGCACACGGCGTCCTCGCGCGTGCCCTGGCACGTCGTCGTCGGCCCGACCACATCGCACGACGACGGCAACGTGTAGCTGCTCGGGCAGTCGGTCGCGGCGAAACAGCAATCTCCGCTGGCGCAGCAGAAGCCGTTCTGACAGTGGGTGCTGGTGCACTGGCCAGCGGCGACGCAGGCGCTGCCGTTGGCGAGCCTCGGCACGCAGGCGTTGCCGTAGCAGTACTCGCTGGCGCTGGCGCAGCGCGAGCTGTCGTAGTTGTTGCACGAGACGTAGCAGGCGGCGATGGTGTCGTTGCAAGCCAGGCCGCTGGCGCAGTGCGCGTCGGTCGCGCAACAGGTCGGTCCGACCATCGCGCAACAGACGCCGTTCTGACAGCGCAGGCCGGGCTCACAGGTCCCCTGGCCGACTCCGGTGCACGACGAGCCCGTGTCGGCGGGGAGAACACACGTCGGCGGGTCACACCGGAACCCATCGTCGCAGTCGGCGGCCACGGTGCAGCCCGAGGCACAGACCGGCAGCCCCTGGCTCGCTTCAGCGGTGCAGACGATCGGCGCGAGGTTGTTGGCACAGGCGTGCTCGATCCCGGCGCAGCCGCTGTCATCGTCGATCGGCGCGCTGGTACAGACGTGCTCCTCACAGGCGCGCTCGAGCCGCGTCCCCTGGCAACTGGTGGCCGGGGTCGTGTCGGTGCAGCGCGATACGCCATCGTAGCTCGG
>JBFYZW010000661.1:0-3148 GCA_041309305.1 Deltaproteobacteria bacterium | reverse complement strand
CAGAGGCGGTGCGGGCGGTGCTGGCGGTGTTCGAGGCGAGGGGGGTCTCGGTGCCGGCCGAGTTGCGCGAGCAGATCTCTGCCTGTAACGACCTCGACCTGCTCGCGGTTTGGCTCAAGCGGGCGGTGAAAGCCGCCCGCGCGGCGGAGATCTTCGACCAGTAGCCGGGGGGCTGTCGACCCGCCACGCCAAGATGCGCGTCGGGCGCGTGCGCGGGGCTTTGAGTTGGGAGGAGCTGGGGCGCGGAGCTCCTGCGCAGGACTCACCTCGGCTGGGTACACCGACCGGCGGCTGCCGAGCCTTCCTGTGCTGATGAGCATCGTCGACATCAGCCGCGTCAGTCCGCCCATCGATTCGACGGCGTTCCCGGCGACACCAGTGACCTTCTTCTGGACGTCGACGACTGCTGTTTCCTTTGCGGCGGACGCGGGTGATCTCGAGCTCGACGAGGGTGAGTTGTACAAAGAAGGCAAGCCCATCAACGACCCGGTCGTTCGTTGCGGTTGCATCCGCCACAGACCGGAAGAAAGCGCGCGTTGATATTAACTCACTATTGTGAGATAAATAACTCAGCTATTTGAGTTGCTGTTCCTTGACCGGAGGCTCGCCATGTACCAGCGTCCCGTCAACGCCGAGCTCGTCCGCCGCCTTCAGGAACCGCGGCGCTTCATTCAGGCTGTGCTAGGACCCAGGCAGGTCGGGAAGACCACGGCCGTCCGACAGGTGCTGGAGACCCTCGGCCTGCCGTCACATTACGGGACCGCCGATACCGCGACGCTCCAGTCCGGAGCTTGGCTCGACGAGCAGTGGGCACACGCCCGGAAACTCGCCGCGGAGGCCCGACAGCCGGTGATCCTCGTCATCGACGAGGTGCAGAAGATCTCGCAGTGGCCTTCATGGGTGAAGCGGCTCTGGGACGAAGACACCTTCGCGGGACGCGACATCCGTGTGGTGGTCAGCGGCTCATCACCGCTCTCGATGCAGCAGGGTCTCACCGAGAGCCTCGCCGGGCGCTTCGAGACTCTGCCGATGACGCACTGGAGCTGGCCCGAGTTCCGGGACGCTTTTCAATGGGACCTCGACACGTTCATCTACTACGGCGGCTACCCGGGCGCGGCATCGCTCGTCGGTGACCCCGATCGGTGGCGGGCGTACCTCCTGGATTCGGTCATCGAGACGACGGTTTCTCGCGACATTCTCCTCATGCGCCGGATCGACAAGCCTGCGCTGCTCCGGCGTCTATTTCACCTCGCGTGCGAGTACGCCGGGCGCGAGCTCACCTTCGAGAAGATGGTTGGGCAGCTTCACGATGCGGGGAACACGACCACGCTGGCCCACTACCTCGACCTCCTCGACGCCGCCGGTCTCGTAGCCGGCCTGCAGAAGTTCGCAGGAGATGCAGCGCGGCGCCGACGCTCGACGCCAAAGCTCGCGGTTCACAACACTGCGCTGATGGCAGCGGTCTCCGACCAGACCTTCGCAGCGACGCGCGCCGATCCCGCGGCGTGGGGTCGCCATGTCGAGGCCGCGGTGGGGGCGCATCTCCTCGCCCAAGCGCGGCGAAGCCGAGGGACCGTCTACTACTGGCGGACGAAGATCCATGGCCTCGATGTCGAGGTGGACTACGTCACCGTACGCGCCGGAGAAGTCACTGCGCTCGAGGTCAAAAGCGGCGCCGCCATCGGCTCGCTCGAAGGGCTCGCCGCCTTTCGTGCGGCGTTCGGTTCCAAGGTGCGAACGCACATCGTCGGCTCGGGCGGCGTGTCCTTGGACCAATTCCTCTGTACGGCTGACGACTAGGTATTCCTCCGCGAGGGCGGGATCCAAGCGACCTGCATGGGAGCGCTGTGGATGGCCTCGCGCAGCACGGCGATCGCTTCGGCGCGCGCAACGAGCCGGGGGCCGTGACCACCAAACCCGGCCTGGAGAGACAAGCCGGTCGTCCCGCTCTCGTTGATTGGCCCTGCGGTTGTTTCAAGCCCGATTCCCGAGCTGAACGCCGCCTGAACCATCACACCGAGTTTGCGAGCGCGGGCTGGGGCCCGATGGGCACGTCCTTGTCCGCCTGCAGCCAGTAGCTGCCGACCAGCGCCGCGAAGGGGAACTGGTACCAGATCGGGCCGCCGGCCGCGGCGACCAGGTAGGCGACGAGGAGCGCCTCGAGCACGGCGTCGCGGCGGGCCGGGCGGTAGCGGGTGAGCAGGACCCAGAGGAACAGCAGGGTGGCGGCGAGGCCCAGCAGGCCCTGCTCGGCGGCCAGGCCCCCGTACTCGCTGTGCGACGTCCGGCGCGCGGCCCATTGGCCGGCGGTGTTCATCGCCATCACCGGGCACTCCCGCTCGACGTTGCGGCCGCCGACGCCGAGGAGCGGATGGTCGGCGAGGCAGCGCAGGCCGCGGACGAACAGCGAGAAGTAGGCGGTCTGATGAAAGGAGAGCTGCAGGCCGCGGATCTCCCACTGGTGGGTCGGCATGTGGGTCGGGCCCAGGTCACCGTCGGCGTACGCGGCGAGCGGTTGCCGATCGACGAAGCGCAGGCCGGCGAGCTCGACGCGAAGCGGGTTGAGCCAAAGCCCGACGAGGGCGAGCGCGGCGAGGCAGGTCAGCGTCGCGAGGCGCAGCCGGCGGCGGCGGTGCAGCAGTGCGCCGGCGAGCACGATCGGCACGGTGAGCGAGGCGAAGGAGAAGGTCGAGACCACGAGGCCGAGCGCGGCGGTGGTCGCGGCGAGGCGGAGGCGGGCGTGTGGGAGGCCGAGCGTCAGGCCGGCGACGGCGAGTAGGGTCCAGCCGGCCTGCATCGGCAGGCCCGTCCAACCCTGGAAGCGGGGCAGGCTGCCGGCGTGCTGGTGCAGGTCGCCGGCGAAAAAAAGCCGCGCGCCGGCGTCGATGAGCGAGCCGATCGTGAAGAGGGCGAGGTGCACCGCCAGCACGGCGAGGCCGGCCCAGGCCAGGCGGGTGCGGATGGCCGGCAGGTCGGGCCGGGCGAGCAGGAAGAGGAGCAGGAAGGCGAGCACGAGGGCGTCGCGGGCGGCGACGCTCAGCCCGGCGGCGACGTCGGCGGCCGTCGCGCCGGAGAGCAGGCGGGTGGCGACGATGGCCGCGGCAGCGACGAAAAGGGGGCGGTGGGGGGCGAGCTCGGTGGCGAGGCG
>JBFYZW010000660.1:0-3889 GCA_041309305.1 Deltaproteobacteria bacterium | reverse complement strand
CAGAGGTGCTGGTCGGCGAGCGCGGCGCTGGCCAGCGGTGTCTCGACCAGCACCCGGCGATGCTGGCGATGGAGGCTCGCGCCGTCGTTGTCGACCACCAGCTCGTCGACGAGCTCGAGCGCGGTGGCGTCGCCGGCCGCGTCGGTGGTCCGGGTGCGCAGCGTGCGCGCCGCGGCGCAGCAGTTGAACACCAGGAGGCAGCCGAGCGTGGTCAACGGCACCCCGCAGCGCCAGGCGCGGAGCGTGACCGGGGCCCGGGTCATCGGGGCGCCCCGTCCGGCTCGAGGACGACGTGGTGCGCCGCGGCCTGTTCGATGGCGGCGATGAGCGCCGCGACGCCCGGGTGGGTGAAGGAGTCGAGGCGCAGCGGCGGCGCGGTGACCGACGCTTGCAACTCGACGGCCTGGTCGAGCTGCTGGACGCTGGCGCTCAGCACCCCGGCGCTGGTGGTCGCCGCGGTGGACCAGGGGGAGGCGAGGCGAAACCCCTCGGGCAGGCGGAGCCGCTCGTGCCGCTCGACCCGCAACGCCGGGAGCTCGGACGCCGCCGGCGGCGGCGGCGCGTGCCCGGCCGAGCGCCAGCGGGCCAGCGGGCCGACGGGGAGCAGGGGGCGGCCAGCTGGCAGTGGCAAGGCGAAGAGCCCCTCTCCGACCAGCGCGAAGCCGCTGAGCCGGTAGTCGATGATCAACCGAAACGGCTCCTCGGTCTCGTTGAGGTTGCCGAAGCGCAGGCCGACCAGCTGGGCGGTGGGCAGCTGGTCGACCAGCGCCTGCTGGGTCGCCGCGAACAGCTCGTCGGCGGCCTGCGCCGCGACGAAGGTGCGCAGCGCCGCCGCGGTCTCGCCGACGGCGCGTAGCTCGACGGTGCTGGAGAGATCTCCGCCGCTGGACAGCTCGCTCTCGGCGGTGACCTGCAGCTCGGCCGGCGCCTCGCCCTGGCCGAGACAGAGCAGGGCGGTCAAGGGCCAGAGCGGCATGTCACCCCCGCGCGGAAGGCCATTCCCTGGTTCTGCTCGCCCCGGCGCCGCCGGTCAAGCCCGCGGCGTTGTCGGCGCGGCGCCGCTGTGCGATACGCCGGGCATGATGCGAGCTCGAGCCATCGTGATGGGGTGGGCCGGCGCGGCGTTGCTCGTCGCCTGCGCCAGCCCGAAGACCGAGCCGTGCCAGCGGCGCAACCATTGCCGCCGGCTGGCCGACGGCACGGTGGAGTGTGAGCCGGGCTACACCTGGCGCGACCCGGCCGATCCGTCCGACCTGGTCTGCGTGCCGGCCCACGCCGATTGTGGCGCCTGCGTCCCGCCGCCGGCCTGGTGCCGCGATGCGCTCAGCTCGGTGACGCACACGACGGTCGGCTGCGCCGATGAGGTGTGCCGCTTCGTCGTCCAGGAGACCCGCTGCGCGCTCGGCTGTGACGAGGTGAGCGGGCTCTGCGTCGGCTGCGACACCGCCTGCAGCAGCCCGGGGGCGGCCCAGTGCCACGATGGCCAGGTGCGCGTCTGCGCCGCCGACGGCAACGGGTGCCTCGCCTGGGGCGGCTTCGTCCGCTGCGGCGCCGGCGTCTGCGCCGGCGTCGACGCCTGCGCCGGCTGCGCCCACGGGTGCGACGCCACCGGCCTGAACGAGTGCGCCGACGGCGCGGCGCGCGCCTGCGTGCTCGACGGCGACGGGTGCCGGCGATGGACCGACTTCTTCCCCTGCCCCAGCGGCGTTTGTCTCGACGCGGCGGGCTGCGCGCCGCCCGCGCCGCCCGAGACGTCCAGCTCGTGCAGCGTCGATGGTTGGTGTTGGGTCTATCCCCGGCCCAACGGCAACCGGCTGAGCAGCGTTTGGGGCAGCGGAGCGCGGGTCTGGGCCGCCGGAAGCGGCGGCACGTTGATGCGTCTCGACGGCGCCGCCTGGACCGCGGCGCCGGCGAGCTGGTCCGGCGCGTTCAACGCCGTCTTCGGCGCGGCGCTGAATCACGTCTGGGCGGTCGGTGAGGGTGGCGTGATCTGGCACGACGACGGCTTCGGCTTCTCACCGGTGACCAGCCCGACCAACGCGAGCCTGCACGGCGGGTGGTGCGCCGCGGTCGATGACTGCTGGGCGGTCGGCGACGCGGTGATCTTGCGCTGGCAAGGGGAGGCGTGGAGCCCGGTGAGCGTGCCGACCGGGGCGCTCAGCCTCTATGACGTCGGTGGCAGCGCCACCGACGACGTCTGGGCGGTCGGGTACGGCTTCGGCGGGGCGCTGCTGCACTGGGACGGCCAGAGCTGGCAGAGCCGGCCGGGTGGGGCGTCGACCTGGCTGCGCTTCGTGCGCGTCTTCGTCGACGGCGCAGGCGAGGTCTGGGCGGCGCACGACAGCGGCGCGAGCGGTCTGTGGCGCTGGCGCGACGGCGCCTGGCAGGTCGTCGACGTCGGCGTCGAGGCAACGGTGCGCGCCGTCTGGGGGCGAGGGGACGCGGTGTGGGTCGCGACCGACGCCGGGCTGCGTCGCTGGGACGGCGCGGAGTGGCGCGCCGGCGGTGGATTCTCCGGCACGACGCTGCTCGATCTGTGGGCCGACGACACCGGTCCGCTGTGGGCGGTGGGCGACGGCGGCGCGGTGCTGGCGTTCGATGACAGCTGGCAGGTGCGCGCCGGGGTGCCCGGCGCCGGGGCCGAGCGCTACGCCGCGGTCTTCGGCGCGGGCGAGCAGGTCTGGGCGGTGGGCACCGAGCTCGGCCACCTCGACGGCGCCGACTGGCAGGTCACGCCGTTGCCGGCGATCGGTGGCGAGAGCTACCTGCTCACCGGGGTCAGCGGCGGTCCGACGGTGCGCTGGGCGGTGGGCGACAACGGCGTCGTGCTGCGCGAGGCCGGCGACGGCTGGCAGGTGCAGGCGCAGCTGTCCGGCGGGCTGCGCGGCGTCTGGGCGGCCGCCGACGACGCGCTGTGGGTCGTGTCCGACGCCGGCAGCGTCGCGCACTGGGCGGGCAGCGTGTGGCAGAGCCAGCCGCTCGGCGGCGGCGCGCTCGGGTTGTGGGCGATCCACGGCAGCAGCGCGACCGACGTCGTCGCCGTCGGTGGCGACGCGAGCGTCTTCCGCTTCGACGGCGGCGGCTGGTCGCAGCTCCACGGTCAGTACCAGGGGGACTGGCTCACCGCGGTGTGGACCAACGGCGCCGAGATCTGGGCCGGCGGCAGCGACGGCGTCTTCTATCGCTGGACCGCCGGCAGCTGGTCGACCTTCCCGTCCGGCGTCGGCCAGGGGATCGTCGCCCTCTGGGGGGTCTCGAGCCGCGAGGTCTGGGCGATCACCGCGGCGCCGAGCGGGCGCAGCACCTTGCTCCGCTTCGACGGCGATCGCTGGTCGACCGTGATCAGCCACGCGGGTGAGCGGCTGCAGGGGCTGTGGGGCTCGCCGAGCGCAGACCTGTGGGCGGTCGGCGCCGGCAGCGCGGTGCTGCGCCGCGCGCGGCTCCCCTGACCCAAACGGGGGTGCGCGATGCGCGCACACCCCGTTGGCGGTTCTCCCTCGGGCGACGCCGCTGCTGGCGATCGGAAGGCGTGACCGTCCGTGGACGCGCAGCAGCGGGTGACTCAGCGCGCCGCCGGGCAGCCGGCGCGCGTCAGCCGGTCGAAGAGCGGGTCGAGCTCGGCGAGGTGCGGCGCGTTGAAGTCGGACGGCGCCAGCGTCGAGAGCGCGCCGAGCAGGCGGCGGTGCTCGCCGCCGCACGCGGCGAGCAGCCGGGCGAGGCCCGCCTGACCGACCCGGTAGCTGCGGTACCCTTCGAGCATCGCGTTGTTCGGCGGCGCCGCGCTGCCGAGCTCCGCCTGCAGGGCGGCGAGCAGCGCGGTCTTCTGCTGCCGCTTCGCCGCGTCGTCGAGCGGCGCGTCGTACAGGGCCGCGAGCGCCTGGTAGGTGCG
>JBFYZW010000659.1:0-9304 GCA_041309305.1 Deltaproteobacteria bacterium | reverse complement strand
CCGAGGCGCCGCCCCGCGCGCCCGAGCCCGGCCCGCCGCCGGCGCCGGCCGAGATCGAGAGCCCGAGCCTCGGCTTCGACATCGGCGAGCTCCGGGTCTGGAACACCGATCTCGAGGTGCTGCTCGACGAGGCCACCCTGACGGTTCGGCGCACCGACCTGACCGTCGTGCAGTCGCTGCGCGGCCGGCAGGTCAGCCTCACCGTGCCGGACGCGCGGCTCGTCCGCCCCGGGTCGACGGTCGGCTTCGAGACCGTGCTGCGCGGCGAGCTGCTCGGCTCCTTTGACCGACCGGCCGGGCTGGAGATCGCGCGCTCCTGGCTGGCGCTCAGGCAAGTGACGCTCAACGCCGCCGGGCGGGTCGAGCTCGAAGGGATCCCCCGCTTCGACCTCGAGCTGCGCGGGCGCGCGCCGGTCGCGCGGCTGCTCGAGGCCGCCGGCGTCGCCGAACCGCTCGGCGGCGAGCTCGTGCTCGAGGCCCGGCTCCACGGCACACCGGCCGCCCCGCTCGCCACCGCGCAGGTGAGCCTGACCGACCTGACCTTCGCCGGCCGCGCTCTCGGCCAGGCCGCGCTGGCCGCTACTCTGTCGCGCGACCGGGTGCAGCTCGACTCGGTGCGCGTCGACCACCCGTCCGCCGGCGCGGTCACCGGCAGCGCGACGATCGAGCTGACCAGCGGCCTGCCGTTGACCTATAACGCGCGGCTGCACCGCGCCTCGTTGCCGCACATCCTCGAGCTGGTCGGCCAGGCCGACACCTGGGTGCCGTTGCAGCTCAGCGCCGACGCGCGTGGCAGCGGCTCACTCACCCCGTTCCGCCTGCTCATCGATCTCGGCGGCACGGTCGAGAACTTCGCCGTCCGCGACCGCAGCTTCCGCGCCGACGATCCGTTCCTGATCTTGGCGATGCCGCAGGTCGACATCCAGGGCGGCGCCGAGATCACCACCCGCGCGGTCAACCTGCGCGGCATCACCCTCAGCCGCGCCGGCTCGACCCTCAAAGTCGAGGGGGCGCTACACTTCAACTTCGACACCGGCCTGGACCTGCACGCCGCGAGCGAGCAGATGAACGTCGCCGACGTCGGCGACATCGCCGCCATCCCGTTCGCCGGCCGCGGCGCGATCGGCGCGACGATCGAAGGGCCGTACAACCAGCCGACGATCAGCGGCACCGTCGCGCTCGAGGAATTCGCGGTCGGCGGCTTCCCGCTCGGCGACGTGATGGGCACGCTGGTCGTCCGCGACGGGGTGATGGCTATCGAGCGGGCAGACATCCGCCGCGGCGAGGGCCTGATCCAGGCCACCGGGCAGCTCGACCTCGGCGCCGCCGAGCCGCGGGTGCGCGGGCGCCTGATCATCACCCGCCTCGCGGCGCCCGACCTGCTCCAGACGCTCGGCGTCGAGCCGGCGCTGGCCGAGCGCTTCGCCGCCTCGCTCGGCGGCGAGGTGACGTTGCAGGGCTTCTTGGCCCGCCCGGACGGGACGTATGCGCTGCGCAGCCCGCAGCTGCGCATCGACGACAACCTGGTCGGTGAGCTCACCCTCACCGGTGGCTTCGCGCACACCGGCACGCGGGTGTGGAGCGACGTCGTCGCCACCCGCGACGGGGGAGAGCTGCGCGGGCGAGTCGCCTGGCGCGACGACGGCACGCTGCAGGCCCGAGCCGAGACCTCACGCTTGTCGCTCGGCCTGCTCGACCCGCTGCTCGGCGCCGCGGCGCTCGCGGGCGAGCTGCGCGGGACCCTGGCGCTCGACGGACCACCGGCGGCGCTCTCCGGGCAGGCGCAACTCGAGCTCGACGCACTCGCCGTCTCCGGGATGCAGCTGGCGAAGACGGCGCTGACCGCTCGCCTCGACCAGGGCTCGCTCACCGTCACCGGAACGACGCTCGACGGTCGCGCGGCCCTCGACGCGACCATCCGCCTCGGCCGCCACGCCCCGTTCACGACCACGGTGACCTTCCGCCAGCTCGGCGTCGGCGCGCTCTGGCCGCTGCCCGACGACCTGCAGCTCAGCTGCACCGGCACGATGTTCGCGCAGGGCGATCTCACCGCGCCGGCGCAGATCCTCGCCGACCTGCGGCTCGACGACGTCGCCCTCGCCTGGCGCGGGCTCGAGTTGACCGCGGCCCGCCCGCTGCGCGTGCACTGGTCGGATGGCCGAGCGATGGTCGACGATCTGCTGCTCGCCGGCACCGGCATCCAGCTCGGCGCCGTCGGCTCGGTGAGCGCCGCCGGTGAGCTCGACCTGACCATCCGCGGCAGCGGTGAGCTCAAGTCGGCCGGCGCGATCGGTCCGATGCGCTGGCAGCGCGGCGCGCTCGAGCTCGACACCCGGGTGCTCGGCTCGCTCGAGACACCCCGGTTGAACGGCGCGGTGGAGATCAAGCAGGGCGGCTTGCGCCTGACCGCCCTCGACGAGCCGTTCGACAACATCAACGCCCGAGTCGTCTTCGCCGGGCGCACCGCGTCGCTGGAGACCGGCAGCGCCACCTGGGGCGGCGGCCGCCTCGGCCTGTCCGGGCGGCTGCTGCTGCCCGCCGCCGGACACTCCGACCTCGACCTGCGGGTGAGCGTCGCCAACGTCACGCTGCGCCCACAGGCGGATCTGTCCGCCGCTCTGAGCGGGGACCTGAACCTCGTCGGTCCGCTCGACGATCTCTTGCTGCGCGGCCGGTTGAAGCTCGCCGGCCTGCAGTACACCGCCAACCTCGATCTCGATCGGTTGATCCCGCGCCGCAACGCTCCACCGCTGCGCGTGCCGGCCTTCGACCCCGACCGCGCCGTCCGGCTCGCCGTTGGCGTGGTCGCGGCCAACAACGTGCTGCTGTCCAGCACGATGGCCGAGGCCGAGTTCCGCGTCGACGTCACGGTCACCGGCACAACCGAGCGCGTCGGTCTCATCGGCACCGCGACACCGCTGTGGGGCCGCGCCCGCTACCGCAACAACGAGTTCGTCGTCGAGCGCGGGACGATCGACTTCGTCGACGAGTTCCGCGTCGCGACCCAGTTCGATCTGCGGGCCACCACCCAGGCCTGCGGCATGAAGATCGGCGTCGACGTGCACGGCAACTCGAGCCAGTACAACGTCGTGCCCCGCGGCCAGGACCAGGACGGCCCGGTCAGCTCGGAGGACGTGCTCGCCTGCCTGCAGTTCGGCCTGCGCCTCGCCCAGCTCGAGGAGCAGATGAGCCAACGGCAGACCGCCGGCGAGGAGTCGAACCCGCTGACCTCCACCGTGCTGGCCAGCGGGCTCGACGCGCTGTGGGCGGTGTCGGGGATGGACGTCAAGGTGCGCAAGTTGCTGCCGATCAAGCTCGATCAGGTGCGGCTGGAGAGCGGCTGGTCGACCCACTTCCGGCGTTCGACCACCCGGGTCATCCTCGGCAAGGAGCTGGGCAGCAATTTGCAGCTGCGCTACGCCCGCAGCCTCGACGAGCTCGACGACCAGACCTTCGCGGTCGAGTACCAATTGTCGGACGTCGCCGCGGTGCAGGGCACCTGGATCAGCGCCAGCAACGTCTCACTGGGCGACTTCGGGCTCGATCTCCAGCTGCGCTGGGAGTTCCGGTGAGCCTGGCCGGCGCCTTCATCCTCGCCGGCTGGTTGGCCGGCGGCGAGCTGACCGGCGACCCGCTGGCCTCCTACCGCGGCGTCCCGGTCGTCGCGGTCGAGGTCGACGCGCCCGACGAGATCGACGCCAAGGAGCTGCGCGCGCTGATCGACATCCAGCCCGGCTACCTGCTCGCCACCCAGGACCTCGCCACCGCGTTGAAGCGCATCTACGCCCTCGGTCGCTTCGCTGACGTCGGCGTTACCGCCGAGCGCATCTCCGGGTCGGTCAGCCTGCGCTTCTACGTCCGGCCGATCCGCCGCCTGGCCCGGCTCGCCATCGAGGGGCTCGAGAGCGCCGATCCGGCGGCGCTGCGACGCGCGCTCGGCCTCGAGATCGGCGCCGAGCTCGACAAACGCACCGCGCCGACCCTCGCCCGCCGCGCGCTCGAGCACCTGCGGCGCGCCGGCTTTCCGGCCGCTCGGGTCAGCGTCACCCAGGCCAGCGACGCTGAGGCGACCCAGGTCGAGCTGCGGCTGGAGGTGAGCGAGGGTGAGCCGCGACGCATCGCCGAGCTGCAGGTCGTCGGCGACCCGCGCCTGGAGCGTCGCCTGCTCCAGCGGCTGCTCCCGCTCGCGCCGGGTGACGTCGCTGACCTGACGCGGATCGACGCCGCCCTCGCCGAGCTCGAGCGGCTGCTCCGCCGCCACGGCTTCCTCACCGCCCGAGTCGAGCCGGTGCAGCTCACCGAGGTCGGCGACGGTCTGCGGGTCACCATCCCGGTCTTCGCCGGCGACCGCGTGATCATCGCCGTCGCCGGCAACCGGCGCCTGAGCCGCGCCGACCTGTGGTCCCTGTGGCCCGGCGGCAAGGCGGCGCTGCAGCCCGGCGACCTCGACCTGTTCAGCCACCGGATCCGCGAGGCCTACCGGCGGCTCGGCCACCAGAACGTCAAGGTCACCCGGCGCACCGCCGTCGACCCCGGCCGGCGCGAGCAGCACCACACCCTGACCGTGGAGGAGGGCCCGGTGTTCCGCCTCACCGAGCTGACCTTCGTCGGCGCGACCGCCTTCGCGCCGGAGGTGCTCGCGGCGCAGGTCCGCTCCTACCTCGAGCGCTCCCTCGAGCCGGCGGCGCTGTTCGAGCGCCTGCGCGCCGCCGATCGCTGTCTCTTGGCGCCGCGCGGCTTGGCCGAACCGCGCCGCCCACGGGCCGGCTGCGAGCGCCCGGCGCCGCCGGCCGGCGAGCGCTGGCTGCCAGAGCTGGTCGAGCGCAGCCTCGAGGAGATCCGCGGCGCCTACCGCGACCGCGGCTACCTGCTCGCCCGCGTCGGCCCGGCGCAGGAGAGCGTCGTCGACGCCGAGGTGCGGCTGAACGTCCCGGTCGACGAGGGCCCGCAGACGCGCATCGCCTCGCTCGCCTTCCGCGGCAACCAGGCGTTCACCGCCGGCGAGCTGCTCGCCACCGTCGAGGGCACCGCCGCCAGCCAGTTCGGCGGCGTGCCGCAGCTGCCCGGCGCGCCTTACTCGGCCAACGGGGTCGAGGAGGCGCGCATCGCGCTGCTGCGCCAGTACCGCAACGTCGGTTACCTCTACGCCAACGCCTTCGCCGACGTCGCGGTCAGCGACGACCACACCCGGGCCGAGGTGACCTTCCGCTTCGAAGAGGGGCCGCAGGTGCACATCGAGCGGATCCTGGTGCGCGGCAACCGCTTCACCCGCGAGTCGGTGATCCGCAACCGCCTGAGCCTCAAGCCCGGCGACTACTACCGGCTCGAGCAGGTGCTCGCCGACCAGCGGGCGCTGGCCGCGCTGGGCGTCTTCTCGAGCGTGCGCGTCAAGCTCATCGACGAGGAGAAGCCGGCGGAGCTCAAGGACCTGGTCGCCGCGGTGACCGAGCGCCCGCGCCAACCGGTCGAGCTCGGCGTCGGACTGTCGTCCGAGTACGGCCCGCGCGCCCGCGTCTCGTACGCGCACATCAACGTGCTCGGCACCGCCTCCACCTTCACCAGCTCGCTGCGGGTCAACCGCAAGGTCTTCTTCAACCTCTACGGCATCCACCAGGACAGCATGCGCGAGCGCTACGAGGAGTTCGATCTCCTGGCCCAGGTCGAGCGCGAGGTGCGCCTCGGCCTGCAGTCACCCCGCTGGACCGAGCTGCTCGGCGATCCGGCGGCGCGCGTCGACCTGATCCACGAGCGCAAGAACGCCATCTCCTACTCGCTCGACTCGATCTCGGCGATCTTCGGCGTCGACCTGATGCCGACCTCCTGGCTGACTGTCGGCCTCGAGCCGCAGATCTCGCTCACCAACCTGCAGTGCACCACCAACGTCGACATCCCCGGCGAGGACTTCTGCTCCGACACGACCCAGAACCGGCGGCGCATCGACCGCGGCCTGCGCCGCACCTTCACCATCGGCCCGTCGTTCACCGTCGACCAGCGCGACAGCCCGTTCAACCCGAGCCGCGGGTTCTTCGCCGGCGCCAAGGCGCTCTACGCCTTCGGCCGCTCGCAGCCCGACCCGAGCGCCGCGCTCGAGGAGCCCTTCTCGTTCGCCAAGGTCGAGGGCAGCCTGAGCAGCTACTGGCCGGTCGGCGCGCTGGTCTTCGCCGCCTCGGCGCGCGGCGGCTGGATCCGGCTGCTCGACGGCAAGGTGCCGATCGACGAGCGCTTCTTCCTCGGCGGCCGCGGCACGCTGCGCGGCTTCCCCGAAGGGGGCACGCTCATCCCCGAGGACGCCTGCGTCATCCGCACCGACCTGGGCCAGACCGCGCCGGTCGGCTGCGAGACGATCCCGCGCACCGCCACCGATCCGCCGCTGACCGGCGGCGGCGAGCTGTTCGTGCTCTTCAAGGGCGAGGCGCGCCTGCCGCTGCCCTGGAGCGACAGCCTGTCGCTCGGCCTGTTCGTCGACGCCGGCAACCTGTGGATCCGGGTGCCGAGCGAGGAGGAGCTGGCGCTGCGCGTCGGCACCGGCATCGGCGTACGCTACTCGACCCCGATCGGCCCGCTGGCCTTCGACCTCGGCTTCAACACCGATCCGCGGCGGCGCAACGGCGAGCCGATCACGCCGCGCCTGCACTTCTCGATCGGCGTCTTCTGAGCCGCGGCGGCGCTACAGCCCCTCCCAGACGCCCAGGCGGGCGAAGGTCGCCACCCGATCGGCGCCGACGCTGACGATCGCCACCGGCAGGCGCAAGAGCTGCTCGAGGCGGGTGACGAAGGCCATCGCCCGGCTCGGCAGGTCGCTCCAGTCGCGCGCCGCGACGGTCGCCCGCCGCCACCCGGGCAACGTCTCGTAGACCGGCTCGACCCGGGCCAGCGCGCTGACCGCGGCCGGGAAGTGGGTGACCACCTCGCCGTCGACGCGGTAGGCGGTGCAGACCCGGATCTCGTCGACCTCGTCGAGCACGTCGAGCTTGGTGATCGCCAGGTGGGTCATGCCGTTCAGGCGCGCCGCGTAGCGCAGCGCGACCATGTCGAGCCACCCGCAGCGGCGTGGCCGGCCGGTGGTGGTGCCGAACTCGTGGCCGCGGCGGCGCAGCCCCTCGCCGACCTCGTCCTCGAGCTCGGTCGGGAACGGCCCGGCGCCGACCCGGGTGGTGTAGGCCTTCGAGACGCCGACCACGACCTTCAGGCGGGTCGGGCCGATGCCGCTGCCGGTGCAGGCGCCGCCGGCGGTCGGGCTCGAGGAGGTGACGAACGGGTAGGTGCCGTGATCGATGTCGAGCAGCGCCCCCTGCGCGCCCTCGAGCAGGACCCGGCCGCCGCGGTCGAGCAGATCGTTGAGCAGCACCGCGGTGTCGGTGATGTGCGGGCGCAAGCGCGCCCAGGCGGCCTGCAGGTGGGCGGTCAAGCGGGCGTGGTCCCACACCTGGTCGCCGAGCTCGGCGCCGTGCTCCTCGAGGTGGGCCTTGACCCGCTCGGCGAGCAGCTCCGGCTCACCGGCGTCACCGAGGCGGATGCCGCTGCGGTTGATCTTGTCGCGGTAGGCCGGGCCGATACCCCGGCCGGTGGTGCCGATCGCCGCCTTGCCCTTGCGCTTCTCGCCCAGCTCGTCGAGCAGACGGTGGGTCGGCAGGATGAAGTGGGCGCGCGACGAGATGCGCAGGCCGGCGGTGGCGATCCCCTGGCCGGCGAGCGCGTCGAGCTCACCGAGCAGCACGTCCGGGTCGATGACCACGCCGTTGCCGAGCACGCAGACCTTGTCCGGGTAGAGGATCCCCGAGGGCACCAGGTGCAGCTTGTAGGTCTGCGGCCCGACGACGATCGTGTGGCCGGCGTTGTTGCCCCCCTGGTAGCGGACCACCGCGTCGGCGCCCTGCGCCAGGTAGTCGGTGATCTTGCCCTTACCCTCGTCACCCCACTGCGCGCCGACGATGACCACCGCCGCCATGGATCAACCCTCCTCGAGCCCGGCGCGCGCAAACAGCGCGTCGACGTGACGGGTGAACGGCGCGAGCGAGAAGGCCGCATCCCACACCGCCGCCGGCACCGCGCCGAGCTCGGGCTGCTCGGCGAGCGCGGCGCGGAACGAGCCGACCTCGCCCGTCCAGGTGCGCATCGCCGCCCGCTGCACCGCCGCGTAGGCCGCCTGGCGGTCCATGCCGCGATCGAGCAGCGCGCCGAGGACGCTCTGGCTGAAGACCAGGCCGCCGGTGGCCTCGAGGTTGCGTCGCATCCGTTCGACGTTGACCGTCAGGCCGCCGACGACCCCGGTCAGATCGGTCAGCATCGTGTGCACCAGGTGAAACGCGTCGGGGAAGATCACCCGCTCGGCCGACGAGTGGCTGATGTCGCGCTCGTGCCACAGCGCAACGTTCTCGAGGCCGGCGAGCGCCTGGGCGCGCAACAGCCGCGCCATGCCGCAGACGCGTTCGCAGAGCACCGGGTTGCGCTTGTGCGGCATCGCCGACGAGCCGGTCTGCCCGGCGGCGAACGGCTCCTCGACCTCGCGCAGGTCGGTGCGCTGCAACGAGCGGATCTCGGTGGCGAAGCGCTCGAGCCCGGCGCCGAGCAACGCCAGCGTGGTCAGCACCTCGGCGTGTCGATCGCGCGGCACCACCTGGGTCGCGACCGGCTCGGCGGCGAGGCCCAGCCGCTCGAGCACCGCCGCCTCGAACGCCGGATCGGTCTGGCTGAAGGTGCCGACCGCGCCGGAGAGCTTGGCCACGCCGATGGTCTCGGCCGCCCGGTCGAGCCGCTCGAGGTCGCGGCCGAGCTCGGTGTACCAGGTGGCCAGGCGCAGGCCGAAGGTCATCGGCTCGGCGTGCATCCCGTGGGTCCGGCCGACGCAGAGGCTCATCCGGTGCTCGCGCGCCCGCCGACCGACCGCCTCGCGCAACGCGACGGTCGCCTGGCGCACGACCGCCAGGCTGCGGCGGATGGCCAACGACAGCGCCGTGTCGACGACGTCGCTGCTGGTCAACCCGCGGTGCAGGTGGCGCACCGCGGCGTGCGGCACCGACTCACCGAGGGCGCGGACGAAGGCGACGACGTCGTGCCGGGTGGTCGCCTCGAACTCGGCGACCCGGGCAGCGCTCGGTGGGCGCGCGCCGCGCAGCGCGGCGATCTCCTCGCCGTCGATGACGCCGCGCGCGTGCCAGACCTCGCACACCGCCAGCTCGACCTCGGTCCAAAGCGCGAAGCGCGCCGCGTCGCTCCACAGCGCGCGCATCGCCGCCGTCTCGTAGCGTTCGATCACCGCCGCACCTCCTCACCCCTTCGCGCCGAGCGCCTTCGCCTTGTCGGC